>JAHELW010000242.1 GCA_024643985.1 Myxococcales bacterium | reverse complement strand
ACGGGCCGGTGACGATTCCCTGCTGAATCATCGTCTCGCCCATCGATACAGTCATCTCCTCGAGGGAGTGCGGTTGCCAGTTCAGGACGTTGCGAATCCGATCGCTCGACACCCGGCGTACGCGCCCGAGATCGGAGACGACCGTCTTCACGGTGGGGTCGAACAGCGCCACGATGCGCACCATGAAGGTTGGAAGCTTGCGCGTCGGGACCTTCCACCCTTCCGGGCCGAAGCGCTTCGCGAGAATATCGGCGACCTCTTCGATCCAAGAGAACTCGATCGCGCAGCAGAAGCGTTGACCGGCGGCACCCGGCGTGATCATCGCGGCGATGTGCGCGCTCGCAACATCGCGGACGTCGACCCACGGAAAACCGAGCTTGGCCGTCCCCGGCAGCTCTTTCGCGAGCAGCTTGCGCACGATCTCGCCCGAGGTGCTGTAGTGGCGATTGAGGACTGGACCGAGGACTGCACCTGGATTGATCACACAAAGCTCCATCGGTGTTTCACCCTCCAGGCCCGCAACGAAGTCCCACGCCGCTTTTTCGGCGAGCGTCTTGCTCTTCGGATAGGGGGGACACCGATCAATGAGCGACCAGTCGTCCTCGGTGAAGACGCGCGTGTCGTCGTTGGGATGACCCCCGGAAACAGCTGCGAGAGACGACGTCAGGACCACGCGCCGGACTCCCGCATCGGCCGCTGCTCTCAGTACACGAAGCGTACCCTCCTTGGCAGGCCTTATGAGCTCATCTTCGTGTTCCGGCATCCGGTTCGGAAACGGAGATGCAACGTGGAGAACGTACGTGCATCCCTCGGTGGCGTCAGCCCATCCCTCGTCTTTCGTGAGGTCTGCCTCGACGATCTCTAGGTGGGCCATGAGCTCGGGATCGACGTTGGCCGCCATCGCTTCGCGAACCTCGTTCGCGCGGGCCTGAGTCCGAACGGTGCCGCGTACGCGATAGCCCTGCTCCAGCAGCTGATGGACGCAGTGAAGCCCGATGAAACCGGACGCGCCGGTCACGAGCACCTTGGTGGTGGCGTGGTCTTGGGACATTGGGCCTCCGCTCGAAAAATGGATCTTGCGGCGTAATGGACGTCCCGCAACTGCTATCGTGCTCGCACGAGGCTGACTGGAGGTACGAAGTGACGAGGATGAGCGTTGGATGCCTTGGATTGATGATTGCCGCGTTCGGCTGCGCCGACAGCTCGGGCACGGGAGGTGCCGGCGGCACACGCGGCGACGACAATCCATTCGAAGGCTACGAGAGCGAGCTCTACGCCGGGCTCGACAACTGGCTCTGCCATCCGGGTCTGGCCGAGGAAGACGACCTGTGTATGCGCGATCTCGATGCGACCCTCGTCGACGCGGATGGCTCTACCCAAGCCGACCCGCACGTCGTCGCGGAGGACCCAGAGTTCGATTGCTTCTACGTCTACCCGACGGTAAGCGTGGACCCAGCCGGGAACTCCGACCTGGATCCAAACGACGAGGAGCGGTTCGTGATCTTGAACCAGGCCGCCCGGTTCACCTCCACGTGCCGCGTGTTTGCGCCGATCTATCGACAAGGAACGCTGACGGCGCTTCTTGGGTTGGGAGATTTCGAGCGGGACCGCGAGCTCGCCTATGGCGACGTGCTCGATGCCTTTGGCGCCTACATGGCCAACGACAACGACGGGCGTGGCGTGATTTTGGTAGGCCACTCCCAGGGGGCGGGGCTCTTGGCGCGGCTCCTCGCGGAAGTCGTCGAAGAAAGCGACTACCTTCACGATCACATGATCGCCGCGTACTTGGCTGGCGCCACGCTGGCGGTGCCCGAAGGCGCGGACGTCGGTGGCGACTTTCAGCGCACCCCGCTCTGCCGCTCGTCTGACGAAACGGGTTGCCTCGTTACCTTCGCGAGCTTTCGCTCGACGGAGCCGCCTGAAGACGAAACCGCGCTGTTCGCGAAGACCGATGAGCCGGGGACGGAAGCCGCCTGCAACAACCCGGCGGCCCTCGCTGGTGACCAGGCAATCGTGACGTCGTACTTCTCGAGGGACATCACAGGCGCGTTCGCGGTTGCGCTTGGAGCCACCAACAGCCCGTGGGCCGATCCCGACGCCGAGAACGTGACGACCCCGTTCTTTCGCTTGCCGGGCTTGGTACGAGCCGAATGCGTCCGGCGCGACGCTTTCCACTACCTGGAGATCACCGTCCTCTCCGACCCGGAGGATCCCCGAACCGACGACATCAGCGGGGATTTCCAACCAGGCTGGGGGCTTCACTTGGCGGACGTCACACTCGTGATGGGCGACCTCATCGCGCTAGCCGAGCAGCAGGCCGAAGCGTATCTTGGGCGTTGATCGGCAAGCTTCAAAAGTGGGGCGCCGTTCGGCGACGAAGACCTTCCGGTGCCGCTCGACGGTCAGTTCTTTCCGCACCTCTGAGCGCGAGCTGGCGGCGCGAGCCTATTCGATCCAGCCGCACCCGCGGGCGTAGTAGTCGGGGCCGGCTTCCTCCACGGCTTCGAGATAGGTCGGCCAGAAGTCCCTGGCGCGCCTCACGAAGTCGGCGAGCTCCAGGTCCCCCTCGGCAGCCCGCTGCATCGCCTCGGAGTCGAGGTCGATCCGGCCCGTCTCGTTGCCCAAGCCCGGGACCCGCGTCGAAAGACGTTGAACGTCGGTCCCCTCTGCCCACGGGTCGCTGGGCCCGTCCATCGGTAGGAATTCGGGCCGATCGGACCACGCCTCGATGAACGTGATCTCTCCCTGATCGTTGAAAACGAACTCCTCGTAAATCGGGCAGGGCCCCTCTTGGTACTCGAAGGTCACGTAGCAGCGGGCGAACGGTTGGACCGAGAACGCGCGGCAGTCCCGTTCCGGCACCGTCGAGGGGTCGAGGGCCACTGCGAGGTCCGTCGTGATGACCATGTTCTCGCGGCCGTAGCCGGTGAGCCAGAGCCACGGCGGAAGCTCCCAGCGCGCAACGAGATCCGAATAGGTCGGCACATTGTCGGGATCGGCACTCGTGTCGAGCGTATCGAAGTACTTGTTCGCCTGGTCGACGTAATACTCCGGCGCAAACTGCGGAGTGAGTGACGTCGCCAATGGATCCGAAGAGCGCTCGGCGGGTACCTCGGAGGCGCAGGCCATTGCAGCGAGCCCACAGGCGAGGACGCCTAGAAGGCGGATGAAAGCGAGCGGACGCATGTTCCCGAAGCCCCTAGCGCCCTGCAGGCGGAGGATCCAACCGACATAGGACAGGGGCCAGAAGTGCGCGGATATGGTGAGGGCGATCGAGAACCGAGTGCTACAGTCACTGCATGCATCCCCTAGAAACCATCATCAACGCACCGGAGCCGCTCGTGCTCATCGGCAACTCCGCCGAGAACCGCTTCCCCGGCTATTCCTACGACGCCTACTCACGCATGGGAAAGAAGTTCTACTGCCTCGACATGGGTGGCCTGCCCGCATCACGGGGCAAGACGTCGGGAGGCAAGGTCTATCAAGCCGTAACCGAGCTTCCCGACGACCGGGGGGACCTGGCCGTGCTCTGGGTTCACCCCAAGTCCGCGGTGAAGGCAGTCGACGTGGCGAACGAAGCAGGCTGCCGCCGGGTCTGGTTTTCGTTTGGCACGGGCCACCGCGATGCTGTCTCCCGTGCGCAGGAGCTCGGCATGGAGGTCGTCGAAATCGGGCGCTGCCCCGTCCTCTACCTCGGCGCAAAGCGCCCCGAGTGCAAAGCACACGAGCTGATGACCAAGCTCACGGGCCTCTACGGCCAAGCCCCGCGCACC
>JAHELW010000071.1 GCA_024643985.1 Myxococcales bacterium | reverse complement strand
TAGGCGATGAACTCCGTCAGCACGAGCTTTTCGCCGAGCAGTGTTCCGATCGCGGCGCATTCGGAGGCGGGGACGCCAATCAAGAACGCGAACGGCCAGAAGATCCACCCGAGGACTTTTTGCATCGTCCACGGCTCGACGGCCGCCGCGCCTTCGAGCCCCATCCAATCGTTGTAGAGATCGAAGGGCAAGCCGATGAGAGCATTGACCAACGCGATCAGCGCGATGAAGGCGATGAGCATCGCGGCGACGTTCAGAGCCAGCTTCATGCCGTCGGTCGCGCCGCGCGCCGCCGCGTCGATCAGATTCACGTCTGGCGCCTCGACCTCGACGGCAGCATCGCCGACGGTTTCGCTAGCCTCCGTCTCCGGCCACATCACCTTTGCAATCACCAGCGCCGCGGGAGCGCTCATCACGCTTGCCGCGATGAGGTGTCCCGCGATGTCCGGGACGACCTTGTCGAGCATCCCGACGTAGGCGGCAAGCACCCCGCCGGCGACGGTCGCGAAGCCGCCCGTCATCACAGCCATGAGCTCCGACATCGTCATGCCCTTGATGAACGGTGCAACCATCAGCGGGGACTCGGTCTGGCCGACGAACGTGTTGGCAGCGGTCGCGAGCGTCTCCGAGCCCGAGGTCTTCATCGTGCGGCGCATGATCCACGCGAAACCCGTGACCATCCGCTGCATCAGGCCCACGTGATAGAGCATGGTCATCAAGGCGGAGAAGAAGATCAACGTCGGCAGCACGTTGATGGCGATCGTGAACTTCTCGGAGGCGAAGTCGCCGAAGATGAACTCCGTGCCCTTCGCGGTGAAACCGAGCAGCGCCAGCACCAGATCGTTCAGGACCGAAAAGACCCAGAGACCCGCTCGCGTCTTCATGACGAACACGCCAAACGTGAGCTGCAGCCCGATGCCCCAACCGATCATGCGCCACGGCACGCGGTCCCTGTGCCTCGACAGCAGCCACGCGATACCCACCATGGCGAGAAGGCCGACGAGCGACACGAGCCGCTGCGAAAACGGTACGTCCATCGCGGCGGATACTAACGTCTATTCGTAGGGAACCCCAAAGCGGGCACGATAGGCTGCAATCCGAGGCTCGACGTCGTCTTTGGTCATGCCGAAGTCCTCGAGCGCGTACTTGTGGCGACCGTATTTGTGCTGCCTATTGACTCTCCGCGAGGCTTCCATGGCGGACCGAACGTTCGGCAAGAGCTCCAAGCCTGCCTGCTCGTAGACCCGTCTCACCTCTGGCATCGGGTCCTTCACGAGGTCGTAGTACGAGACGTCGACGAAACCGCGGTCCCGGACGCGCTCGCGTGTCGCCATCGCGCGGCGAGCCATCCGCTCGATCTTGTAGAGCCAATGGCTCGCAACTCGATTCGGATCCACCTCGTCGCTGAAGATCATCTGAAGGTGCGTGAGCATGCTGAACAACGAAGGGCTCGTCTTGAGCGGGTCGCGATGCGTGTGTACGATCGTCGCGTCGGGAAACAGCTCGAGCAGCGTATCGAAATACTCCTGATGGTGAGGCGTCTTCAGCACCCACCGGACGGACTGTCCCGGGCCCGGACGCTGCCACTGCAAGTACTGCATCATTTGCCGGAGCGCGCGGTAGGCGGGAGTGTGATCCTGCGTCTCCAGCCACTTCGAATAGGTCGGTACGTTCATCATCGCCTCGGGCGTGGTCGTGAGGAACGCCTGCTCGAGGAGAATCACCTCCTCCTCTGGTGCATCGGGCTCGGCGGGATGAATCGCGAAGAAGCCCGGCGACATGTATTTCAATCCCTTCGCCGCCTTTGCCGCCTGCGCAAAGCGGGGATCCCTGCCCTTCCCTGGCGGGTGCGCCGAGCGAGGCGCCGGATTGATCGCCTCCCACGACGCAAGCGATCGAATGGCTGGGTCCTGAGCGATGAGACGATGGAGCATGGTGGTGCCGGTTCGTGCGAGGCCGGCCACGACGATCGGCTCCTCGACGGGAATGTCGAGGATCTCCGGGTGTTTCTCGATCGTGTCGTGCGCGACGAGCTTGTTGACCAACACGCCGACGATGCGACCACGGATGATCGTTCGGCCGACGGGATTGAGCGCAGCCTCGCGATTGATCGAGTCGACGAGGACCTCGAGCGGCTCGAGGAACGCGTCGTCGCCGAAGTCGCTCATCTTCGCCTTGCGCCTGGCTTCCGAGAGTACCCCGTCGAGCGTGATCGGACGTCGCTCGAGTCGGAGCAGCCGGCCCAAGCGATTCGCGAGCGCGATGGCGGCGGGACGATACGGCTTCGCGAAGGCGCTCGTGGCTTCGCCGGCCCGCATCACAGCTCGGACAGCTTGACGACGCGGGTCTGAGGCTCCGGATTGTCCTTTGCCCGCACCCAGCGCCAGCACATCGTGCCCTCTTGGTGCCCAACGGTGTCGATCCAGTTGTCGAACCCTCTGTCCTCGGCTGCCACGACGACCTGCACGGAGCCGTCGGCACGATACTTGGCCGTGTGCTTGTTCACGTGGATGGGGTAATAGCGGTAGTCGAGGGACTCCATCCAGTAGTTGTTGAGCTGGAAGTTCCAGTGCTCGCACTCGGGCGGCGTTGCCTCGATCACGAGCGCCTCGTCGGGCGCGAGCTTCCAGTAGCTGTGGTAGTAGGCGATGTCCGGAACGCCTCCGGCCATGTTCGACACGTTCTGGTCGAACCTCGGCAGCTCGTTCGTGTGCTCCTTGAAGCCCTCGGCCCAACTGGCAAACAGCATCGCGGCGCCCGCGACGAGCCCGGCCGACATCGTGAGCCCCTCGGCGCACTTCACCGGGTCGAAGGGGGTGGGCTTTCCGTCCCCCCCGATGCGCTCGATCTCGAGCTCGGCAATCGTTTCGTTTTCGCGGTCGAGCCTGGTTTGCCGCACGATCAGGGTGCCGGTGTCCTTTTCCATCGGAAGCCAGTTCCCAGGCTTTTCCTCGGTGCTGAGAATGATCTCGAAGCGGCCGTCCGGCTCGATCTGCATGTCAGACGCCTCGAGATACCCGGTAGGCGGCATCCCTCGGCCCTGCCCGTAGTTGCCCTTCTGCGTGAAGAACCCGAGGTAGTGCACGGTGCCACGATTACCGCGAATTCGATACTCGTGCTCCCCGCTAATCGCGGCGTTCTGGTAGTAGTTGTCGGGATGGTCGGCGCCCATCTTGGCGGTTTCGTGCACGACTCGCTGAAGCACCGGCGCGAGCGGGTCGTTGTGCTCGACGAAGGTTTGGAGCGCCGCTCTCGCGATACGGCTCAGGTAGCGAAAGCCCTCCATCCGGTTCATCGGATCCGCCGGCGTGTTCGGTCCGAGAACGACGTTGCCCGCCATCTTCAACGTATCGCAGAACTGATTCCAGACCGTGCCGTCTAGTATCTGTTGCTCTTGTTTGCTCAGCTCATCCGTCATGCCGTGTCCTCAAAGCACGTCGTGCTCGTGCAGTAGCTCTTCGGTCTTGCTCCAAAGCAAGGAGCCGTTGTCGGGGTCCATCGAAGCCTCCGATGACTCCTTGACCCGCATCATGTGCATGTATACCCCGGTCTTCCTTCCCATGTCGTCGGAGCAAACCATGTAGTCCACCGGTATCGATGCTTTTTCGGGGCTTTGAAAGAACAGCGCCATCACGGGCTTCAGTATCGGTTTCAGCCAGGTTGGCGCCTCGCGTGCCATGTTGGAGTTGACGGCCCCGGGGCAGAGCGCGTGAACGCACACGTCCGGTATCGCTCCAGCTCCGGGGTTCAGGCGTCGCGAGAGCTCCTGAAAAAAGGTCGTCAGGTGCAGCTTGCTCAGCCCGTAGTACTTCACTCCATCGGCAACGCCGTACTCGACCGGTTGGCCGAACGAATCAAAGTCGATGGGAATCGAGCTCCGATGTGTCTCGGAGGAAACGAAGATCACGCGGGGCGGATCCTCGGCTCGAGAGTTGTTCCCATAGACCGCGTTTGGAATCACGCCGTCACGCAGCAACCGATCGAGCACCATGAACTTGGCCAGGAAGTTCACGGCGAACATCAGCTCGAGGCCGTGTTTGTTCGTGCGAGAAGTGACCGGAACGACGCCCGCATTGAACACCGCCGCATCGAGCGTGACCTGGCGGTCGCGCAGCTCGTCGCAGAACGCCGCCATCGAATCAAAATCGCTCAGGTCGACTCGAATCATCTCGACGTTGGGGTTCTCGCTCGCCGCTCGAACCTCTTCGCCCGCTTCCGGGATCCCGCTCCGGCACGCCATGATCACGTGGGCTCCCCGTTTCGCGAGGCGAATCGCGATCCCCTTGCCGAGCCCGCTGTTGGCGCCGGTCACGAGACACGTCCGGCCTTCGAGTCGGACGTCGTCTGGGATAGGCTCGACCTTCGGCTCTTGGCTTCGCTGGTCGAGCAACCCGCTCAACACGGCGCTCAGCGGATTGCTGTGCGATCTCTCAGCCATGGCGGCCGCACTCTAGAAAACTGCGGTGAAGTGTCAACGAGAACCCGTGATTTGCAGGTATTCGCGCACGACGGTCGAAAGCCCGACGAACATCGCACGCGCCATCAGCGCGTGGCCGATCGATACCTCGACGATGTGCGGAAGGCTCAGAAACGTAGGAAGGTTGTCGAGGTCGAGGTCGTGCCCCGCGTTCACGCCGAGCCCGCTGGACGCTGCGTGCTCTGCCGCGGTGCGATACGTCTCGAGAGACGCGTCGAGCTCCGACCCGCCTTGCTCGAAGGCGCGCGCGTAGGGCTCGGTGTAAAGCTCGACCCGATCTGCGCCGAGCTCGGCAGCCCAATCGATCGCAGACGGCTCGGGGTCGACGAATATGCTCACGCGAACATCCGATTCGTGAAACCGCGTCACGAGATCGGCGAGCTCGCCCTTGGGAGTGTCTGCCGCCCACCCCGCCTCGCTGGTGAGCTCTCCAGATCGTACCGGAACCAGCGTGCACTGGTGGGGCTTCACGCGTTCGACGAGCTCGACGAGCCCCGGCCGCGGGTCGCCTTCGATGTTGTACTCGACGCGGTCGCGGAGACTCTCGAGCACCTCCGCGACTTCGTACACGTCGCTCGGCCGGATGTGCCTTTCATCGGCTCTCGGATGAACGGTGATGCCCGGGGCGCCCGCGGTGACACAGGCCTCGACGGCCTCGACCACGCTCGGCTGCCGCCCGCCTCGCGAATTTCGAAGCGTCGCGACCTTGTTTACATTGACGCTCAGCCTGGCCATCGCGGCCTTCTTTAGCCCCCGCGGCGATCGTTGTCAGGCTCCGCTGGCTGCGCGGGAGCCTTTGCGCTAAGCCATGGCTGAAACGCGTTCTATTACGCCTGGTAGAACGCTTCCTGATTTCGCGTAATATCAACGGAATGAGCGTCAGCGCCAAAGCCGTCGTGCTCGAGGTCCTTTCGGCCGGCGAGTCGATCCACGACGGCACGCTGCCGGTTCGCTCGCTCGTCCAAGCCGCCTCGGTGTTCGACATCGCGGAGAACAGCGTTCGCGTCGCGATCGTTCGTCTGCGCGCGGAGGGCTTGCTCGAGTCGCCCCGACGCGGGGAGTATCGCCTCGGGCCGAGCGCGCAGGTCGTCAACGAGAAAATCCACGGGTGGCGCACGGTGTCGACGCGGACCGGCAACTGGGACGGATCGTGGGTCGCGGCGTTCACGGCAGACCTTTCCCGCACCGACCGGCCGGCGCTCCGTCGTCGCCTGCGCGCGCTTCGTTTCCTCGGGTTCGAGGAGCTGAAGCTTGGCCTGTTCCTGCGACCGAACAACCTGACGCCCGGCATCGAGGGCATTCGAGACGAGCTCGTGGCGCTCGGGCTGGATCCCGAGGCGAGCGTGTTTCGGATGGAAGAGCTCAGCCGAGAAGAGGAACGGCGGGCTCGAGCCATGTGGGACAGCCTCGAGCTCGAGCAGAGCTACTCGAAGCTCCACGACGAGATCTCGTCCAGCATGACCAGGCTCGACCAGCTGTCTCTCAACGAGTCCCTGCGCGAGGCGTTCCTTCTCGGGCGCGAGGGAATTCGGCAAGTCGTGCTGGACCCCCTGCTTCCGAAACCGCTGGTCGACGAAGACCGACGCTCGGCGATGGTGGACACGCTACGGGACTATTGCGACAAAGGACTCGGCCTCTGGGCGCGCTTTCTACGGGTGGGGACGAGCATGGAAGCGGTCGCGCCCTAATTCGACTATGCTCCGGCCGCGATGAAATCGGCGGACTTTGCATTTCAAACTGTCGACGGTGCAACCCTTCACGTTCGGGGCTGGGTGGTCGATCAACCCAAGGCGGTCGTCCAGATCCTGCATGGAATGGCCGAGCACGGCGCGCGCTACGAGCGCTTGGCCCAGGCACTCGCTTCGGCTCGCTACTCGACCTACGCTCACGACCACCGCGGTCACGGAAAGAGCATTCCCGAGGGAAGCCCGCCGGGTCACAAGGCCGACTCGGACGGCTGGAACCGGATCGTCGAAGACGCGCATGGGGTGAACCGGGAAATCGCGCAGCGCCACAAGGGCGTGCCGATCCTGATTTTGGGGCACTCGATGGGCTCGTTCGTTCTTCAGCAGCTTCTCTTCGAGCATCCGAACGACATGATCGGTGCCGCCCTTTCCGGCTCGAACGGCAAGCCGCCGCCGATCGCCAAGCTGGGAAAGCTGGTCGCGCGAGTCGAACGGGCCCGGGTAGGCAAGCGCGCACCGAGTCCGGTCATGCAGAAGCTCACCTTCGGGGAATACAACAAGGCGTTTGCCCCGGCGCGCACCGAGTTCGACTGGCTTTCGCGCGACACGGAGGAGGTCGACCGGTACGTCGCGGACCCCCTTTGTGGTTTCGCGGTGTCCACTCAAGTATGGATCGACATGTTGGCGGCGCTCGATCGCATCTCGAATCCGAAGAACGTCGCCAAGGTTCCGAAAGAAATGCCGCTCTATCTCTTCGCGGGCGATCGAGATCCCGTGGGCGACTTCGGAAAGGGCATGAAGAACCTCTATGATGCCTACAAGCGCGCAGCGATTTTCGACGTGCGCCTCGAGCTCTATCCAGAGGCTCGCCACGAAACGCTCAACGAAACCAACCGCCAAGATGTCATGAACGACTTTATCGCGTGGTGCGACGAAGTGGTTGCGCGAAGCTAGCCTCTTGGCGAACGACTCGTGTAGAGCGAACCCTGTGCTTCTCCGCGAATCAGAGGGCGCGTTTCCGGCGTAACGCGGCAGCGCCATAGCGCGCTCCGAGAGCCAATCGCCTCCGCCCCCTCGTACTGATTGAAGTCTTCGAACACCGCCTCGACCAACAGGCCGGCTTCTCCCAACGCACGCTGCTTCTGCAGACCACGCTCGCTCGCCCGACGGCTTTGCCCGAAGCACACGTAGAGACGCCCGTCCGGCTTGAGCAGCTCGATGGCTCGGCTGACGAACAGCGAAAAGCCCTCGACGGCGTACGGTGGGTCGGTGAATACCGCGCCAAAACGCCCTTTCATGGCTCGCGCCATCGGTTGCCTGAGGTCGTGGTGCACGACATCGAGCTCCCAGCCACGGAGCTCCGCATGCTTCGACAAGATCCCGAGCACGTCGGTGTCGGTGTCGACCACCGTCACCTTCCGATTGGCGCCGCCGAGCTGCACCGCGGCGCTCGTGAGGTCGTCGTCGCCGAGGAAGATCAGGCCACGTTGGTGCTCGCCCGCCCGAACGAGGAGCTCGGCCCGCCGGACGGCTGTTTCCGCCGTCACGTAGACTTGGTCGAGCTCGCGCTTCGGTGCGCCCCGCTCGGCTGCCATCGCTTCGTAAAGCGGCCGCCAATCCGGATCGGCCTCAGGCCGCGGCGCGCGCGCCACGAGCTCGCGTGCCAGCGCCGCAAGGCCGCGCTCCGAGCACCGCACCCGGCCTCCATCGATTTCAAACCACTTCGGATAGCGCTCGAGGACCTCGCGCACGACCGAAGAAGCTTCTCCGGACTCGCGAACGACCTCATCTCTGTCGAGGGACCGACCGTCGCCGAGTGCCCTGAGGATGCGGTACGCCCCTTCGTACACGGGGAGCTACTTGTCGCGAAAAACGATCATACCGTGGGTGAGGTCGTAGGGTGACAGTGCCACGGTCACACGGTCGCCGAGAATCACACGGATTCGGAACTTGCGCATTCGGCCACAAAGCTGCGCGCGCACGGTCGCGCCGGAGTCGGTCGTCACTTCAAACTGACCTCCCGCAAAGACCTGTGTCACCACGCCGCTCAGCTTGATGTGGTCATCGCGCTTGTCGTCCTGCTCGAAGTTGCGCTCGAACTTCCTTCTCCTGCCTCTTGGGCTGCGTTTCGCCACTCAGTCTCCTTTTCCCATCGCCGCAACCTAAGTCCGATCGGGACGGGTCGCCACTTTAGGTAGTATCCTTCTTGATACCCTTGCTGTTCTCGTTTTTGTAGCACCCCGCGTGGAAAAGTCAGATCAAACACTCCATGTTGAACAATCCGGTGCTGGAACGTCACCCCGAGGATGAATGGCGGCTTGCCGTCCCCATGGCGGTGACGGCTCGGATGCACCGCGTTCTTCATACGCTGGCCGACGCGGTTCTTCCGGACAGCCCGAGAACCGAAACCACGCTCGAAGACGTCACCCGTCATGCGCTGGTGTCGCTTCAGTACATGCCTCGGTCGTCGGCCCGCATCTTCCTGCTCGGCATGCGCCTTCTCAACTGGTCTCCACTTTGGCGGCTGCGAGGGCTCCAGCCTCTCACCGCGCTACCGACTGCCGCCGCGCGCCGCCATCTGCTTGCGGCAACGCGCAGCCGATGGCTCCCGGTTCGACTCCTGATGTACGGACCGCTCGGATTGTTCATGTCCTCATACTTCGATCAGGACTACGTACACCGGGAGCTCGACTACGATCCCGTACCCTTCGTCGCGGAGCGCATCGAGACTCGTCGAAGGTGGATCAAAGGCGAAGCCCCGTGACGATCCTCTCCCATCGAAGCTATCGGAGCGGTGAGGTCCACGAGGCGGAGGTCGTCGTCGTCGGCACCGGCGCGGGCGGAGCGGTCGTCGGCACGGAGCTTGCCGAGGCGGGCCGGGACGTCCTGTTCGTCGAAGAAGGTGGATACCATCCGACCTCGAGCTTCAACCCCTATTTGACGGAGTCGATTCCCAGGCTCTATCGGGACGCGGGGGGCACGATCATTTTGGGGCGGCCGCCCATCCCGTACGCAGAAGGCCGATGCGTGGGCGGAAGCACGGTCGTCAATGGCGGCATGACCTGGCGCCCGCCGGAAGCGGTCCTCGCAGAGTGGGAGCGCATCACGAAACAGCCCGACCTCGGCCCAAAGGGCATGGGAGCGCTGTTCGATCACGTGGAGGCCCGAATTCACGCCAAGCTGCAGCACCCTTCGACGATTGGACGCGACAGCCTCTTGCTTCGCGAAGGCGCCGAGCGACTCGGTTGGAGGTATGACGAGAACCGTCGCGCGCAAGATCGCTGCGTTGGCTCGAATCAGTGCATCACGGGTTGTCCGACGGGCGCCAAGCAATCCACTCTCGTGAGCTACATGCCGCACGCCCTCGAGCGAGGCGCCCGCTGTCTGACCGAGGTCCGCGTGCACTCGCTCTGGATCGAGGGAGGTCGCTGCGTCGGAGTGCTCGGAAAAGCGGTCAACCCGCTCACGCGTGACGAAGACATCGACATCCGCGTTCGCGCCAAAGCCGTCGTGGTCGCCTGCGGCGCGGTCCAAACGCCTTTTCTGCTGCTCGGCCACCGGCTAGGCCGCCGGAGCGGGCAGCTCGGAAGGAACTTCCTTTGTCATCCGAATACGAAGGTCGTCGCGATCTACCCAGACGACATTCACGCTTGGAAAGGCGTCAGCCAAGCCGGGCAGATTCGGGAGTTTCGCGATGAGGGCATTCTCATGGCTGAAAACGCGGTCCCGCCGGGAACCGCGGCGGCCCAAGTCCCATTCCTCGGCCAAGAAGCGATCGACCTGATGCGGCGCTACAACGCGATGGCGATGACCGGAGTGCTAGTCGAGGACTCACACGCTGGGAGCGTGAGCCGACGGTTCGGCGCACCGATGGCGCGCTACACGATCACCAAGTACGACCACGCTCGTTTTCTACGCGGCGTCCGGTACCTCGCGACCCTGCACTTCGAGATGGGCGCCGAGAAGGTGATCTTGCCCTTCAGCAACTTCCACGTCGCGGAGTCCATCGATGATCTCGGTCGAATCGAGCAAACGCAGCGTTCCCGAAGCACCATCGAGCTCTTCACCGTGCACATGATGGGCACCTGCCGCATGGGGAGCCGGCCCGACTACTCCGTGGTGAACCTCGACGGGGAGCTCTGGGATCTACCGGGCTGCTACGTCGCGGATGCCAGCCTCTTCCCGACTGCGGTGGGGGTCAATCCGCAGGTCACCATCATGGCCCTCGCGACACGCGTCGCCCGAAGGCTTCGCGTTCCGAATTGACAAGTCGCGGGCTTTTGAGCAAACCGTAGCGCACCGATGCTCGATCTCCCGCGGCTCAAGCGCATTCGGCTGATGAAGCGGCCCATCGGCCAGGTGTTCTTCGCGAACGTCGTTTTGACGCCGAACTACAACCACCTTCCCGGCGTCGACATCGAGGTCCGCGGTCTCGAAAACATCCCCGACGAGCCGGTCATCTACGCGATGAACCACACCGACCGGTTCAACTACTTCCCCTTCATGTACAGGCTCTGGAAGCTCGAGGATCGCTACATGACGGTGTGGGTCAAGGGCAAGTACTACGAACAGCCGCTCGTGGCGACGTTCATGGAGCTCACGAGCAACCTACCGACGGTCTCTCGTGGGTACATCATCACCAAGGACTTCACGCTGACCATGGGAAGGCGCCCGAGCGAGGCGGAATACGACACGCTGCGCACTCTCGTGAACAGGGAAGCTGCTCCCGACGAGGACGCGAGCACCGTCGATACGTCTGAGCTTCCAACGAAGCTCTTCGACACCAAGCGAAAGATCCTCGGCGTCGACTTCGATCCGAACGAGTGCAGCTACGCCGTCGGCATCAATCGGGTGTTCGATGCGATGATGCGTGAGTTCGTCCGTCTCAACGAGCGCTCTTTCGAGCTCGGCCTCGACCTTCTCGTTTTTCCACAGGGAACACGCTCGATCCGGCTTCCGCGGGGCCGTATCGGAATGATGGAGATCGCAATGCGCTACCAGAAGACAATCGTTCCGGTGGGGTGCAACGGCTGCGATCTCGTCTACACGGGCTCCGTGCCCATCGCGAAAGAGGGAACCGTGGTGTACCGCATCGGCGAGCCGATCACGTACGACGACCTCTCGGACTTCCACATCGGCGAAGACTTCCAGCCGTTCACCGCCGAGGCCGAGCATACGCACCGCGACAAATTTCAGGGTGCCGTCGACCTCGTCATGGACCGGATCAACGACCTGCTCGAGCCCCAGTATCAGTTCAGCGATGACCTGCAGAGCACGGGCGTTCGTGGGACCTCTCGCTTCATGTAGCCAGCCTCGACGAATCGGGCTAGACACGGCACCGTGAATGCGCTCCAAGCTTTGAAGGATGCGGCGGAGCCGAGACCGGTCGTGGCGATCGTCGGGGGAGCCGTTGCCGGGTCGGAGGCCGCCGCTGCGTGCGCTGCGCGAGGCGCCATTCCCGTGGTGCTCGAGCAGGGCGATCGTCCGTACGGGAAGATCGAAGACGGGCTCCCGCGGTGGCACGAGAAGCTCCGCGACAAGGAATATCGCAAGATCGACCAGAACCTCGGGGGCGGGCGCGTCATCTTCGTCCCGCGAACCGAAATCGGCGCCGACCTTTCTTGGCGCGAGCTCTACGACGACCTCGGCCTCAGCGCCGTGGTCCTGGCGAACGGAGCATGGCGGGACAGGCCTCTGCCGGTCGAGGGCGCCGACGCGTACATTAGCCGCGGCCTCGTCTACCAAAACGAGCTCGTCTACTGGTTCAATCACTACGAAGACGAAGGGTACGACGGGCCGGTGTTCGAGATTCCAGACGACGTGATGGTGATCGGCGGTGGGCTCGCATCGATCGACGTGGTCAAAATCATCAACCTGGAGCTCTATGCTCGCGCTTTTCGTGAGCGGGGCATCGACGTAGACGTCGTCGAGATGGAAATCAAAGGCATCCCACGAACGCTCGAAGCGCACGGTGTTACGGCGGGCGAGCTGGGCGTCAAAGGGGCCACCCTCTACTACCGCCGCCGAAAAGAAGACATGCCGCTTGCAAGCGCCGACAACCCCACGCCCGAGCAGCTGGCCAAGCTTCGAGCTGCGCGCGTCAAAATCATGGATCGAGTCGTGCGAAAGTACCTCGTGAAGTTCGAGCCATTGTGCCGACCTCTGGGGCTTCTGACCGAAGGCGATCGCCTCACCGGGATCCGCTTTCAGCGCACCGAGGTCGTCGACGGGCGCGTCCGTGGGATCGAGGGAACGGAGTTCGAGGTTCGTGCTTCGATGGTGATCAGCTCGATCGGGAGTATCCCGAAACCGATCGACGGCATCCCGACGAGAGGTGAGCTCTACGATTACGAAGACTGGGACACCGGCACCCTCCACGGGCTTCCTGGCGTCTTTGGTCTCGGTAACGTCCTCACGGGGAAAGGAAACATCCGCGACAGCCGCGTGAATGCGATCGAGATCATCGAAAAAGTCGTTGCCGCGTACCTCGGCGTCGGAGACGAGCCGGAGGAAACTGCCGGGGCTCGTTCGGCGGAGACCGAGGCCGTCGCGGAGGAAGCAGCGCGCGGCAAACCCATGAGCGTCGACGCGATGAGGGCACTCGCGAAAAAGATCGACGAGCGCCACCGCAAGATCGGTTACACCGACTACGAGAGCTGGATCGAGGCGCATCGAGCCTGAGCCTGCACATGCCGCGACTCTTCTCTTCGTTTCGCAGCTGGCCTCGTCCGTGGTCCCCGGATAAGGTCCGCCCTGTGAGTCCCCGCTTCGCCTCGCTCGTCCTGGCGCTCGTCATGACGTGTCTTGCTTCCTCCGCGGCTGCACAAGAGCGGCGCGTCGAGCTGCGGTTCCAAGGAGGCGCCAAGATGGGCGTCCCGGTGTTCCTGAACGTCGATCGCGACATCGTGAAACCAGGGCTCAGCATGATCGGCTGGGGCGGCTTCGACATCGGTTGGGTCGTGTTCGAGTTCGGGCTCGGCCTGCAGTGGTCGTGGATCGATACCAACCGCATCCCGGAGCTCGTCATACCGTCGGGCCTCGAGTCGCTGGTTCGCCTGCACTTCTCCCCTGGCGTGCGATTTCAAGTCCCACTCTTCGACGCCGCGCTGCCATACCTCACGGGCGCCTTCGACGCGAACCTCTGGAACTTCGCCGCGCTCGGCTCGGGCTGCGGCTGGTACTATTGCCGGGACGACGAACGCTCCAAATTCACGCCCGGTTTCACCGGCAGAGGAGGCGTCGCCGTACACCTCAAGGGCTCGATCTACCTCGACGTGGGCTTTCAGTACTCGTTCAGCGGTCGAGGTTTCTTCTTCGAGCGCCAGCAGTGGTGGGTAGAGCCTTTCGTCGGCTTCATTTACCGAGGCGATTCCGACCGGCTCGGCGGCACGGGCTACTAGTCACCACCACCAAAGCACGATGGCGAGCGTGATCGACGCCAGCACGATGGATTGCGCCCGATAGTCCCGATACCAGACCGTTCCCGCTCGGACCGCTGCGTCGCGACGGCTCCACACGTGTCCTTCGACTTTGGACGGCGGCGGCGGCGCCGTGATCAAGCTAGCGCCGACGACCAGCGCGAGCCCAACCGCGAACATCACCGCCGCGGCATAGAGGTACTGCAGCTCGAAAAAGCCCAGTAGCTCGACGGCGATCCACCCTGCGATCCCGAGCGGGAGTCCCACCAGAAGACCGGCAAGCGCGCCGGCGCTGTTGGCCCTCCGCCAGAAGAGCCCTGCTAGAAACACCGCGACCACGGGCGGCGTCAGGTACGAGAGAATCGACTGGAGGTACTGCCAGAGCGTCGGGAAACGAGAGATCTGGGGCGTCCAAAGCACGGCGAAGACCATGAACACGAGGGTGGCCCCACGACCCCAACGCGCGAGACCTTCGCTAGTCGTCTCCGGTCGCGCGGCCTTGACGAAGTCCATCGTGAAAAGGGTCGATGCCGAGTGGAGAATTGCTTCGAGGCTCGACAGCATCGCGGCCGCGAGAACCGCCAGCATGAATCCTCGAAGCCCGATTGGGAGCAGGTCGAAAGCGAGCATCGGAAACACGAGATCGGGGTTTTCGAGGTCGGGATACAGTACGGTCGCGAGCACGCCTGGCAGGATCAGGATGAAGAGGTTTGGGAGCTTCAGCAGCCCTGCGAACAAGGCGCCCCAGCGTCCATCCTCGAGGGTTCGTGCGCCGAGAGCCCGCTGGATGATGAACTGGTTGGTGCACCAGAAGTACATGCCGACGATGAATACACCGGCGAGCCCAGGCCAGGGCATCAGCGGATCGCTCGTGGGCTGCATCAGCCGGAGGGCGCCGGGCGGTGCCGCCTGCGCGACCGCCTCCCAAGAGGGGACCGCCTCCCAAGCGAGAACGGCGATCACGATGCCGCCCGCGAGGATCAGAAGCGCCTGGAGCGCATCGTTGGCAACGACCGCGCCGAGCCCGCCGAACGCGATGTACACGCCGGCCGCCAGCGCCGCTACGGTGATCGTGACCCAGATCGACACCCCGGGTAGCAGCGTCTTCAGCACCATTGCGCCTGCATAGAGCGAGCCCGGTGCATCGACGAGCATGCTTGTGAGAAGCAGCATGGCCGAGAACGCAATCCTGGAACCGCGCCCGAACCGCGCCTCGAGATACTGAGGCGCGGTGTAGATGCGCGTCCGCAGAAAGACGGGAAGAAAGAACGCGGAGAAGAGGATGAGGAGCAGTGCCGGCATCCACTCGTAGTGAAAGACGCTGATGCCGCTGTGGTAGCCAGCGCCCGGAAGCCCCACGAAGCTGCTGCCGCCCATGTTGGCGACGTAAAAGGAGAGGCCGATGATCGGCCACCGCATTCGGTGACCGGCGAGGAAGTAGCCCTCGGCCCCTTCGCCGCGTGTGCGTCTGGCGAAGAACCACCCGAACGCGATTCGCGTGAGCACGACGTAGCCGATCAGGATAGCCAGATCCCAGGCGGTGACCTCGAGTTGCGGCATGCGCCTTACGCTAGGTTGCCACCGGCAGAAGCGCCCACAAAACGACCGCGCCGAAGGCCACGGCGGCGAGGCTCCACAGACGCTGGCTCGAGGGTGAGAGCTTGGTCCACCAAGCGATGAGGGCCTCGAAGCGCTCGACGCCCATGAATGGAATCATGATGCCCGCGACGATTGCGA
>JAHELW010000241.1:1362-3794 GCA_024643985.1 Myxococcales bacterium | reverse complement strand
GGAGGACGAACTCTCGAGCACCGACGAAGCGCTCGCACAGGACGAGTCGCGGACCATCAACGCCTTCTTGGAGTCGCTCGAAGTACGCGCCGAGGGCCGCTCGCGGGTGATCCGGGTCCAGATCACCTCCGAGAGCGCCAAGCTTGCGGCGATGATGGCCAACACCCTCTCGGAGCTGTACCTGAATGAGCAGCTCGAGGCGAAGTTCGAGGCCACCAAACGCGCCACCTCGTGGCTCAACGAGCGGGTGCAGGAGCTGCGCGAGCAGGTCGAGGCCTCGGAGCGGGCGGTCGAGGAGTATCGCAAGGAAGCCGGGCTCATCAAGGACAAGGGCTCGACCGTGACCGGTCAGCAGCTGTCCGAGCTCAATACGCAGCTGATCCTGGCGCGGACCGAGAGCGCCGAGGCGTCGGCGCGGCTGCGCCAGGTGGAGTCGCTGCTGAAGTCGAACAAGGGCGTCGAGTCGGCGGCCGAGGTGCTCGGCTCGCCGTTGATCCAGAGGCTCCGCGAGCAGGAGGCGGAGGTGCAGCGCCGCGCCGCCGAGCTGGCCACGGAGTACGGGGCCCGTCACCCCAAGATGATCAACGTGAAGGCCGAGATCCGAGACCTGCAGGGCAAGATCGGATCCGAGGTGCAGAAGATCGTCGCCGGGCTGCGCAACGAGCTCTCCGTTGCGCGCGCCCGCGAGTCGACGTTGAGGGCAAGCCTCGACAAGCTCAAGGACGAGGCGGGCACGCAGAACACCAAGCGGGTGCCCCTGCGCGCCCTCGAGCGGGAGGCGGAGGCCAATCAGGCGTTGTTCAAGACCTTCCTCGATAGGCTCAAGGAGACCGGCGAGCAGGACACCATCCAGCAGGCGGACGCGCGCATCATCTCCCACGCCGATGTGCCCGTCTCGCCGTCGTTCCCGAACAAGAAGCTCCTCCTCGGCGCGGGCTTCGTGGTCTCGGTCATGCTCGGCCTCGCGCTCGTGTTCCTCATCGAGCAGCTCGACGCCGGCTTTCGCAGCTCGGACCAGATCGAGACCATGCTCGGACTGCGCACCCTGAGCCTCGTGCCCTTGCTGACCGGGCTCAAGCGGCGCGGCGCACCGCCGGAGAAATACGTCCTCGGCCGCCCGGCCTCCGCGTTCGCGGAGTCACTGCGCACCCTGCACACCGGCTTCCTGCTCTCCGACGTGGACGCGTTGCCAAAGTCGATGCTGCTCACCTCGTCGATGCCCGCGGAAGGCAAGAGCACGACGGCGGTGTGCCTCGCCCGGCTCATGGCCCTGAGCGGTAAGAAGGTGCTGCTGATGGACGCGGACCTCCGGCGCCGGCGCGCCAACCGCATGCTCGGCTTGGCGGAGAGCCCCGGGCTGGTGGAGCTTCTCTCCAACGAAGGCGCCACCGCGTCGGAGATCATCCAGACCGATGCCGACACCGGCCTCCACTTCCTCGCCGCCGGCTCGGAGGCGCCCAGTCCGCCCGACCTGTTCGGCTCGGCCAAGATGAAGGCTCTCATGCAGCGCCTGCAGCAGCACTACGACCTCATCATCATCGACTCGCCGCCCGTTCTCATCGTCTCCGATGCGCGGGTGCTCGGACGGCTGGTCGATCAGACCGTTTACATCGTGCGCTGGGCCGAGACGCGCCGCGACCTGGTGGTGACCGGCGTCAAGCAGCTGCTGGACTCGGGGGTCAAGATCTCCGGCGTGGTCCTCGCCGCCGTCAACGTGCGCAAGCATTCCGCGTACGACTACGGCGATTCGGGCTACTACTACGGCAAGGCGTCGAGCTACTACACCAACTAGAGTCGGTGTCCCGAATCTTGCCAGACGCTCCGCTTCGATTCAGGGAGAGCCGCCTAGCGGTGCGTAAGCTCCGGGTCGAAACGGCAGCCTAGCTCCATTGGCGGGGATCTCGATCAAGCGCCGCACCGTCATCGGGCTCCTGGCCATGGCCCTCGGCCTCACGCTCATCACCGCGTCGGTGCCCCTGTTCCTGGCCGATCTTCTGCTTGTTCCCGGCAACGACACGCTCGGGCGTTTACAGCGGGGCGAGCCGGTGTCGGCACGGGCGCTCGAGCGGCTCGTCGAGTCACGCCGAAATTCACTGTCCTGGCACGAGAAGGGACAGGTCTGGACCGATCTCGGCCTCGCCCACCGGGAGCTTGCGAAGACGCTCGCGGACGAGCCCCGCGCCCGGCATCTCGAGGAGGCGGAGCGCGCGTTGCGCCGAGGCCTCTCGATGGCGCCCGCAGACCCCTACGCCTGGATGCGCCTCGCGCTGGTCATGCTCGAGCGCGCCGGGCCCTCGGAGCCGGTGGCCAAGGCCCTGTCGGCGGCGCTTGCCACCGGTCGTCACGAGCCGCGCCTGGTGCGCCCGGCCCTGGTGACCGGGCTCCGGGTCTGGGACCATCTCGACGAGGAAGACCGGAGGGTGATCGGCGGC
>JAHELW010000241.1:0-1262 GCA_024643985.1 Myxococcales bacterium | reverse complement strand
GGCCCTGTCGGCGGCGCTTGCCACCGGTCGTCACGAGCCGCGCCTGGTGCGCCCGGCCCTGGTGACCGGGCTCCGGGTCTGGGACCATCTCGACGAGGAAGACCGGAGGGTGATCGGCGGCCACCTGCAGCGCAGCTGGGAGGCGAACTGGAGGCAGACGGCCGAGATCGTCATTCGATCCGGTCGAGTCGATCTACTCCTCGATGCCGTCCCCTCTGCGCTCGAAGCGCTGGCAACGTTCGAGCTGCCGGCGCCGGAGGGCGGCGTGACGCCGGCACCGTAGGGGACCGAACTCACCGCTTGTCGGCGGCAGCGGGAGGAAACCGGTCAGCTGAAACCCCGGCGTCGTCTGATTCGACGTTATTTAGGCTTTGGCTGCACGTGGTGGGAAACCGTTAGCCAGCGGCCGTCGATTCTCTCGTAGACGTTGGTGACGAGGTAGTCGACCGTGCCCTCCCTACCGTCCGTGAACTTCACCGTCCCGCTCTCCTGGCCCATCTCCCACGCGAGATTTCCGTTGACGTGAATCTGCTGGTCCGACAACGTGACGTTTCTCTGGGAGGTTCGCTTGTTGACCTCCACCCAGTGCTTCTTCTGGGCATCCCAGCCAACCGTGATCGATCGGGAGCGCGGCCCTACGTAGGTGACGTACGGCGTATGGGCCCATACGCTTTCCATGGCCTCGCCATCGTCGATCACCGCGAGCGCCGCGTAAAAGGCCCGGCTCGCTGCTTTCACCCCCTCCAGGTCAGCCGCTTGCTGGGCGATGGCATTGCCCGAGAGCAGGGCAAGTCCCGACAACATGATTGCGCATAGACTGAGATTGTTATGCCGATTCATTCTTCTTCTCCAGGGTTGCATGCACATCTCTCATGAGATCCGTCGAGTAGGCACCCATTCCAGCGGGAAGTAAACAACGCTCGTCCATCGGCGTCCACCCGGATGAACGGGCCCTGTCTCCCCTCAGGTGACCTGGCTCAGGAACTGGCGGGTCCGCTCTTGCCGCGGCGCGGTGAAAATCTGCTTCGGCGGGCCTTCCTCGCAGACGCGGCCTTCGTCCATGAAGACGATGCGATCCGCCGCTTCCCGGGCAAAGCGCATCTCATGGGTGACGATGATCATCGTCATTCCGTCTCGCCGGAGCATGCGCAACGCGTCGAGCACCTCGCCGACGAGCTCGGGGTCGAGGGCGGAGGTGATCTCGTCGAACAGCATGTAGTCCGGCTGCATCGCGAGCGCGCGGGCGATCGCGAGGCGCTTCT
>JAHELW010000070.1 GCA_024643985.1 Myxococcales bacterium | reverse complement strand
ATCGCCACAACAGCAACCACCGGCGATTGGCGCGCAGCCCGAGGGAGCGCGTGCGCGGCCTACATCCGCAGTCCTACGGGCCGCATTTGCAGGCGCTCCCGCTCCGCGCAGGCCCGCGTCGTGTTTTTTCCGTGCCCCGTATCCAGGGCGAATTCGGGTTTTCGCGGTGTGGGTCGTAAGTGGTTGGAATCAGGGGGGTTGGGGAGGGGGAGAATGTCCCCTAGGAGAAGCGGATTCGGGGGTCTAGGGCTGCTACGGCGATGTCTGCGAGGAGATTGCCTACCTGGACGGCGACGCCGAACATCAGGACGACCGCCATGATCACCGGCGCGTCGAGCGACTCGATCGATTCGATGGTCAAAAGGCCGAGGCCCGGCCATGCGAAGATCTTTTCGGTGATGATCGCGCCTCCGACCAAGAAAGGAAGGCTCAAGCCGATCAGGGTGACCACCGGAAGCAGCGCGTTTCGAATGGCGTGCTTGACGACCACGCGCCCGGTCGGCATCCCCTTGGCTTTGGCGGTTCGCACGTGGTCATAGCGCAGCGTTTCGATGAGCTCGCCCCGCATGACTCGTGCGTACGTCGCCGCCCCCGCGACCGCCAGGATGAGGGAGGGCAGCAGGGCGTGATAGACGTGATCGAGCGCGTCGACGCCGTAGCCGCCAAACGGGAACCAGCCGAGCAAAAACGCAAACAGCAGCAGCGCGATGGGGCCCGTCACGTACGTGGGGAGGCTGATCCCGACGAAGGTCGCGAACATGATCGACGTGTCCGTCCAGCGGTTGCGCTGAAGTGCCGCGATGATGCCGGCGCTCAGCCCGATGACGAGCTCGAACAACACCGCCATCGCCGCGAGGAGCAGCGTGCGCGGAAGCCGGTGCCCGATGACGTTCGCGACCGACTCGTGGTGCGAGTACGACTCGCCGAGGTCTCCCTGGAGGATCCCGCAGAACCCGCGCGTCCCGTCTTCTCTCTCGTACTTCGGCGAGTCCCGCCGGACGCACGGCACGAGCCCGAGGTAGCTCAGAAACTGCTCGACCACCGGCCGATCGAGACCCTTCTTGGCCTCGAAGTCGGCGATCTGCTCGGCGCGCGCCTGCGGCCCGAGAATGGTGACCGCAGGATCGCCGGCGACGAAGATCAAGAAGAAGACCAGCGTCACCACGGACATGACGACGAGAATGCCCCAGAGCGCGCGCTGTGCGATGAAGCGCATCATGGCGTCGACTCCTCGCGGTAGATCGACTGACTCACACGCTTCTTCGGCAGATCGAGCCAGACGTGGCGGTACTCGTTCAGCCAGACCGGGTGCGGGCGAAACCCCTTCACGTACGGCTGCCAGGCGAACATGTCGACGGGGTAGTAGAGAAACGCCCAAGGCGCGTCCTCTGCGAGAATCGCATTCGCCTCTGCGTAGAGCGCGAGCCGCGTCTCTCGATCGGTCTCGGGACGCGCCCGGTCGAGAATCGCGTCGAGCTCGGGATTCCGATAGAAGGAGCGGTTCTCCGAGTTCTCCGGGTGGATCGAACGGCTGTGAAACAGGATGTCCATGAAGTTCGACGGGTCGGGGAAGTCTTGGTGCCAGCCGGTGAACGCCGCCTGCGCGACGCGCGGTCGTCCCGTTTCCCGGAGATACGTAGCGAACGTCACGAGCTTGAGCTCGATCTCGATTCCGATGGCTTTCAAGTCCTGTTGGAAGAGCTGCGCCACGCGCACCTCGCCTTCACCGCGGACCCAAAGCGTCACCGGATCGCTCAGGCCGTCAGGGTGCCCGGCGAGCCGCATTTCTTCCTTGGCGCGCTCGAGGTCGAAGACCTGCCTCTGTGGAAGGTCCGGGTCGTGAGGGGCGAGCATGGGAGGCAGCACCTGGGTCGCTGCGATGACTTGGCCGGGGTCGAGCCGCTCGAGCTTCGATCGATCGAGCGCGAAGGCGACCGCTCGACGAACGTGCACGTTGTCGAAGGGCGGGAGCTCGCAGTTCAAGCCGAGCGCAAACACCGACGGGCTCGGCGCCTCGGACCGGTAGGGAGCCCACGGCTCGGCCTCCCGGAGGAACAAGCGGTGGACTTTGCTAGGGCGGTAGATGATGTCGAGGTCGCCGTTCCGGAAGCGCGCGCTCGCGACGTCGGAAGAGATGTTCTCGAGGAACACCATGCGGTCCGGGCGAGCTGCCGGAGCCCAGTAGTCGTCGAACCGCTCGAATTCGACCTGAACGCCGCGTTCCCAGCGGGCGAACGCGAACGGTCCGGCGCCGATCGGGTGGCGCCCCACGGCGTCGACGCCCTCGGCCGCTTCGAGCCGCTCGACGTGCTCGCGGGGAATCGGATACGAGAACGGCATCGCGAGCGCGTTGAGAAACGTCTGGTCCGCTTCGTCGAGCCGGAACTCGATCGTCTTGTCATCGATGACGACGATGCCCTGGACCCGATCGGTTTCGCCCGCGTGGTATGCGGGGGCGCCCTCGATCGACTTGAAGAACGGGTAGCCCGGCGAGCCGATCCGCTTCGAGAGCAACCTGTGGAGCGACCAGGAGATGTCCTCGGCGGTGATCTCGCGACCGTTGTGAAACGAGATGCCCTCGCGAAGCCTGAAGCGGAAAACGCGCCCATCGGCGGACACGTCGGGGAGGGCGGCCGCGAGGCTCGGGATCATCTCGCCGTCGTAGTCGTAGTCGAGAAGGCCATCGTAGAGCAGGCGGCATGCGGCGGTGGAGAGCGTGTCGTAGGCGAAATGCGGATCCAGCGTGTGGATGTTGCTTCCCGCCGAAAACAGCAGCGTCCCGCCCGGTTGCGGCGTCTCGTGCCCGGCCCCGACGTACCGGGGGCCGATGGGAGCTTGCGGGAAGTGCGTGACGACCCAGCCGACGAGGAGGGCGCCAACCGCGAGGGCCGTGCCAACCCCGAGCCATCGGCGAAGACCGCTTTCAGTCTTTCGGGTCGAACGCATCGCGCAGCCCTTCTCCGAAGAGGTTGAATCCAAAGACCGCCATGCTGATCAAGACGGCGGGGTACAGCGTCAAACGCGGCACGCCGAGCAGGAGGGACTGGCTGTCGTTCAACATCGATCCCCAGCTCGCTGTGGGCGGACGCACCCCGAGGCCGAGAAACGAAAGCGCGCTTTCTGCGATGATCATACGAGCGACCATGATCGTCGCGATCGCGATGATCGGTCCGAGAACGTTCGGAAGGACGTGACGCGCGAGGATGCGGAAGTGTCGCAGTCCGAGTGCCCGAGCGGCCTGGATGTAGTCGAGCTCGCGCGCTTCCATCGTCTTGGCGCGAGTGACGCGCGCGAGGGTAGTCCACGATAAAACGCCGAGCACGATGCAGATCGTCCAAATGCCGGGCGCGTCGAAGACCCGCTGCATCACGATTGCGATCAGCAAGAACGGCATCGACAGCACGATGTCCACCAAGCGCATCAACAGCGTGTCGGCGCGGCCCCCGACGTAGCCGGAGACGAGCCCGAGCGTCACTCCAATCACGACGGCAAGCGCGGTCGCGAGGTACGCGACCAGCATCGAAACCCGGGCGCCGCTGAGGAGCCGGCTCAGCTCGTCTCGGGCCAGCACGTCGCCTCCGAGAAAATGGCCCGTCGCGGCCCCAGGACCCGCCGGGAGGCCGTTGTTCAGGAGCAGCGTGTCCGTGAACTGCTGCACGGGATCGTGCGGGGCGAGCCACGGGCCCACCACGCCGAGGACGGTCACCAGGACGACCAGGACCAGTCCCGCCAACGCCCCCTTGTTCCGCTGAAATCGTCGAAACGCCCGCGAATCCATGCGCTCTAGGCCAGGTACTGGGTTCGATCCCCAAGGTCAATTTCCACCCAGGAAACTCGGGCCCAGGGCCAAGGGGGGCCGGCTCCTCGCCATCAACGGGCGATCTCTTGCTCAACCCAGAGATCCTATCTCTAGCCCCCATTTCAACCTGGGAAGTGTCCTGGTTGAGCAAAAGCTGCATAATTTCAAAGACTTATAAATTCCTTTATTTTGTCGTTGACCTAAATATTTTGAATAGAATACATTCGCTATAAGTTATTCAAATGACTCTACCAAGGGGACAGCAGCGGAGATTGCGGGAAACCGAGGCGAGGGCCTGGTCCGAGGAGGAGCTCGAGGCGATCGAGAAGGCGCACGCCGACGGGATGAGCGTTCAGCAGATCGTCGAGGCCTTCACCGAGCGCGGCTCGCGGCTGTCCGAGGCAACGTTCCGAAAATACGTCCAACTCGGTCTCCTGCCGCGAAGCGTGCGCGTCGGGCGCAAGGGCAAGCACCGCGGCTCACAGGGTCTCTATCCCGCGACTGCGGTTCGCCAGATCGATCACATCCGCCGGCTGATGCATCAGGGCTTCACGATGGAGGAAATCCAAAAGGAGTTCCTCTTCGTTCGAGGCGACATCGATGCCCTGAGCCGGCAGCTCAAGCGCGTCTATCAAGCGATCGAGGACGCCGTGCACGAGCAGGAGCGGGAGGGCGCCGGCGATGCGGGCGTCGGCAGCGCGCTCAGTGAAGCTCGCGAGCTCGGAAGAGAGCTCGTTGAGAAGCTCGAGGCCATCGAGCAACGGCTGACGATGCGAGCCCGCATGGCGCGGGCCGCCGTGTGAGGAACGAGGGGGAGAGCACCATGAAGGACGCAAGCGCAGAGACTGTCGATCGGGAATCGAGCACCGGCGAAGAAGAACGTGAATCGCTGGCCGACGCGCTCGACGAGCCGGCTCCCGGAGAGCGCCGAGGTCGCAGAAAGCGCCGCTCTCGCGCACGGGCCCGCACGATTTCCATTCGCCGTTTGAGCAAAGCAGAGCTCAACCGAGGCCGCGAGCTCTACCCGGAGACGGACTACTGGAAGCCGAAGAGCCGCTCCGAGTGCAAGGACATGGAACGGCCGTGCCCGTTCGTGTCCTGCAAATATCACCTCTACATCGACGTCCATCCCGTGCGCGGGTCGATCAAGCTCAACTTCCCGGACATCGAGATCTGGGAGATGACCGAAACGTGCGCACTCGACGTCGCCGATCGGGGGGGCATCACGCTCGAAGAGGTCGGCGAGATCATGAACCTGACTCGGGAGCGAGTCAGGCAGGTAGAGACGGCAGGCTTGGCTCGGCTACAGGACTACCGCGACGTCGAGCGACTGAAGGACTACGTGACTTAAAGACGCCACTCCAAGGGCAGCAGGGGGGAGGGTGTCGCCGGCGGGCGGCACCCTTTTTTAATTGAGCGTGCGATCGGGGGTCTTCTTCGCCCAGATCGATTCCCAGCCCTTGCGGTACTGCTCGGTGGCGACCTTGGCGGGGCGGCCCGTGGAGGGCCTGGCATCGTGCTGGACCTCGACGTCGAAGAGGGCGGGCGATTCTTCGCGCGGCTTGAGGCGAATCACCTCTCCGTGAATCGGCTTTCCCTCGTCGAGGGGACGCATGGTTCCCGCCTGGATCTCGTCGCCCCGCTGGCGGAGCACGCCGTAGGCGTTCCCCTCCTCGGCGCGCCCGTAGACCAGCACCACGTCGCGCGACGCGCTTGGTGAGCTCGGCTTCTTGGAGGACTCCGACGCCATCGAGATATTCGTAAGTCCGACCGTTCTCCAAGTCTAGGGGTGCCGGGCACTTGTCAGCGGGGACTCCGTTGCGTACGGTGCGCGCCGACGTGAAGAGAATTGCCATCATTTCCTTGCTTTGCGCGGCCGGAGCAGCCCCCGCAGCCGCGCAGGACGCCGCCTGTCCCGAGGGCAATCTGCTGGAGGGGAAGACGCCGATCGCCCGCGTCGGGGTCACCCAAGCAGGGAGGCTCACCGACGGCGTCATGCCGGGCTCCGGGGACGTCTGGCAGAGCGACGCGACTTCGGTCCTGTCGAATCCGGAGAGCCACGTCGTCTACGATCTCGGTGCCGTGACGCGCGTGAGCGCGGTCGATCTACAGGGCGACAACAACGACGAGTACATCGTCGAGCTCTCGGACGACGGGCAGAGCTTCTCGGTGCTGTGGGTTGGGGACCCCGTCTCGGGCGAGGGCATGCGTCGGCGAGGCGGCCGGCGTCTCCAAGGACAGGGGCGCTACGTGCGGATCCGCGCGGCCGGAGGCGACGGATTCTACAGCCTCGGCGAGGTTCAGCTGTTCTGCCAGACGCCCGCCGCGTGGCCGCCTCCGATCGAGGTGAAGCCGGCGTTGGCCTGGTGGATGAAGAACCTCAAGAAGAAAAGAGACAACCGATACCGGCTCATCCTCGCGTCCTTGGGGCTGCTCTTCTTCATCGCGCTCTTCAGGTCGGACGAGCGACGGAGGTGGCTCTACGGGGTCGTCGGGCTTTCCGTCGCGATGCTCGCGATCGCCGCCTATCGACTTCACGGCGCGAGGCTCGCACCCTGGTTTGCCGAATGGGGCGTGTACGTTCTCGGCGCCGTCGTCGTGGCCTGGGCGGCCCGCGGAGCCTGGCTTTCGAGCTCGAACGGGCAGGCGCATGGCTGGTGGCAACGCGGCGCGCTCATCTGGGTCATCGCAGCGTGTGCCACCGCCTGGGTGAACTTCGGCGTATTCCACAGCTCGAGGATCGTTCACTACTGGGATACCTTTCACTACTACGTCGGCTCGAAGTACTTCGAGGAGAACGAATACGAGCGGCTCTACCAGTGCGTGCTTGCCGCCGACTATCAAGAGCGGGGCGCCGCCGACCTCGAAAAGCGGAAGATCCGCGACCTCAACGACAATCGCTTGCACTACGTGAGCGAAGACGACGCGCTTCGCTACCAAAGAGCATGCGGCGAACACTTCACCGCAGAGCGGTGGGAGGCTTTTCGTCACGACGCCGCATCGTTTCGGACCGTCATGGGCTCCGGCTGGTGGAAAGAGATGCTGATGGATCACGGCTACAACGCGAGCCCGATCTCCAACATGGTGGCAGCATTTCTCACGAACATCGGTTGGGAGAGCCAGATCCCCCAGGTGTCGTCGAGCAGCGTGCGGCCGGACGACCTCAGGAAGTTCCGCAAACGGATCCTGCGCTACACGATGATCGATCTCGGTCTCTATGCCGGCGCTTTCCTGATGATCTTCTGGGCGTTTGGCCTCCGCGCAACGGCGCTTGCGGTGACTGTCTGGGGCTGCGGCTATCCGTGGGCATACTTCTGGACCGGGGGGAGCTTCGCGCGCGTACCCTGGTTCTTCATGGCGGTCGCCGCCGTGTGCCTGTTGAAGCGGGGCTTCCCGCTGCTGTCCGGCTTCGCGCTCTCCTGGAGCGCGCTCTTGCGGCTGTTCCCGGCGGCTCTGGCCGGCGGACCGATCGCTGCCGTCGTCGACCGCTTCATTCGCCGAAAGAGGATGGAGCGCCCCTGGCTCGACGGGACGGACAAGCGCTTCATCGCGGGCGGCGTGCTCGGTTTGGTGGTGCTCGTCGGCGCGAGCATGGCCGTCAACGGATACGACGCGCACGAGCAGTTCCTCTCCAATACCCTCAAGCACGCCGAGACGCCCCTCACGAACCACATGGGGCTCCCGACGCTGCTGTCCTACAAGCCGAGCACCGTCGGCCGCTACACCAAGGATCCAAGCCTCGAGGACCCCTGGGCCCGATGGAAGCAGCAGCGGAAGGAGACCAAGCACGACCGGCGCTGGCTTCACGCGCTGATCCTGCTCGGCATGTTCGTCTTGCTCGCCCTGGCGGGCCGGCGCCTCGCGGGCTGGGCCGTGCTCGCGGGGAGCACGATCCTGATCATCGGTTTCTTCGAGCTGACCTGCTACTACTACAGCTTCGTGGTGTTGATGGCGCCGCTCGCGATCGAGCGGCTCCGATATTCGGTCGCGCTGATACTCACGGTGCTCGCAGGCCTCATAATCCAGTTCTTCGTCGGTTGGTATGACGAGCAGTACACCGCGGAAACGGTCGTCGTGCTCGCTGCGCTGCTCTACATTCTCATCGACGTCGTTTGGAAGCCCCTGCCCGACTCGTCGCCGGCGAGCGCAGCCGAGCCTTCGGTGTAGTTGCGGGAGGAGCCGCTCGGTCTTACCCTCTTCAGGTTAGACAGGTTCACGTGATCGCTTGTGCGCCTCGTGCGCATGGGAGGAAAGTCCGAGCTTCACAGGGCAGGATGCCAGGTAACGCCTGGTGGGGGCGACCCCGAGGAAAGTGCCACAGAAAGCAAACCGCCTCGCCGCCGAGAGGCCGCGCGGTAAGGGTGAAAGGGTGAGGTAAGAGCTCACCGGGCCGGCGGCAACGTCGGTCGCACGGCAAACCCCATCCGAAGCAAGACGAAATAGGAAGGCGCTCGAGGGTGGTCCGCCCGAGCCTTCGGGTAGCGTCGCTCGAGGCCGGTGGCGACACCGGTCCCAGAAGAATGATCACGATCCGCGGGTCGGCGACGACCGCGGACACAGAACTCGGCTTATGAGCCCTCTAACCGCGGCGCCTCGTCAATCGGGGCGCCGTGTTGTTTTTCGGGCGCTGCTCGACCGGGTTTGAACCACACGCAGCGGTGCGCCATACTCGCCCGCGATGATGGTCACACTTCGAAGTCTGGTCGTGGGGTTGTGCGCGCTTGCGCTCGTCGGATGTAGCAGCAGCGGAGAGAGCGCGAGTGGAGGCTCGGGCGGAACGGGCGGCGGCGGGAGCGGCGGCACCGGCGGCGCTGGCGGGTTGGCGGTCGATCCGTTTTACGAGCCGCCCGATCCGCTTCCCACCGACGCGCCGGGCACGTTGATTCGTGCGGAGGAGATCGAGCCGTTCTCCGAAGGAAGCCTCGCGTGGCGGATTCTGTACGTCTCGGAGGCCGTCGACGGTACGCCGATCGCCGTCTCGGGGATGGTCGCCGCACCGAGCGGGACACCGCCCGAGGGTGGACGCGATGTCGTCACGTGGTCGCACGGCACGAAAGGCGTCGTCGACCGGTGCACGCCGTCGAAAGGTTATCGAAGCGGCTTTCACGACTTCTACGACATGGCGCCGGAGCTCGTTGCTGCGGGCTATGTCGGGGTCTCGAGCGACTATGAAGGGCTCGGTCCCCCAGGCATCCACCCGTACCTCGTCGGTCCGAGCGAAGGCCGTGGGGTTCTCGACATCATCAAAGCGGCGCAGCAAATCGAAGAGGCCGGGGCGGGCAGCCGCGCCGTCGTATGGGGGCGGTCCCAAGGCGGCCATGGGGCGCTCTTCGTGGGAGAGCTCGCGCCGACGTGGGCGCCCGAGCTCGACGTGCGGGGAGTCATCAGCGCAGCGCCCGCGAGCGAGTTCCCGGCCATCATTCAGTCCGGTGTGTTCCTGCCCGGTGCGCGCGGCTTCATCTGGCAGCTCGCCCTCGGCTTCGAGGCGGCCTACGAAGAGCTCGCAATCGCCGACCTCTTCACCGGCGATGCGCTCGCGGCCATCGAGACCCTGCTCGCCGACCAGGCCTGCGGCGCGGAGTTCGGGGAGGTCGCAGCCACGTTCGACGGAGCCGGCTTCGAGACGAGCCCGCTCGATCTACCGGCCTGGCTGGCGCGCCTCGACGAAAACTCCCCCGGGAACGTCCCGACGTCGGTGCCGATTTGGCTCATCCAAGGACAGGACGACATGGTCGTGCCGGTGCTGCTGACCAACGTGCTCGCCGACCGCCTGTGCGAGATCGGAAACCAGGTGGAATACGAGGTCTTTCCCGGGTTCGGGCACGACGACTCCACGCGCCAGAACATCGACGACATGCTGGCCTGGACCGCCGCGCGCTTTGCCGGTGAGCCGGCTACGTCGACGTGCGCTGAGTAGGCTCGAGGACGATCCCACGGGCCCGGGCTCGCTCGAGCGCCTGGGCGCGGGGATCTTGATAGTGCCGCGAGCCGAGGTACGCGAAGAAACGCTCGCTCGCCGGAACGACGACATCCTCTGGAATCCACTCGACCGGCTCTCCATCACCCCAGCGGACCTCGCTGCGTTCCATCTTCCACGCGGCGTCCGTGAGATCGAGCGGCGCCAACGCCTCGCGAATCGCTTCGAATCGGCCCTGTAGCTCCGGGTCGAGGAAAAAGAACTGGCCGGCTCCGATGAACGCGATGTGATAGCGCGACGGGTGGTGGGCGAGGCCGTCCAGCTCGAGCCGCTGCGCGGCTTGAAACAACATCAACATCGTCTGCTCGCCGATTCCGAGTCCCGGATACTCCTGTCCCGGCCACTGCGGATCACGCAGCGAGAAGTCCTCGGTCGGGTTTTGAAGCAGCATCCATTCGATGTAGAGAAACCCGAGGTCGTCCGGTGGCTCGAGCCCTTCCGGCGCGGGCCGCGTGACGCGCCGGAGGACCTGATCGACCAGCAGGTGCTCGTCGCCGTTCTTTCGGGCGTGCACCGTGAGGTGCTGGCGTTCGGGGTCGCTCGGATCGACCTCGAGCCGTAGATCGGCAAATCCCCGCTTTCGGATCTCGTCCGCCAAACCGTACTTCTCGATTGCGAACTCGAGCCCGTGGCGGGAGTAGAAGTCGAGAATGCGCGTCGATCGGTGATGCGGGCCCGTCAAATCGCCGTACAGGTCTTCTTCGGTGATGATGACCTCGCCGCTCGGGCGCTGAAGGTCGAAGGGGTCGAGCTCCTGTGCGATCTGTGCGTACTGTTCGAACAAGCTCTTTTGGGGCTCTTCCGCGACCTTGACCTCGCCGGTCAAGAGCCAGCGAATGAAATCCGCCGACGCACACCATGCGGCATCGCTGTAGCCACCCCCGAGCGTTACCACGACCGGCGATTCCTGTTGGCGCGCGAGCTCGATCACGAAGCGATCGCGCTCGAGCACGCCTTCGCGACTGAGCATGAAATCTCCGAGGCGATCGCCGCGAAGCACGTCGTTGCCCGCGATGTAGAAGACGAGCCCCGGTCCAATTCGCTCGAGCGCCGGGGGAAGAGTGTCTCGAAGAGCCCGGAGATACGTCTCGTCGTCGGCTTTCTCTGGAAGGAGGTACTGCTCGTCTTCTGCCGCCTCGACGTGGCTCCACACCGATCCGTGAATCGAGTACGTGAAGACGGTCTCATCCGACTCGTACGTGACGATGTTGCCGTTGCCCTGGTGGTAGTCGAGGTCGACGATGGCGATCGGCGCATCGAAGCCTTCGTCCCGGAGCGAGGCGATGGCCACGGCCACGTCGTTGTAGACGCAGAAGCCCGCGCCTGATTCCGGCTCGGCATGATGGAAGCCGCCGCCCACGTTGAATCCCACGCGGTCTTTCTGCCGAATCGCCCAACGAGCTGCCTCGACCGTGCCGCCAACCTGGCGCCGCTGCGCGATCAACACCGGGTCGACGTCGACGTCGTGGGCCTCCAGGCCGAAGATGCGGCCGAGGTACTCGGGCTGAGCCGTTTGGTCGAGGTACGACGCAGAGTGCGCCCGATGGAGCTCTGCGAGCGCGATCAGCGGGGCCGGACGAACCTGCTTGGGGCGCAGAAGGCGCTCTGCTGCAAGAGACCCGAGGATCTTCTCGCCTCGCGCGACCTCGACTCCGGGAACCCGCGCGGTTTCCCCGAGCTCTTCGACCCGATACTGAGGGTGATACCAGAGGCCGACCCGATCTCGCAGGCGCCGCTGCGCCCTCATCCGCTGCCGCCAGGTGGCCATCTGCGCTCACATCGAAATGGAGCCCTTGCGGAACTCCGTCTTGGCGATGTGCACGTTGATGACCACGGGCTTTCCAGTCGCCGCCAGCGCTTTGGCTTCATCGAGCACGGCGTCGATCCGCGCCGGGTCATCCAACAACAAACCCGCCGCGCCGTAGCCCTCGGCGACCTCGTGATACGCGTTCCGGTTGAGCACCGTCCCGACGTCCGTGCCGAGCATGGGCACCTGCTCCCGCGCGATCTGCGCCCAAGAGCCGTCGGTTCCGATCACGGCGATCGGGGCGAGACCGTGCCGCACGCAAGTATCCATCTCCGCGATGCTGTACGCGCACGACCCATCGCCATAGATCAGCCAGACCTCCTTGCCGGGCCGCACCAACGATGCGCCAACCGCGAAGCCCCCGCCGACGCCCAGCGTGCCAAACACGCCGGGATCGAGCCAGGAAAGCGGCTTTCGCGGCCGAAGGATGTACGAAGCGGTAGCCACGAAGTCCCCGCCGTCGACGACGAGGACCGCGTCGTCCGACATCTTTTCTTCGATCCGTTGAAACAGATCGAGCGGGTTGACGAGGTCGGTGGGCGTTTTCGACTGCTCGACGATTTCTTCCTCGCGCTCTAGCTCGCGCGCGCGAAGCGTGTCGAACCAACCGCTCCACCGTCCGAGGCCGTCCCCGGCCGCGCCGGCGAGCTCCTCGAGAAACTCCCCCGCGTGCATGTGGATCGGAATTTCGGGACGCCGGTTCTTTCGCATCTCGCTCGCGCTGAGGTTGGCGGCGATCAGGGTGGCGCGGCTCGAGATGCTGCGGCCGTACCCGAGCCGGAAGTCGAATGGGAAGCCCGCGACGATGACGAGATCGGCTTCCTTGAGCGCAGCGCTCCGCTTGTGGCGGAACTGAATGTCGCTGTATCGACCGAGCAGGCCACGCGCCATCCCACCGAGCCAGGTCGGAATACCCAGCGCATTCACTGCGTCGGCAATGGCCTCTGGGCTCTGCGTGTTGACGAGCGCTTGGCTTCCGATGACCAACGCCGGTCGCTCGGCTTCCCGGAGGAGGGAAGCAACCTTTTGGACGTGCGGGCTGCGCGTCGTCGGTTTCGGAGGCAGCGAGTCGCGAACAGGCGGCACGATGCTGACGTGCGGCTGGTTGAACTGCCTGTAGAGATGGCCCCGCATGTAGAGCTCGAGCGCCTTCGAGCCGAGGCTCTTGCCTGCCCCCGCGCTGACCTCCTTCATGAACATGTCGCGAACCATCTCCTCCGAGTAGAGGAGGTCGATCGGCACCTCGATGAACACGGGCCCTGGAACGCCCTCCTGCGCGAGCTCGAACGCCTTTTCGACGGTTGGTGCCAGGCTTCGCACCTTTTTCACCGACACGGCCCACTTCGTCACCGACTCCATGACGGAAAGCTGATCGATGTCCTGAAGCGATCCTCGGCCCTTCAGCAGCGTGGCGGCAGCACCGCCAAACACGATGAGCGGCGACTGAGCGAGCTGCGCGTTCTTGACCGCCGTGATGGTGTTCGTGACCCCAGGGCCCGCGGTTACGGCCGCGACCCCGGGAGTCCCCGTCATCCGGGCTACCGCATCGGCAGCGAACACGGCGTTGACCTCTTCACGCACGTCGACGACCTGGATGCCGTTGGCTTCGGCCCCGACCAGGATCGGTGAGATGTGCCCGCCGCAAAGCGTGAACAACTGCCTCACGCCTCGCGATGCGAGTAGCTTGCCGATGATCGCGCCACCATCCTCTGCCATCTACTTACTCCCAACTCCCTCGAGCACGTGTTGCTCGAGCACGATACACGTGAACGTTCCTTCGAACACGGCCGTGGTCCCTACCGAGGCCTCGACCCGCACTTCGTGCTTGCGTCCGGTCGCCGCCACCGTCTCCGCCCGCGCGACCACACGAGCGCCGCGCTCGACCGGTTTCAGAAAGCGCGCCTGCGCCGCGGCGAGCACTACGTAGGGATCGTTGACGGCGAGCATCGCGGCGTAGTCGGCCAGCCCGAAGACGAAACCGCCGTGAACGAGGCCCTGCGCATCGACGACCATCGAGTCCGTAGTGTCGAGCGCCACTTCCGAAGAGCCTCGACCGAGCGCGATGATGTGCCCGCACGACGCGGGATCGGCCGCTAGGTGGGTTCGGGGCTCCATGGGCGGCCACGATGGCACGAGCCGAGGGTCCAGAAAAGCAGGATCCAACGGCAAAGCTGCCCTTTATCGCTTGCCGTTTCGGCGATCGGGTGTCTAATAGAGGATCAAATCCCGGTGAGACGGAGGGTCATGTGAACGAGCTTGCGCGTTACCTCATGGAAAACGCTTACATCGACTTTCAGGGCGGCATCACGATCGAGGAAGTCCGAAAGTTTTTGCGCGACGAAGACAGCCGCGAGTCGAGGGCGCTTCTGTCTAGGCTGATCGAGGACGACGGAATGGATGACCTCATGGTGACCATTGCGGATTGCCTGAAGGAATACATCCGAACGGGAATCAACGAGGACATCGTCAAGGCGCAGCTCACCACGTACAGCGAGTCGTAGACCCACGGCATTGCTCCGGATCTCTGCTAGGATCGCGATTCTCATGCGATGGACCGCAATCGGCGTTTTCTTGGCTTTGTCGCTTCTCGGCTGTGAGCGCTCCTCGGAAGCCGACAGCGGCCCAAAAGAAGGCGCCGGCGCCGAAGTGAAGCCCGCGCCCAAGGCCTCGAAAGAGCCGATTCGGGAGCTTCCGCAGGTCGACACCAGCAAGCTGGACGATTTCTCGCAATCGATCTGGATCGACCTCGTCAACGAGCTTCTTTCTCCCTGCGGGGAGCCCGTCAGCGTCGCCCGCTGCATCGCCGAGAGCCGCGCGTGCAACAAGTGCGTGCCGGCCGGGCGCTACGTGGCGCGCTTGGTCGACGACGGGTATTCGCGCGACGAGATCCGCAACATCTTTCGCATTCGGTACGGCGAGGACACGAAGGTCGAGGGGCTCAGCGCGACGGCGTCTCCGCTGCGCGGCTCGCCCATGGCGGCCGTCACCCTCTACGAGTTCAGCGATTTTCAGTGCCCGCATTGCAAGACCGCGGCGCCGGTCTTGAAAAAGGTGGTCGAGGCATCCAACGGCAAGGTCAAGCTCGTCTTCAAGCAATATCCTCTGCCCGGACATCCGCGTGCGCGCGAGGCGGCCCGTGCGGCGGTAGCAGCACAAAAGCAGGGTAAGTTCTGGGAGATGCACGATCTGCTTTTCGAAAAGCAGGACGAGCTGCAGACCGCGAGCTTCGAAGACTTCGCCAAGCGGGTCGGTTTGGACATCAAACGCTTCAAGGCCGACATGTCCTCGAAAGAGACCGACCAGAAGATCGAGTCCGACATCGCCGAGGGGCGGGCCGCGGGGGTCGACTCGACGCCTTCGATCTACGTCAACGACCGCCGCTACATCTTTCCGCCAGAAGAGCTCAGCGACTATGTCCGCGAAGAGCTCGACCAGTGAGCCGAGCTCGCCTCGCTATCGTCGAGCGCCACTGATTCTCTCGGTGTCGGCGCTCGCGCTGGCCTGCCTGAGCGGTACGAGCGCAACGGCCCTGGACGTTGGCGGTGAGCCCCCGCCGATCGACCTTCCGGACCGTGCCGGTAAGAAGGTCGACCTAAGTGAGCTCCGGGGGAGCGTGGTCGTGGTGAGCTTTTGGGCCTCGTGGTGCGGGCCGTGCAAAGAAGAGCTGCCGGCGCTCGAATCGCTCCACCGAAAACACGCCCGAGACGGACTCATCGTCGTCGGCGTCAACATCGACAGCAGGCGCAAGAAGATGGAAAGCTTCTTGAAGGAGGTCCCGGTGACGTTTCGAATCGTCCACGACCCCAAGGCCGAGGTCGCCGCGCGCTACGAGCCACCGACGATGCCCACCTCGTATCTCGTCGGTCGGCGCGGCAAGCTTCAGCACGTTCAAGAGGGCTTCGAGCGGGGGGACGCAGAGCAGCTCGAGGCGCCCGTGGGTCAGGAGGTAGCGATCGCGCGCTGGAAAGAAGTCGGCCTCGCCCTCGAAGCGCAGCGACGCGTCGATCTCGTCGACCCGGTAGCCGTGGG
>JAHELW010000240.1 GCA_024643985.1 Myxococcales bacterium | reverse complement strand
ACGTACTCCGAGTGGTACATCAACACGATTCACCGCGAGACCTACCAGCGTCACAAAAGAATCATGCAGCTCATCGGCTCCTACGAGCCCGACAAGCGCTGGCTCCTGAAGTACCCAGTCCACATGAGAAATCTCGACGCGCTCCTCGAATCCTACCCGGATGCCTGCATCATCTGGACGCACCGAGACCCCGCGGACGTGCTGCCGTCCTACGTAAGCCTGTGCGCGCACTTTCGTTCGCTCTTCGAGCACAGCCTCGACCGCGAGCAGATCGCGATCGACCAAAAAGAAGCCTGGGCGCGCGCCGTCGAAAACGGCATGCGGCTCCGAAAAGGCCGCGAGCACCAGTTCCACGACATCTACTTCGACGACTTCATGGCCGACCCGATCGGCGAAGTCGAAAAAGCGTACGCGCACTTCGACCAGCCGTTTTCCGATCGCGCAAGAGTCGCGCTGACGGCTTGGCGAGAAGCACACAAGCCCGGACAGTTCGGAACCCACAACTACACGCGGGACGACTTCGGCCAGTCGCGCGAGCAGATCCACGACCGCTACGCGGCGTACCTGGAACAGTTTCCACGCGTGCTCGAACGGCGTGAGAGGAGCGCTGCCTGATGGAACGAAGCGAAAAAGAGCGAGCGCTAATCGCCGAGGCCGAGCGAATCTTCCCGACTCAAACCCGGTGCCTGACGTTCGACCCCGAGCTCAATTTCGTCGTGGGTAGGGCGCAGGGAAGCCATCTCTGGGACGTGAGCGGCAACGAATACATCGACTACCTGCTCGGCTCGGGGCCCCACGTGCTCGGCCACGCGCACCCGGCAGTGCTCGAGGCCCTCCGAACCGTACCGGAAGGCGGCACCTCCCACCTGATCGTCAACGAGCATGCGGTGAAGCTCGGTCAAAAGATCATCGAGCACGTGCCATGCGCCGAGATGGTGAGCCTTCACAGCAGCGGAAGCGAAGCGACGTTCTTCGCGATGCGGCTCGCGCGCGTCTACCGCAAGCGCGACAAGATCTTGAAGTTCGAGGGCGCGTACCACGGCATGAACGACTACGCGATGATGAGTAATCAGTGGACGATGGGAGGGTCCGTCTTTCCAAAGGCCGTTCCAAACACGCATGGGATCCCACGCGCGCTCCACGATCAGGTGCTGGTCGCGCCCTTCAACGATCTCGAGGCGGCTGCCTCGATCATTTCCGAGCACCGGGACGAGCTCGCCGGCGTCATCGTCGAGCCGATTCAGCGAACGCTCGTACCTAGACCTGGCTTCCTCGAGGGGATTCGCGAGGTCACCGCGAACTTCGACATTCCGCTGATTTTCGACGAGGTGGTCACGGGGTTTCGCGTCGCGCTCGGCGGCGCCCAGGCGCTCTGCGGGGTCACGCCTGACCTCTCGGCCACGGGGAAGGCGATCAGCGGCGGTCTTCCGCTCGGCGTGCTCTGCGGCAGGCGCGATCTCATGGAGATCGCCAACCCGAAGCGCCGTCTTCAAATGTTGCCGTTCTCGATGCAGACCGGAACGTTTTCGTCGAACCCGGTGTGCGCAAGCGTCGCGCTGGCCATCATCGCCGAGCTCGAGAAGCCGGGCGTCTACGAGCGATGGGGCGACGTCGGGCGGCGGCTTCGACAAGGCCTTCGCGACGCCATAGCGGACACCGGCATCGAAGCATGCGTCACCGGCGTGCCGAGCGTGTTCGAAATCTGGTTTTGCAAGGACGAGCCTCACGACCATCGCACTGCCGGAGCGTCGGACTTCTACAAGAGCGTCCGCTTTTCGGATTTGCTTCTCCGGCAGGGCGTGCTGAAGGCTGCAGAAAAGTTTTTCGTCTCGGCAGTGCACACCGACGAAGACGTCGATCACACGGTGCGCGCTTTTCACAACGCGCTCGGCCAGCTCGCGGACGAGGTCACATGAAGCGGGTTCTCGTCACCGGCGCGTGCGGAAACATCGGCGCCCACGTCGTCGCGCTGCTGCTGGAGCGCGGCTACGCGGTGCGTGGAATCGATCTCGGCACGCCCTCGGGACGAAAGGCGGCGTCACGCTGGGGGGACTGCGTCGACATGCGTTTCGGCAGCATCTGCAACGAATCTTTGGTGCACGAGGCGATCGCAGGCGTCGATCACGTCATTCACTTGGCTGCGATGGTTCCGCCTGGGACCGACGTCGATCAGGCGGCCGGCTACGCCGTCAACGTCGTCGCTACCCGCGCGATCATCGAAGCGTGCGAAGAGCAGCCGGCGCCGCCGCGCGTGACGTTCACGTCGACGGCCGCGATTTGGGGGCGAAACGACGAGGTCGACGGGCCGCGCCGAGCCGACGAGGAGATCTCCCCAAGCGACAACTACTCGCGCCAAAAAGCCGAATGCGAAGCGATGCTCCGAAGGTCTCGCCTCGATGCGGTGATCTTTCGAATCGCGATGACGCCCCCGATCGAGCCCGGCGCGCTCTCGCCGTTCGTGTTCGACATGCATCCGGACATGCGCGTCGAGCTCACCCATCCGAAAGACCAGGCGCTTGGCCTCGTCAACTCGCTCGTGGTCGACGAGATCGTCGGCCGAACGCTGTGCTTGGGCGGCGGTGCGCGGAACCGCTATCGCTATCGCGAGTTCATGAACATGGCGTTCTCATCGATGGGTTTGCCACCGCTGCCGAGATCGGCCTTCGGCGACGCGCTGTTTCTCACCGACTGGGTCGACTCCGAGGAGTCGCAGGCGATCCTCGACTATCAGCGACACCACGCAGAGCAGTACTTCGCCGAAGTTTCGGCAGAGCTCGGCCCTGCGCGCCACCTGGTGAAACGCATGGGACCCGTCCTCGAGCCGGTGATCCTCGCGCACTCGCGGCACCACGCGCTCGTCGAAGGAAAGAAACCGCGCGTACCCGACGGCTATCGCGCGGTGAGGACGATTCGGCGCGCAATCAAAGCGGCCAAGAGCTACTTGTGAGGTGACGGTGGAAACCAGCAATCGGGTGCTCGATGCCGTACTGAAGGAATTCTCGCTCCCGCACGTCGAGGAGCGGATTCCGCGAGACGTGTTCTATCGGCTCGGGCTCCGGTTTCCTCAGCAATACGCGATCGCGGCGCGCGACGTCGGAGCCTGCGTGCGTCGCGCAGAAGCCGTCGGCGCCGGTCCCTTCCTTCACGTGACGATCCCGGCGCCCAACTGGGTCGAGCGCGGCGAGCCGATCAAGGGCTGCAAGCTCGAGCTCGCGCTCGGGTACGCAGGCGACCGCCAGGTCGAGTTTCTCGGGCCGGGCCAAGGAACGGAACACTACGCGAGGGAGGTCGTCGACACCGACGTCGCGTTCCACCACGTCGGTATCTACCAGAACGGCATGGCCGAGATCGCCCGAACACTCGAAGGAGCAGGCTACCCGGAGGTCGTCCGCGGCGGCATCACGCTCGGCAAAGCGCTCTCGTTCGACTTCCGCTACTTCGACTCCCGCCGCGACTACGGCATCTATCTAGAGATCCAAGACTTCCAATACTTCGGCCGCGAGCTGAGCATCGCCCCCTTCCTACGCACCTACGCCGCCCTCCGACGCTGGCGTCCATAGATCGGTACGGGACGTAACACGGGCCCGAGCGGGTCGGCTACTGGCGGGATCGGAGAATCGGTCGCGACGCCCGTGCTCGCGAGTGGGTGCCCGCTCACTTCGTTCGCCCCCACTCGCTGTGCTGGGCATCCCGACCGATTCTCCTCGCGTGCCAAGCGCGAACCGGGGTGCGAGCTCGGGAGCGGAGCCCGCCTGGATCGGGGGGGGACAGGCTCCCCCTCTACGAAGGCTGTCATTTCAAGATGTTGCGACCCACACCGCGAAAACCCGAATTCACGCCCGCATCCGGGTCTCGGAAAAAACACGACGCGGGCGCTCCGCGGATCGGAGCGGCCTGCAAA
>JAHELW010000069.1 GCA_024643985.1 Myxococcales bacterium | reverse complement strand
GCGTCTACCAGTTCGGTGTTTGGACCCGCGAGGGCTGGGAGCGACAGGAGCTCGACGTGAGCGCGTTTCCGTTCGAGCGCGAGGCGCTACGCCACCCCGAGCCCAATCTGTACTTCGCAGCGGCGCTGCTCCACGTCTTCGGCCGGCAATGCCCACACGTCGACCGCGTGTTCGACTCGGTCTCGCATCGCCATCCTGTATCGCACTTCATTTGGGGCGACCAAGTCGGTGACACTGGCCCCGAGGATCGAATTCTGACCGCCCGACGGCGCCTCCTGAATCGTCATGCGAGGCGGCGGCACAGCGGCAGCCCAATCGGCGCGGTCTCTTTCGTGAGCCCGCTCGACGGATACCCGCGCGTGGCCACCAGCGGGCTCGGCGAGCCCCGTGACCACGGCAGGCGGCCCCATCGAGGGATCGACTTCGCCTCGGAATACGGTGAGCCCGTTCGGGCCGTCGCTGCGGGCACAGTCCGCTTCGCGGGCGTCGACTGGGAGCGTCGCGCCCACATTCCGCTCGCCCCGTGGGGTGCGCAGATCGTGCACGAGCGGCACATGGGACCGCGCGGGCTGTTCGTCGAAATCGACCACGGCCACGGCGTCGTGTCGCTCTACGCACACCTCGCGAGCTACGACGTCGAAGTCGACGAGCGAATCGAGGCCGGCCAACGAATCGGCGAGGTCGGGCGATCCGGCGTTCGCGACTCGGGCCCGCACCTTCACCTGGGGCTATTTCACGAAGCTCAGGTGCTCGATCCGCTCGATCACCTCGCCGCATACGTGTTTCCGCCCGCTCTCACGAAGCGGGGTTACACGGAGCTGGCCAGGTCGCAGAAGAGGAGTCGGTCTTCGCTGTCCTCGAGCCAGCGCGGCCGGCGGCCCAAGCACCGCCGAACGGGCCGAAGGTAGAACGCCGGGCGCTGGCCTCAATGTTGAGGCGGATCCGTGGCCGTACCGTTTCCGTCGGTCTTTTCAGTGCGCGGCATGAAACCGCTCGGTGGCCGCGGCGCTGGCGGCATGATGCTTTCTGGAGGAATGGTCGTGCGCAGCATGCGCGTTCCCCACGGAGCTCGAGCGACGACGAATAGCGCCATCAGCACGAGAGCGAGCACGATGCCCGCCAACCACCGATTCGGCTGCCGCTTTTGAAACACGTCGCCCGTTCCCACCTCGGGCGTCGTGCGCGGCGCGATCTCGAGCCCGTAGCGCTCCGCGAGATCGATGATGCGGGTCACGTGAATCCCGGGGATCCCACTCTCGAGAAATGCCCCGAGAACGGAAGGCGGCATGTCCTCGATGCCTTTCGGCGGCCGCGGGTTGACCCCCGGGTTGAACTTGCGCTTGCCGACCTTGGTCCCGACCGAAACCGTTCCGCCACCGACGTTGACGTAGGCCTTGATCGTGCGGTCCCCGGCGGCCTCGTAGTAGACGCGCATGCGCTCGCGGACCCGGTCCTCGTCGACCAGCGCAAGGCTCGGTGTCGGCTCCCCGGCGTCATCAGCGTTTTGCTCGCGGGCTTGCTCCTCGGCTTCGATGTCGGCCAACAAGGGGATCTCGTTGCGCTCGATGGCGCGCTCGAGCATGCGGCGGCCGCGCTTGGTCAAGCCGATCGCGTCGTCACCGACGCCCCCGAGCGACGCCGCGACCGACTTGTACGGGAAGACCCCCTGCCTGCGGAGCATGGCCTCCATGTCGAGCCAGGTGAAGTTGGGGTCGTTGGCGCCCCACTGGGAGGCGGCGGTGCTGGAAATGATGATCGGCTCGACCCCGAGCTCGTGGAGGGCCGCGTACACGGCGACGTTCATGGCGGGAAACGAGCCCGATACGCCGACCGCCACCACGTCACCCTGCTTGAGCTTGAGCTCCTTGAGCCACTGGACGACCACCGCGGCGAAGTTCGGGTTTACCGAGGTCTGCTTCGACACCAGGCTTCCGCTGCCGCTGGTGATCGGCGAAAGCACCTCGCCGATCATTCGAGAGCCGGAAGGGTCGGTCTTGAGACGCAAACCGAGACCTCGACGCTCCGAGGCTTCGTGAATGACCTCCAGAGCCTCTTGCGCCTTGCGCGCCGCCAACATCTTTTCGGCGTAGTAGGGCTGCTGCTCTTCGGAGGGGAAGACCTCGACGGCGACCAAGCCGACGATGGCCAGCGCCGCCACCACGGCGCGTTGAACCTGAGAGGCGCCTTCCGGCTTCCAATACATGCCTCTCATAGCGCGATGTCTCCTAGCGCCACGACGAGCACCATGCGCACGATGATGGCCGCGGTGACGAGGCTGAGCGTAGTTTCGAGCACGCCCTGCCGCTGATACCAAATCGCAATCAGTCCCGGAATGATGAAGCCGATGATCGCTCCTTCGGTAAACGGCGTGACTTGGCTGTCGAGCCACATTCGGAACGCGAGACCGACGAGATAGCCGATCAGGATCGTGAGCGCGGTCCGGCGGCGACCGTACACGATCGCGATCTGCGACAGGCCTTTGAGAATGCCAAACGTCATCAGCGCGGCCAGGAGCGTGATGCCTACGTCGATCGGCTTCTCCGCATAGAGCGCGACGTACCCGGGAACGACCATGCCCCCCGCCGCGATCCCGAACAGCTCGCCGTAGAGCAGGCTGGCCGCGAGGCCGAGCCCAATCGACACGGTCAACAACTCAATTTCTGGCATTTTCCGTTCCTCGATTCGCGAAATACTCCGCCAGGGCCAAGCCGGGCCCCGCAATGTTTCCGAGCCCCATGACGAGGGCGGAAGACTCGGCGAGGCCGAGTAGGATCTCGAAGATGTCGGCTGGATGGGTCCGGTCCACGAACACCAACCGTGTCGGATCCAAGCCGCTTTTGACGGCCGCCCGGGCAAAGATGTATTGACCGGTGCCGAGCAGCACGACCTCGTCCGCTTGGGTCCAACCGGCATAGGACTGTGCGAGCTGCTCCGAGCGATCGGCCCGATCCGAGCGGCAGTTGAAGACGGCGATTCTGCGCTCGAGCTCACGGTGACGACGCAGCGACTGCTCCCAGATGTACCGCGTCGAGATCGGGTCGTTTGCCGCGAAGCCGTTCACGAAAACGATGGTTCTGCCGAAAAAGCCGACCTGGGCTTCGGTCATCGCGCCTGGGTCCGGCTTGGCGCGCCACATGCCTCGGAGGGCCGTCTCGTTGTCGATGCCGAGCTCCTCGCACACGGAAAGCGCCAGCTCGACGTTCTCTTGATGCTCGAGATATGGAAACCCCTCGAGGTCGGCCGGCGTCACAGGGTTGCTGATCTCCTCCGCCCCGCGGAACTTGGTACCGCGATGCTCGCAGACCTCCTGGAAGAACGCTCGATGATTGCGCTCCGCAGTGAGGAACACACCCCTGACCGGGACTGTCCCTGCGAGGGCTCGAGCGACGTCTTCTTCGGTCGGACCCATCACGTCGAGGTGGTCCGGCCGCGCATTGGTGATCACTCCGTGGGTGGCGCGCACGAGCTTCGATTCAGAAAGCCACTGAAGGTGCGGCTGCAGAGCCATGCACTCGACGACGAGGGCTTCCGCGCGCTGTGCCGCCGCCATCGACACGGACTGCTTCTGCTCGATGACGTTCGGACCGCCGGGCCGGTAGACGGGAACCTCGCGGCCGTTTGGAAGAATGAACCTCGGAACGGTGCCGGTCGTCTTCGCCACGCACCGAACGCCTGCTTCGCGAAGACCTGCCGCGATGAGGCGCGTCACGCTCGTCTTGCCGCGCGTTCCGTTGACGTGCACACGAATTGGAATTCGCGAGAGCCGCCGGCGGTGGAGCACCATTTCGAGGAGCCCGAGAACCACCAGGACACCGCACGCGGTCAGCAAAATGACGATCTCGTTCGACACTCTCGCCTCGCCCCCCAAAGGGGTTGAAACGCCCCCCTGGCCGCCGGGCTCTTACCAGCTGGAACCACGTCAGCAAGCCCGGGCAGGCGGGATTGTACCGAACCCCGGGGGGATTTCCCGGAGAACAGCGCGGCGGCGAGGGTGGATCGAAACTAGACCCAAGGGATGAATAGAATTGTAATCAACTGTCGCCAAGGCTAGACAGCTACACCCTTGAGGGTTCATAAACGATTCAAGGGTCAATCCATTGGGCAATCCATTGGGCCGGGGGCGGGCCGCATCTGGGGGGATCGCGGCCCGTCCACCACCCGGCTCTTCGGAGCCGCTACACCGCGCCGATGGCCTCGAGATGCTGGCAGGTCCGCTCGATGCCCTCTTCGACGCTGACCGCCGGGTCGTACCCGAGCTCGCGGCGAGCCTTGTCGATGCTGAAGTAGTGGTGCGTGCACATGTAGCGGATCGCGAATCGCGTGAGCCCGTCTTCCGCGTTGAGCGTCCCCCCCTTCAAGGTATCGATGCCTTCCTTGATGGCGGCAACGCCATACATGATCGACTTGGGGATCGTGTATTTGATTGGGGGGAAGCCGAGGCGCGCTGCAACTTTGCGAACGAAGTCCCAGAAGGGCATCGGCTCGCCGTTCGTGATGAAGTACGCCGTGCCGGCCGCCACGCTGTCGAGCCCGTCCTTCGCGAGCGCATCGTCGGCGAGAAGAACCGCATCCACGAGATTGGTGACGTACGTGTAGTCGGAGAGCCACACTCCCCGGCCGATCTGTGCGCGCAGGCGTCCCGCGCGCGCGTTCGCTAGCAGAGCGGGAAGAAAGCGCTGATCCCCCGGCCCGAACACGACGTGCGGCCTGAGCGCGCAGGTCGCTGTTCCGCCCTCCCCGTTCGCGGCGAGAACGAGCTTCTCCGCCTGAATCTTGCTGTCGGCATAAGGGGCCTGCGACACGGAGGCGTAGGGAAGGCTTTCGTCGCCGTTTTCGATGTCTTTGCCCTCGTAAACGACGCTCCCCGAGCTGATGTAGATGAACCGCGACACACCGTTTCGTCGCGCGCCCTCGAGCATGTGCTCCGTACCCCCGAGGTTGACGGCCCAGACTATGGCTTCTTTGTTCCATTTCGTGTGCACGATCGACGCGTTGTGCACGATGGTATCGACGCCCCTACACGCATCGACCACGGCATCCTCGTCGGTGATGTCGACCTGGCGATACTCGACGCCCTCCACGGGACACGACGGCGCGACGTCGAGGACGATCACCTGGTCTCCGCGCGCCTTGAGGCCGCGCGCGATGGCAGCCCCCAAGAAGCCGGCGCCCCCGGTCACTAAGCTCACGGTCATCGCCTACTCCACGGTGCCGAAAATGACGTCGGGCAGGGGCGTGATGGATGCGTAGTTGCCCGAGCGCATGCTGTGGTGATGCCGGTCGTGAATCGCGGCGAGCTTTCCAAGGGTCTTGAATGGGAAATACGGCGCGTCGACCCCCGCATGGTTGAGAATGTTGAGCGCCGTATACAGGGTGAATACGACCCCGAGAGTGATCACGTGGACCCCGCCCACGAGCGCGACCGAGCCGAAAAAGAGGCTGAGCCCCATGATCGTTTCGACCGGATGCAGCAGAAGGGCGTCGAAATGCCGCGGGTTTCGGGCGGCGTGGTGCACCGAATGCACGGCGCGAAGGATCTTCCACTCGTGAAAGAGATAGCGATGCATGAAGTAGTAGCCGAAGTCGTAGATCAGGATGACCGTCGCGCCTTCCAAGAAGTAGCGCCAAAGTGGGATGGCGCGGTCGTGGTAGAGGTACGGCCCGAGGCCAAACATCACCGAGAAAATCAGCGTGATGGAAACCGCGGCGTTCAGCAGAATGCGCCACCGGAGCTCTTCTTTCGTTTTCGACCGGTGAGGATCGTCGCTGATCAGGTACTTCTGTCCGGCGGGCGAGCGATAGACGGCCGTCAGCGCGGCCTGTGCGAGCCCCGCCGATGCATAGCTCGCGAGGATGGCAATCAGCGCTTTGATTTCGATCGTCATGACATCACCTAGGGGACGAGCCGGAGGACGAGTGTTCCCGCGACCATCAACGCAAAGACGGCCGCCGCTGCAACGGTAGACCAAGCCTTGCCGTAGGACGACTTCACGGCGGATGGCGCCCGAAAAGAAGTCGAATCAGCGTCGAGCTCGAGCGGCTCCGGGCTCGATGGGTAGCTCTGGCAAAGCAGGGCGACGCCGCGGGCAACGTCGCGGGACGAAAGGGCCTCGTGAGCTCGCATGTAGACGCTGCCGGTCTTCACGGCGGACATGCAGGAACCGCAGAAACCCGATTCGCACGAATGGGGTGGGCTCAAGCCTGCAGCCTGCGCGCACTGAAGCAACGTACGGCCTTTCAAGTACGGTACGGTACGAGAGCGCCCGTCGAGCCAGAGGCTGAACGCTTCGGGCGCTTCCAGTGACGTGACGTCGAGGCCGCCTGCATGCTCGCGGTCCGGGTCGAGGGGCGACACGAAACGCTCGACGTAGATGAGCTCCTCGTGGACGCCTGCGCGGGTCAGCACGCGTTCGACGAGATCCATGAACGGCTCGGGCCCGCAGATGTAGAGCTCGGCCGTGTCGGTGTGGTGAAGGATCGAGGCAATTCCCGCTTCGTCGACGAAGCCGCGATCGGAATCGAAGTGGTGATGAATGCTCAGGCGGTCGGGATGGTGTGCGGCCAGCTCGTCGAGCTCCGCGCGGTAGATGACGGAATCGCGCGACTGGTTGGCGTAGAGCATCGTGATCGGACGGTTCGTCGTCGCGAGCGCGCTCTTCAGCAACGAAATGATCGGTGTGATGCCGCTCCCACCTGCAAACAAAAAGAGCGGCGTGCCCGACCGCGTCCCCGGGTCGAGCACGAAGCGCCCTTCGGGGACGCTCGCGAGCATGGAGTCTCCGACCCTCAGGTTGTCGTTCATCCAGTTGGAAACGCGTCCGCCCTGCACCCGCTTGACCCCGATCTTCATCGGCTCGCCGAGGTCTGGACAGCTCGACAGCGAGTAGCATCGCGTCACCTCGAAGCCGTCCCACGGAAACCTGAAAGTCAGGTGCTGGCCCGCTCTGTAGCGATACGCTTCGCGGAGACCTTTCGGGACTTCGAGCTCGAACGACGTGCAGTCCGGAGTCTCCGGAATGACGGCTTTGACTTTCAGCTCGTGATACTCGACGGTCACGGGCTTTGCTCCAAGTCGGCCTTGTGCAGCGCGGCATCTAGGCGCTCGGGTCGGCAGTAGCTTCGCAGGAGGTGGCGAATCGCGGCGTCGGCGACACTTTTGGGGGCTTCTTGGCAGCCGTCATCCATCCACATCGCGAGACGGACCTGCTGGCAGGCGATGACCATTCGCGCCATGAGCTCTGGATCGTCGTCGACGAAATCGCCCTCGTCGATCCCCTGCCGAAAGAGAGACGCGAAATGCTGGAGCCCGGCGCTGAGGCCTTCGATCTGCTCGGGACTCCGCAGGAGCTCCAAGGTCGACCACGCGGTGACCTCCTTGAGCTGCATCCGGGTGTAGTCCCGCCGGCTCATGAAGAAGTCGAGCTGCATGCGCATGCCGGCAACGAGCGTTTCGACCGCCGACGCACCGGCTTCGTAGATCCCTCCGGCAAGTCCCATCACCTCGCCCAAGCGGCGTCGATGGACTGCGCGGTAGATCTCCCATTTCGACTCGAACACGCTGTAGAGCGTCGTCAGCGAGACGCCGGACTCGGACGCGATGCGCTGCACCTTCGTCGCCTCGTAGCCCTCGCTGCCGAAAACCCGCTCCGCCGCATCGAGAACGGCCTCGCGGTAGAGCTCGCGCTTGCGGTCCTTGAGGCTTTGCTGCGCTTTTTCGGGGGCAATTGCCGTCGCCATGACTGGCTCGGAATGGTAGTGTGGAAAACCAGAATGTCAATTCTGATTCTTAAACGCGGTCCTCTGGCGGGATGTCAGCGAGCTTGATCACGGTCATTTCGGGGTCGAGATCGGTCTCGGCGAGCAGCGTTCGAAGCACGACTTGGCCGCGGCGATGCCCCTCGGTGCAGATCCAGTTCTTCACGCCTGGGTTGTCGCGGCATGCGTAGATCCGGAACGAGCCATCCTCGTCGAAAACCGTCTGACGATTGTTGATCGCAACGGGATAGTGCCGGTAGTCGCCGGCGCGCAGGTAGTGATCGAACACCTGACAGGACCAGTACCTGCAGGGAACGTCCTTGCCCGAGATCAGAATCGCCTCGTCGTCCGCGAGCTTGTAGGAGACCCCCGCGTATCCGATGCCGGGGCCCGGTAGGTTGTTGGCGACGACCTTCGGATCGATCATGTCGAAGACTTCATCGGGCGTGTACCGATCGTGGCGCTCCTCGTCGACGACCAGCGTACCGTCTTCGCCGATGCGCGTCGGGGTGGCGTTGTCATCCTCGTCGAACGCGATCGTGCTCATTCCGGTAATCGCGGAAACCCCGAGCCCCGCATCCAGGGTGTCTTCGACGAATGCGACGATCCGCTCGAGTCCGGACTTCAGCTCCGCTTCCGTGTACGGCTGAGGTGCAGGCACGGTCTCGACGCAGCGGACGTCCATCGTAGCCGCCCGGTACTTGCCCCGATCGACTTCGATGACGCGCTCCGGGAAGTACTGACGCGTCATGATGAAGGGAAGGCTGCCCCGGAGCTCGAGCCAGTTCTTTGCCCCTTCGGGCCGTTCGGCGCTGATGTGAATCGTCGCGACCTGAGCTCGATCTTGGTCCTCGAACTCGATGTCGCTGTCGACCAGAAAGCTCACGATCGACCGCATGCCGTCTTCGTCGCTCGCGTAAATGACAGCCGAGAAGAAGAGGTCGTCGCCTCTTTGGACGTGTAGCTGGTACGAGAGGGATTCGTCGAGCTTGGCCTCGTGGTAGAGCGTGTCCGGCCCGTCTCCAACGAAGCTTCGGATGGGCGTGAACATGCGCGTGAGCACCGGGCGCCTTCGATCGGCTTCCATCTCGAGCTCGTATCCTCCGGCTATCAGCGACGCGAGGTAGCGATAGCCGTCGGCGCGCTCTCGGGCGCTTCTCGCTCCGACCGGCCCGACGATTTTGCCGCCGACTTCCTTCAGCTGGTCCGCAAAATGGTTCCAGGCGGCTTGGCTCTCGGAAATGGAATCAGTCATCGGTCTTCCTCTGGGGTCCCCACTTGTACATGCCTCGCAGAATGTGCTCGGCGAGCCTGTTGGGCATCATGGCGAACATGCGCGCCGCCGTCCGCGCAGAGCGCGGCGCGAAGTATCGCGGCTTCGGGTTCGGAACGGTCGCAGCCCGCCAGATCACCTTGGCGACGTCTTCCGGTGCGATGGCGCTCTTCAACTGATCTTCGGCGAACTCGTCGAGGTTGTGCATGAGCTGGCGGTAGAGGTTGTTCGGATCCTCGCGGAGGTGTTTGCCGGCCTCCCGGCTGGTCTCGAATGCCGGCGTATCCACGAAGCCCGGCACGACGACGCTGAGCTCGATGTTCCAAGGCGCGAGCTCGAGACGAAGACACGCCGTCATCGCCTCCATTCCGCCCTTGGTGGCCGCGTACGAGGAAGCAAACGGCGCACCCACGTAGCGCGTGAGAGAGCTGACGCTGACGACCCGGCCTCCACCCCGTTGCCGCATGATCGGCGTGAGCTCGGCGATCAGCTGCATGCCGGAAAGAAGATTGACGTCGAACACGTGCCGGAGGGCGTCTCGGTCCAGCTGTTCGTTCGCATAGGGTGGGCCGTAGCCTGCGTTGTTGACGAGCACGTCGACCCTGCCGAACGCGCGCATCGCGGCTTCGACGAGTGCCGAGGTCTGCGCGGCGTCGCTGAGGTCGGTCGGGACGGCGAGCGCCTGGCCGCCCTCGCGCTGGATCTCCGACGCAATGGCTTCCAGCCGATCCCGGCGACGCGCCGCGAGAACGACCGCGTAGCCTTCCTTGGCGAAGCGCCGCGCCGTGGCCTCTCCGATACCCGAGGAAGCACCGGTGATGATCGCAACCGCGCTGGGATTCTCGTCGCTCATCTCGGCTCCGGATTTTGCGGGCTATGAGGTGCCGTGCTACTCGACGCAACCCGCTCGGCATGGCAGCTCCACCGCCACATCGGCCGCGCCTCGTGCGCTGGCTCAATCGGCTGGGCCCGAGAGTGGCGCCTCGCTGGCCGACGCTCGATCCGCAGGACATCCTCGCGACGGCCGCCCGCAGGTCGAAATCCTCAGAGCGCGGCGACCCGGGCTTCGAAGAGCGGCTTGCCCGCATCGTCGAGGCGGTCGAACGGGAAGCCGAGCTACATTGGATCGGCCGCGTCGCCGTTCGGGAATCGCTCGTGATGGGGCTCGAAAGCCGGTTCGGTCTCTATCGGCATCGAGCCGCGCACCCGAAAATCGCCGGCGCCCGGATCGAGAAGCCCGTCTTCATCGTAGGATTTCCGCGTACGGGCACGACGATCCTCTTCAACCTGTTTGCACAGGACCCCGCGAATCGAACGCCCCTCGGTTGGGAGGTTCAGTATCCAAATCCTCCGCCGCTTCCTGAAACATACGGATGCGACCGTCGAATCGCGCAAGCCCGCAAGTACTTCGCCCAAATGGAAAAGATGGCGCCCGAGCTGCCGACGATTCACGAAGTCGGCGCGGAGCTGCCGCAGGAGTGCATGCCGATTCTCGCCCAGACGCTGCTGAGCCCGCAGCCTGGGATCGTCTACAACATTCCGAGCTATCAGGCGTGGGTCGACCAGCAGAGCGCCGCTCCGGCGTACACCTATCACCGGCATTTCCTCGAACACCTGCAGAGTCGGTACATGAAAGATCGTTGGGTTCTCAAGAGCCCCGTGCATCTCCGAACGCTCGACGCGCTGCTTGCTGAGTATCCGGACGCCCGATTGATCTTCACACACCGGGATCCGGCCAAAACGATCCCGTCGCTCGCAAGCTTGATCTACACGATTCGTGGAATCGTCACCGACGCGGTCGACGCCGAGGCGGTTGGACGCGAGCAGCTCGCCTGGTGGGCGGATGCGCTCGACCACGCGATGGAGGTGCGAGAGAAGCACCCCGACAAGTCGGACCAGTTCGCCGACATCGGCTTCGAAGACTTGGTCGCCGACCCGGTGCGAGCGGTTCGCGACGTGTACGAGCGGTTCGAGATGCCGTGGTCCGGCGGCGTGGAGCACCGCATGCGCACGTTCCTCGCGGACAACCCGAGGGGCAAGCACGGCGCGCACCAGTACGAGCTCGCCGATTTCGGCCTGGAGCTCGGTTCGATTCGAAAGCGCTTCTCGGACTACTGCGCCCGCTACGAGGTGCCGTTGACCGGCTAGTCGCCTTTGACAAGCACGCGCCAGAATACTAAGCACGAAAATCAGAATGACTGTTCCGATCGAGGCCAGGCCGGGCTTTGAAGAGCCCGCTCGAACGCACATTCCGTGCTTCGACCCGGCCACGCGCGAATCCCTCGGGGAGATTCGCGTCGATACCGGGGCCGACGTCGATGCTGCCGTGGCGCGCGCCAGAACCGCGCAGCGCAAGTGGCGAGGGAGCTCGTTCGAGCAGCGTCGGGCCGTGCTCCGAGAGCTGATGGCCTACACGGTCGAACACAAAGACGAGATCTGCGACGCGATTCAGCGGGACACCGGCAAGACGCGAGAGAACGCGCTGCTCGGGGAGATCTGGACGACCTGCGAGAAGTTTCGCTGGATGATCAAGAACGGCGAAAAGCACCTGCGTCCCGAGCGCGTCTCGTCGGGCCTGCTGCTGCACAAGAAGGCGCGTCTCGAGTATCACCCGCTCGGGGTCGTCGCCGCGATCACGCCGTGGAACTACCCATACCAGAATCTCGTCAACCCGATCATCCCGGCGTTGATGGCAGGCAACGCAATCGTTCTGAAACCGTCCGAGTGGGTTGCCTGGTCGAGCGCTCGGTTCATCGACGCGTTTCGGGGTGTGCTCGCAGACGCAGGGTGCGATCCCGATCTGATTCAAGCCGTGCACGGGTACGGCGAGACAGGGGCCGCGCTGGTTCGGGCGGACGTCGACACGATCCTGTTCATCGGTTCGGTCGACAACGGACGGCGCGTCATCGAAGGAAGCGCCGAGCGTGTCACGCCCGTCGTGATGGAGCTCGGTGGCAAAGACGCGTTCATCGTCTGCGAGGATGCCGACCTCGAGCAGGCCGTGCACGCCGCGCTCGCTGGGTGCTTCGTGAACTGCGGTCAGAACTGCGTGGCATCGGAGCGAATTCTCGTTCACGAGCAGCAGTACGAGGCGTTCGAGAAGCGAGCCGCGGAGCTCGTCGGGGAGCTGAGGCAGGGTCGAAGCCGGGATGGAATCGTCGACGTCGGAGCGATCATCACACCGCTCCAGCTCGACATCATCGAAAAGGCGGTCGAAGGGGCGCTCGCGCAGGGCGCGCGCCTCGTTGCGGGAGGAAAGCGCACCCTCACGGACGAGGGCGACTTTTTCGAACCGACGATTCTCGCCGACGTCAGGCCCGAGATGAACATCGCGCAAGAAGAGGTGTTCGGTCCAGTGATGCTGCTGATGCGCGTTCGTGACGACTCGCATGCCGTGGAAGTTGCAAACGGCGTCTCGTATGGCCTCTCCTCGTCGGTGTTCTCGCGAGACGCGAAGCGCGCGCGAAAGATCGCGGGAGCGCTCGAGGCCGGGATGACGGCGATCAACGAGTTCGGCGGCGTCACTTACATGGCGCAAGATCTCACGTTCGGCGGCGTCAAGGAGTCGGGCTTCGGACGCATGAACGGGCGCGAAGGCCTTCACTCGATGTGCAACGTGAAAGCGGTCATCGACGATCGGCTTGCGATCCATCAGCCGAACAAGATGTACCCGGTCACCGAGGCGCAGTACGGGATCTTCGGCGCAGTGATCGAGCTGGTTTACGGGCGAAGCTTGGGGCAGCGTTGGCGCGGCCTCGTGAAGCTTCTTCGCCGAGGCAAATGAGGCCGGAGTACGACTACATCGTCGTCGGAGGCGGGTCCGCAGGCTGCATCATCGCTGCAGAGCTCGCCGAGGACCCCAGCGTGCGCGTTCTGCTTCTCGAGGCTGGACCGCACGCGGAAGAGCACCCGGAAACGCTTTCCGCAGACGGGTACAAGCACGCCTTCGTCAACGACGAAGTGATCGCAGAGCGCTTCTCGGTGCCACAGGCTCACTCGGCCAAGCAGCGTGTCTTTGCCGGCACGGGAACGGTGCTCGGCGGCAGCGGCTCGGTGAACGGAATGGTCTACACGCGTGGGTCACGGGAAGACTATGCGGAGTGGCCCGATGGCTGGACCTGGGACGACAACGAAGACGACTTCGCGGAGATCGAGCGAAGGATAAGACCCAATCGGCGCCCTCCGACGCGATGGACGGAGGCGTGCATCGGGGCTGCCGAGGAGCATGGCTTCGCTCGCAGCGCGGACCTGAACGACGGGAACATGGGCAATGTCATCGGCTACGAGTGGATGTCGTACGAGGGCGACGAGCGCAGGAGCTCGTATGCGGCGTTCATCAAAGACCCAGGACAAAGGCCGAACCTGGACGTTCTCTGCCATGCGAGAGCGCACCGACTCGTGTTCACCGCCGACAAGCGGGCGCGGGCCGTGGAGCTCGAGCACGAAGGCGCGCTCAAACGGGCGAGCGCCTCTCGCGAAATCATCGTTTCCGCGGGCGCGCTCGAAACGCCGAAGCTCCTCATGCTGTCCGGCGTCGGGCCGGAAGAGCATCTACGGGCGCTCCGCATTCCAGTCGTCGCAAACCGGCCGTGCGTCGGGAGCGGCCTTCACGATCACCCGAACGTCCCGGTCTTCTACAAGACCAAGAAGGACATCGACTGCTACTACCCGCAGCTCTACAGCTTCTTTCGGACCAACGCGGACAGCGACCTCCCGCCCCAGCAGAGCGACACGTGCTACGTGTATTGGCCTGCGCCTTCTGCGATGCGGCAAATGATGCAGCGCATGCTGCCGCCGAAGGTCGTTCCGCACGCGCTCTACGGCGAACGGAGCCGGGCGTTCGTCCGTTCGGTGATCGGTGCGGCGTTCGAGGTTGGCGCCCTACGTCGCTTCACGGATCACATGTTCGGCATCATCTTGATTCTCGGAAAGCCGAAGAGCAGGGGAACGCTTCGGTTGAGGAGCACGAACGTCGAAGAGCAGGCTCTCATCGACCCGGCTTACTACTCCGACCCCGAAGACCTGGAGACGATGGTCAGGGGCGTACGCATCGCACGGCAAATCGGCTCGTCCAAGTCTCTGGTGGACTGGGGTGCGAAAGAGCTGCTTCCGGGCGCTCGCATTCAAAGCGACGATGGCATCGCGAGCTACGTTCGGAAGAACACCATCACGACGTATCACTTCGCGGGCAGCTGCGGCATGGGGGTCCATCCCTCGGCTGCCGTGGACACCGACCTTCGGCTGCGGGGCGTCACGGGGGTCCGGATTGCGGACGCCTCGGTGATTCCCTGGACGCCGGTTTCTGCGCTGAACGCGCCCAGCATGCTCATCGGATTTCGGGCGGCCAAGCTTCTTCGCGCCGGACACGCCTTGTGATCGCTGTGCTTTTCTCTAAATACTGAGGGCTCGGGGGGCGTCCACGATCGGGTGGCAGCGCGCTCACGGTCTCGCAGGGCTCATCATGGATTACTTCAAAAACGCTTTCGTCGCCTTACTCACGGTCGCGGCTTTCCTCTTACCGGGAACGGTTTCGGTGCCGGCAGCAGATGCCGCATCGGCCACGGTCATCCGCTTTGCTTCACTCGCACCACCCGGCTCGGCCTTCATGAAGGTGATGAAGGCGTGGAACCGAAGCCTGAAAAAGGGAACCGAAGGCCGCGTCGAGCTTCGCTACTACTCCGGAGGAAGCCAAGGGGACGAGCGCGACTTCATTCGAAAGGTGCGCGCGGGACAGATGGATGCCGCGGGGGTTTCCACGACCGGGCTCGGGATGGTCGCCCGCTCCGTGCTCGTCCTTTCCACTCCGGGCTTGATCACCGAATACGAGCAGCTCGAGCGAGCCCGGGCTGCATTGAATGACCGCTTCACCAAGCTCTTCGAGTCGAACGGATTCGTGCTCCTGAATTGGGGCGAGGCCGGAAAGAACCGGCTGTTTTCGATGGAGCCTTTCGCCCGGCCCGAAGACTTGAAGCGGCTTCGTCCCTGGGCGTGGAAAGACGACCCCGTCTTCGCGGAGTTCGTGAACGTCATCGGCGCGAATCCGGTCCGGCTCGGAGCACCCGAGGTGTACGGAGGTCTGCAGACCAGGATGCTCGACACCGTCCCAGTGTCCGCGCTCGCTGCAGTCGCTATGCAGTGGTACACGCGGCTCAACTACATGGCGAAGCAGAACTTCGGCATCATCATTGGCGGCTCCGTCATCAAGAAGGAAAAGTTTTACGCGTTGAGAGAGGCGGACCGGCAGATGCTGCTCGACACCGCCGAGCGCGCAGCGCGGGCGGCGGACAAGCTCGTGCGCCGCGACGACCAGCGGGCCTACGATTCTCTCGTGAAGCGTGGGATCTCCGTCGTCGACACGGCCCCGCACAAGGCGGAATGGGACGCCGCGGCGCTCCAGACCCGAAAGAACCTCACGGGCCGCCTCTACAGCAAAAGCCTCCTAAAAGCCGTCGAACAAGCAATCCAATAGGGGACAGTCTCCCCCTCCAGAAACGCTCTCTTTTCAAACACTTACGACCCACACGGCGAAAACCCGAGTGACGCCCGCATACGGGGCACGGAAAAAACACGACGCGGGCGCTCCGCGGATCGGAGCGGCCTGCAAAGGTGGCCCGGAAGACTGGAGGTGTAGGCCACGCACGCCGCTCCTCGGGCTGCGCGCCAATCGCCGGTGGTAACTGTCGTGGCGATTGTCACTTGGCACGTCCGCTCCGACCCACGTCGCGTTTTTTCCGAGCCCCTAGGCAGACGTCTTGCCCCTCACCAGGCGGGAGGGGTGCAGGCGGAAGCGCGAGCCGGAACGGCGAAGCCCGGCGCGCAT
>JAHELW010000068.1 GCA_024643985.1 Myxococcales bacterium | reverse complement strand
TAGACGTTGGTCCCCCACTGATGCTCGTGCCCCGTGATCGCGAAGTAGCTGACGCCATCGAAGCGCTCGGGGACCTGAATGAAAGTCGGCCCTAGCGTCGCATCTTCCATGGCAGGAATGAAGATGTTCGTGTCTCCCAAGAACATGATGTCGGCCTCGTGCTCGACCTCGTCGCTAGGCATTGGAATGAAGGTCGACGTCGCCTCTAGCGTCTGCGGTTCCTGGCTCACGTTGATGTAGTGCATTTCCAGTCGAACCATTTGGTTCGGCGGGATCGTGTATGCGACACCCTCGGGCAGCGTGAGACGATCCTCCTTTCGCTGCGTGATGATCAGCGGTGGATCGTTGAGCGTGTCGGTGAAGGGTGCACACGGGTAGGGCTCCGGGCGCTCCTCGGTGTCATCGACGCGGTACACGATGAAGTGATGCGAGGTGGCGCCGAGCAGGTTGTAGATCTCGTGCACGGAAACCGGCTCGCTGTTTCCGAGCCGCTTCATCACGCACTGCGTCGACTCGGTGCCGGGGGGCACTTCCAAAGGCCCCCATTTCAACGTGAACGAGTCGGGTGGCGGCACGAACGCGCCGCCCGAGCCTCCGGAGCCGGACGCGCCGCCGACGCCCGCGCTTCCACCGCTCCCGCCCGTGCCGCCCGCGCCCGAGCTGCCGTACTCGGAGCCGCTGCAGGCCGCGAGCACCACCGCTGGTAAGACCACCAAGAGGAACCGGAACATGTGGGCAGTATAGCCCAGAAGCAGAATATCGGGGATGCGAGCGGCGTCCGATCTCCATGTTCCGGCTTTCGCTCCTCATATTGTTGCTTCCAGCCCTGGCGTGCGGTGGATACACCTTTGTCTCGACGGTGCACCGATACCCCGACGGGGGCACCTTGGCGGTTCGCTCCAACGAGAGCTCTTGGGAGGAGGCGCGGCGTCGGATGCACCGTCACTGCGCTGGGGACTATGCCATCGTCGAGCAACGGCGGGTCGTCGTCGGGCAACGGACGACGACGGAGCTCACCGACGAAGGCGAGCGGGTCACCACGCAGGACGTCTACGAGCGTCAGATTACCTATGTCTGTGCGCCCATCGAGGCGCATCGGCAGTCAGGCGAAACCGCCCCCGCTACTTCTTCGGGAAGTAGAGGCTGACCGGCTCCGCGATACACGCTGGACGGTCCTCTCCCTCGATCTCGACCGTCACACGGACGACGGAGAGGATACCGCCTTTTGCTTCGTCGACGGACAGGATCTCGGCTCCGCCGCGGATCCTCGCGCCCGCTTTGACCGCGTTCGGAAAGCGCACCTTGTTGGTGCCGTAGTTCACTGCGAACTCGAATCCTCGCACCTCGAAGACCTGCGTCATGAACGAGCTCACGAGGGATAGCGTGAGGTAGCCGTGCGCGATTGTAGCGCCAAATGGACCGGTCTTTGCGCGATCCACGTCGACGTGAATCCACTGATGGTCGTCGGTCGCATCGGCGAACTTGTCGATCCGATCTTGCTCCATCGTGATCCAGGGGCTGTAGCCGAGATGCTTACCGACGGCGGACTTCAGATCGTGCGGAGATTCGAAAATGGTGGGCATGGTGGGAGCATAACGCATGATCGGAGAATCGGTCGCGACGCCCGTGCTCGCGAGCGGGTGCCCGCTCGCTACGCTCGCCCCCACTCGCTGTGCTGGGCATCCCGACCGATTCTCCTCCGCAGGCGCCTTGCCGCCCCGCATGTCATGCGGGTTGGTCGGCGTAATGCGTACCTGGTTTCACTCTCGGGCCTCGGGCCCAGGGCCTCGGGAGGGAGGGGAACGAGATCAGGCCCGCGGCCCTCGACCCGGGGCCCGCGACGCCAACTGCCCACTGATTGCTGTGGAGAGGCAAGACGTCTGCCTAGGGGCTCGGAAAAAACGCAGGGACGCCTTCGGCGGTCAGTTGGTCCCACCCCACCGCCCCCACGCTATCGCCTAGGTCGGAGCGGACGTGCGAAGTGACAATCGCCATGACAGTTACCACCGCGATTGGCGCGCCGCCCGAGGGAGGGCGTGCGCGGCCCTACTCAACCAATCTTACGGGCCGCATTTGCAGGCCCTCCCGCTCCGCGTAGGCCCCCGTCGCGTTTTTTCCGAGCCCCGTATGCGCGGTAGCGCTGCCTCGAATTCGGGTTTTCGCGGTGTGGGTCGTAAGTGGTTGAAAAGAGGGCGTTTGAGAGAGGGGAGCATGTCCCCCCTTCTGCAGAGAGGAGAATCGGTCGGGATGCCCAGCACAGCGAGTGGGGGGAGCGTAGCGACCGGGTCCCGCTCGCGAGCACTGGGCGTCGCGACCGATTCTCCGGGCCCGCCAGTTACCTCAATCCTGCACGCTCCAGGAGTGGCTCGAGCTCGGGGCCTCGTCCCATGAAGGCCTCGTAGAGCTTTGCCGGGTCTTCGCTGTTGCCTTTGGAAAGGATCGCTTCGCGAAAGGCGCCGCCGACCGACGGGTTGGTGATGCCTTCTCGCTTGAAGCGCGTGAATGCGTCGGCATCGAGGACCTCGGCCCACTTGTAGCTGTAGTAGCCCGACGCGTATCCGACCGGGTGCGCGAAAACATGCGTGAACCCGGCGAGCATCGCGTAGTCGTCGGGCAACGTCGTCGGCGAAAATGCCTGCAGCTTCGCCCGCGCGTAGGCCATCGCGTCGCCGTCTCGGCTCGCATCGTAGTCGCGGTGAAGGGCCAGATCGATGGATGCAAAGCCGAGCTGTCGCATCTGCGCGTTCGCTGCGCGATAGGTTCGCGCCCTCACCATTTTTTCGTAGAGCTCGTCGGGAATTCGTTCACCGGCTTCGTAGTGCGCGGCAAACAGATCGAGACCGCTCCGTTCCCAGCACCAGTTCTCCATGATCTGCGAAGGAAGCTCGACGAAATCCCAGGCGACGTTCGTGCCTGCCAGGCTTCGCACGGCCACCCGGCTGAAGCAGTGGTGAAGCAGGTGGCCGAACTCGTGAAACAAAGTTTCCACCTCGCGGTGCGTTAGCAAAGCCGGCTTTCCGCCGACCGGCGGGTTCACGTTGGCGCAGAACAGACCGAGATTCGGCTTCGGCTCGTCGTCGGCGTGCGCGACGCTGATCAGCGCGTTCATCCAGGCGCCGCCCCGCTTGTTTTCCCGGGGGAAGAGGTCGACGTAGAAGGCCGCGATCATCGATCCGTCGGGCTCGTGGATGCCGTACGAGCGAACGCCCGGATCCCAGGCGACCGCCTCTCGCTCGACGATCTTCACTCGATAGAGCGCCTGCGCCGTTGCGAACAAACCTTCGAGGACGTTGTCGAGCGGAAAGTACGGGCGCAGCTCCTCTTCGTCGAAGTCGTACTTCGCCTGTCGCTGCTTCTCGGCGTAGTAGGCGGTGTCCCATGGGTCGATGGACGGCGCGTCGTCCCCCTCGAGCTCGCGTCGAAACGCGTCGAGCTCCGTGTTCTCACGTTCGAAGGCCGCCTTCGTTTTGGCATGGAGGTCGTCCACGAACTCCTGCGCCTTGGCACCCTCTTTCGCCATTCGGTCTTCGGTGACGAGGTCCGAGAAGTCTCGATAGCCGAGCAGCTCGGCCTTTTCCCGGCGGAGCTCGAGAATGCGTGCCACCACGGGGCGATTGTCCCGCTCGCCCGAGACGGCCCGCGTGTTGTAGGCCCGCCAGACCCGTTCGCGTATGCCGGCGTCGTCGAGATAGGTGAGAACCGGAATCATGCTCGGGGCCTGGAGCGTGAAACGCCAGCCCTCGAGGCCCTTTGCCTTCGCATTTTCCGCTGCTGCCTGCTTTGCGCTTTCGGGAAGCCCCGCGAGCTGCGCCTCGTCGGAGACCACGAGCTCAAAGGCGTTGGTTTCGTCGAGCACGTTCTGCGAAAACTGCGTGGTCAGCGTGGTGAGCTCGACCTCCATTGCCTGGAGCTTGGCTTTGTCTTCGCCCTCGAGCTCGGCGCCGTGGCGCCGGAAATCATCGAGCGTCTTTTCGACGAACCGCTTGCGTGTCGGATCCAGCGACGACGCTTCATTGGTTTCAGAAAACGCACGAACGGCGTCGTAGAGACGCTCGTTCATCGCGAGCTCCGACCAAAAGGCGCTCACCTTCGGGATGGTGGCGTTGTACGCGTCGCGTAGCGCATCGGTGGTGGCGACGCTTTCGAGGTGTCCGACCGTCGTCATCGCACGCTCGAGCGCTTCGGTCGCGTCCTCGAGCGCGCCTAGCGTGTCGTCGTAGCTGCGCTCGCCCGAGTGGGAGACGATTGCATCGACGGCTTTACGCGCGTTCGCAAGAAGCTCATCGATTGCCGGCTCGACGTGCTCTGCTTCGATGCGATCGAAAGGGATCTCGAATCCGAGTTGGATCAATGGGTTAGGCATCGCACGGAGCCTAGCAGTGGGACCGCGTTTGCGCGGGTCTTTGGCGGGTGGTAGTGCTCCGGGTCGGGCGGTAGGGCTTCCGCCGCACCGTCGACTCGGGAGAATCGGTATGGCCGTACCCACGCGTTACATCCTTCACCAGGGGCCGGTCCTCGGTGCGATTGCCCGGGCCGCGGTCGTCGCGCTGAAGAGCGCCTCGGGAACGGCCAATCAGGCGCCCGCCGAGGTGCCCGGCCCGATCGTTTCCGCGTCGATTCCCTCTCGGCCTCCGGACCTGGTTCGCGACTACATCCGGCACGTGGGCGGCGACCCCGCCTGGTATCGTGGCCAAGTCCCCGCGCATTTGTTTCCGCAGTGGGTGTTTCCGTACCAGGCGAAGGGCATCGAGGGGCTTCAATACCCGATCCAGCGCGTGCTCAACGGGGGAAGCCGCCTTCAAATGAACGCCCCCCTGCCGCTTCACCAGCGATTCGAGCTCAAGGTCCAGCTGCTCGACATCGATGACAACGGCCGGCGCGCCGTCATCCACCAGCGCGCGACGATGTCTACTTCGGCTCATCCGGAAGCCGTCGTCGCGGACGTCTATGGAATCGTTCCCCTCAGTCGGGGTGACGGGTCGGCCAAGCGCAAAGACGATCGGCCTCGCGTCCCCGCGGTCGTCAAAGAGCTCGGACGCTGGCGGCTCGGTACGCGGGTCGGGCTCGACTTCGCGAAGCTCACGGGCGACTTCAATCCGATCCACTGGATCCCCCCCGCCGCGCGCGCCAGCGGATTCCGCAACGTGATCAATCACGGTTTTTCTACGATGGCGCGCGCGATCGAGGGGCTGAACCGCTCGGTGTTTTCCGGAGACGTGAGCCGCCTCGAGTTCATCGACGTGCAGTTCAAGAAGCCGATGGTTCTTCCGGCGGAAGTCGGCCTGTACGTCGACGACGATCGCGTGTTCGTGGGGGACGCTCCGGGCGGCCCCGCCTATCTAGTTGGAACCTATGGAGTGAGGAGCTGAGCCCGAATGACGGACCTTTTGCTCGAAAATGAAAATGCCCGAAGGCTCGTGAAGACGCTCGGTCTTCCGATTCCCGTACCCGAGCGCCTCGCGCGCGCGAAGGGTCCCTACGAAGAGCGGCCGCTCGACGAGAAGACGGTGCTGGTCTGCGGGATCGGTGGGCTGCACGCGGAGCTCGCACGCATCCTCACGCGAGCTGGGGCTCATCCTTGGGTCGTCGGCACCTCCGACGCCGCTCTCGAGCCCTTTGTTGGGCCCGGCGAAGCGTGGGCGCGCGCGCCTCGCCGCGTCGAGCCGGGGGAGCCGGCCGAAGGGGAGCGGGTCGACGCGATCGTGTTCGACGGCACGGGGCTCGAGACCCCGGAGGACCTTCACCAGCTCTACGCGTTCATCGGTCCCTGGGTTCGCCGCCTCAATCGGTCCGGGCGCGTCGTCGTCCTCGGGCGTCCGGCGGCCGATGCAAAAAGACCGGTGCTTGCGGCAACTCGCGCGGGCCTCGAGGGTTTCACGCGAAGCCTCGCAAAGGAGATCGGGAGCAACGGCTCGATCGCAAATAGCGTGTTCGTCGAAGAAGGCGCCGACGGCCGGCTGGAACCCCTGCTTCGTTTTCTGCTTTCGCCGCGCTCGGCGTACATCAGCGCTCAGCCCTTCCACGTGACGAAAGCGGCCAAGGGCGAGGAGGCGCCCGTGACGCACGTGCTCGGCGGCAAAGTGGCGCTCGTCACCGGCGCGGCCCGCGGGATCGGCGAGGCGACCGCCGAGCTCTTGGCGGCCGAGGGTGCCCACGTCGTATGTTTGGACCGCCCTGCAGACGACGGGCCGACCAGCCGGGTCGCTCAGCGCATCGGCGGCTCGACGCTGCTCGTGGACATCACCGACGTGGATGCGCCCGAGCGCATCGCCGCGGAGCTGAAAGAGCGTTTCGGCGGCGTGGACATCGTCGTTCACAACGCGGGTGTGACCCGCGACAAGACGCTTGCCAGAATGAAGCCGGAGCAGTGGGACATGGCGGTCGACATCAATCTCGGCGCGGTGATTCGGATCACGGATCGTCTCCTTTCCGGTGACGTGCTCCGACCGGAGGGCCGCGTGATTTGCCTGTCTTCGGTGTCCGGAATCGCCGGAAACCGCGGCCAAACCAACTATTCCGCCGGCAAAGCCGGAATCGTCGGCTTCGTTCGCGCGCTCGGGCCGAAGGTCGCTAAGAAGGGCATCACGGTCAACGCGATTGCACCGGGTTTCATCGAAACGCGGCTCACCGATGCAATGCCCGTCGCGATTCGCGAGGTGGCGCGACGGATGGCGGCGGTAGGGCAGGGCGGTAAGCCCGAGGACGTGGGCCAGGCGATTCTGTTTCTGGCGACCCCGGGAGCCGTGGGGCTCACCGGTCAAACCATTCGCGTCTGTGGCGGCGCACTCGTGGGAGCATGAACATGGCGAAAAAGAAGAACGGTTGGGGAAAGAAGCAGCGAGCGGTGATCGTCGGCGGAGCTCGCACGCCCTTCGTGAAGGCGTTTGGCAAGTTCCTCAAGCTCGACAGCATCGAGCTTTCCGACATCGCGGTGAGGGCTCTTCTCGAGCGCACGAATCTCTCCCACGACGAGCTCGATAGCATCGTGTGGGGCGGCGTGATCTTACCGTCGCTTGCCCCCAACATCGCGCGCGAGATCGCGCTCGACCTTCGGCTTCCTGCGAGCGTCGAGGGGATGACCTGCACCCGCGCCTGCGCGACCGGGCTTCAGGCCGTCACCCTCGCCGCGGCGGCCATCGAGCGCGGTGAAGCCGACGTGGTGATCGCCGGCGGCTCCGACTCGACGAGCAACGCACCCCTCAACCTTCCCCAAAAGGCGGTGCACGCCTTGGCGCCGCTCGCCTTTGGAAAGGCGGCGACCCCCGGCGACTATCTCGGCGTGCTTTCGCAGATGATGCCGATCACCGACATCCTCCCGAAGATGCCGAAAATCGCCGAGCGGACGACCGGCGAGGTCATGGGCGAATCGGCCGAGCGCATGGCCAAGCGCAACGAGATCACTCGGGAGGCGCAGGACGAGTTTGCCGCGCGCTCGCACCATCGCGCCGCAGAGGCGATTGCTTCGGGCCGGTTCGACGACGAGGTGACGCCGGTAGAAAGCCCGGAGGGTTGGGTCTACTCCGACAACATCGTTCGAGGGGACACCAGCGTGGAGAAGCTTTCAAAGCTCTCCCCGGTGTTTGCAAAGGACGGCACCGTGACGGCCGGAAACGCTTCACCGTTGACCGACGGTGCCGCCGCCGTGCTGCTCATGAGCGAAGACAAGGCGCGTGCGCTCGGGTACAAGCCGCTGGCGGCGTTGCGCAGCTGGGCCTACGCCGCCGTCGACCCCACCGACCAGCTTCTGATCGGCCCCGCGATCGCCATGCCCAAAGCGCTCGATCGGGCGGGGATGCAGCTCAAGGACGCAAGCCTGGTCGACATGCACGAAGCGTTTGCAGCGCAGGTGTTGTCCGTGACGAAGGCTCTTGCAAGCAAGGGGTTTGCCCAGGTCCGCCTCGGAAAGAACAAGCCCGTCGGTGAGGTCGACGAGGCGACGTTCAACGTCCACGGCGGCTCGCTGTCGATCGGACACCCGTTTGGTGCGACCGGCGCGCGCATGGTGACCACCATGGCCAACGAGCTCGCGACGACTGGCAAAGAAACGGCGCTCCTCGGGATCTGTGCGGCCGGCGGCCTCGGCGCCGCCGCCGTCCTCGAAGCGGTCTGACTCCCGTGCGCGCCTGGGCCGTGGCCGCGCTGGTGATTCTCGCCGGCGGCGGTTGCACCAAAAAGGAAGCACGAGCGCCTGGGCGCGTGCTCCGACTCGACACCGACGTCGCGGGGCTTTCCGGCCTCAGCCGAGACGAGCATGGTGCGCTTTGGGCGCCGGGCGAGGACGCGGATGCCGTGCTCCGAATCGAGCCGGACTCCGGGGCCGTCACTCGCTACCCGGTGGTGGGCGCGCCGGAGGGAACTGATCTCGAAGCGCTTACCTGGATTGAAGGCACACGCTTCGTCGTCGGGACGGAGACCCAGGAGAAGGGGCGCACGCGAGACGTGATCCTCGACGGCAGGCTCGACGGAGATCGCTTTGTCGTCAGCCCGATCGGGCATCTCGAATACACGCTCTGGCAGCTCACCGCGCCCAACAACCATGGCATCGAGGGTCTCTGTCACGTCGATGGCGTCATGGTCTTCGCGACGGAGCTCGTGGAAGAGAAAGACAGCCGACGCTGGGCGCCCGTCGGCTCGTACGATCCAAAGACCCAGGCGTGGACCGCCCATCGCGTCGCGCTGACGACCGAGACGGGAAAGCTGGCGGCGATCGACTGCCGCGACGACGACGGCGTCGTCGAGGTGATTGCCGTCGAGCGGCACTACGGGGTTTCGCGCCTGCTTCGATTCCGCATTCCGCACGGCCCGGTCGGCCAATGGATCGAGCCGGCCGTCGCGGCAGATTTGTCGATGCTGATCTCGCCGCTGCCGAACTTCGAAGGCCTTGCCTGGCTGAAGGACGGTTCGGTCGTGCTCCTGACGGACAACGAATACCGGCGCGTCTCCAGCGAGCCGAGCACGCTCTACTTCATCCCTGCGAGCGCGATGCGATGAGGTGGGCCGGAGCCCTGGCCATCCTGGCGTTGGTGGCGCCGGCGGGCGTGCGCGCGGAGCCGCTCGTCCTGAGCGATGCCGTCGCGAGCCACGTCATCGAAATCCACGCCCGAGACCCCGAGCGTCGCGACGATGCGTTTTCCAAGATGGGTGGCTCGACGGTCGCGAGCAAAGCATTCTTGTATTGCCTTGCGACACCGTACGTAGACTTCGGCGAACACACCCATCTCGCGGAAACGGTGCACTACTTTCACACCGGACGCCGAAGCTCCTTCAACCGAAAAAGCGAAGCAGCGGGCGTGAGCTGGAACCTTCGCTATGTTCTTGGCGGCCGCCCCGCAAACTTTCGCAAAGAGCTCGGGGCCACGCAGGCGCGCTGGGCTCTCATCCTCTTTGGCGGCAACGATGCGCAAAACGAGAACGAGCGCATCTATTTCAAGCGGCTGGTGTATCTCGTGGAAGAGCTGGGGAAGATGGGGGTCGTGCCGATCCTCGGTTCGGCGCTCCCGCGGCGAAATGCGTACAAGAACCGCTGGATTCATCGCTTCAACCTGATCACCGAGGCCGTGGCCGAGCACTGGGCGCTTCCGTACATCGACTACCACGCAGCCCTGACCGCGCTCCCTCGAAAGGGCCTCGCGCGAGACGGCGTCCACCCCAATGTCCTCCCGCCGGGCGGCTACAAGAAGGCTTGCCAGCTCACCGAGCGGGGTCTTCGGTACGGGAACAACGTCCGCAACCTGCTCACGCTGCAAACGCTCGACGCGCTCCGACGGGTGATTCCGGCACCGGCACCGGCACCGGCACCGGAACCAGAACCGGGACTGGATCCGGGACCGGGACCGGGACTGGGTCCGGGACTGGATCCGGCACCGATACCGACACCGGCGCCGGTTTCCGAGCCCGAGCCGGAGCCGGAGCCCGAGTCGGACCCGGAGCCCGAACCGGCCCCGGAACCGGTTCCGGACCCGGACCCGGATCCCTTCCCAATGTCGGTGCTCGTCGACAAGCCCACCCTCGCTCCGGCCGCGTCGCTGCCCAAGAACTGCGGCCAGCCCAAGCCGGGTTCCCGCGTCTACCGAACCCGGCTGACGCTGGACGCCCGCACGCGCCTGCGCGCTTCCGCTCTCGATCTCGACGGCTACAAACCCCGCGTTCTGCTCGTGCGCGTCGACGAGACCGGCGAGCGCTGCGTACGCCGGCGCATGCAGACGCTTGAGCTGGATGTCCGCCCGGGAATGTGGGATCTGATCGTGGAGGTTTCCAAGCGCGCGGCGGAGGAAGGCCGAATGCTGATACTCGTGGCGCGCGACCCCCGCTGACGATGACCGACGCCGACTCAATCCGAGTGCACGAAATCTACGAGTCGATTCAAGGCGAGTCGACGTTCGCGGGGCTTCCTTGCACCTTCGTGCGCCTGTCGCGGTGCAATCTCCGGTGCCGCTGGTGCGATACGCCTCAAGCGTTCGAAGGGGGAACGCAGATGACGCTCACCGAGGTGCTCGAGAAAGCGCTCTCGTTTGGGACGCCTCTGGTCGAGCTGACCGGCGGCGAGCCGCTTCTTCAGCCCGCCGCCATTCCTCTTCTGCGGGGGCTGTGCGATGCGGGGCGCACGGTGCTGCTCGAAACGAGCGGCGAGCGCGACATCTCGCAGGTCGATCCGCGCGTCCATCGCATCATGGACCTCAAGGCCCCGGGAAGCGACGAGTCCCATCGCAACCGCTGGGAAAATCTCGAGCACCTCACCGAGCGCGACGAGGTGAAGATTGTGCTGGCCGATCGCGCCGACTACGAGTGGGCGAAGCACGTCGTGGAAGAGCACCACCTCGAAGACCGGGTTTGCGCCGTGCTGTTGAGCCCCGTGTGGGGAGAGCTCGACCCGAAGGACTTGGTCCGCTGGGTCCTGGAGGACGATTTGCCCGTTCGCGTTCAGATCCAAATGCACAAAGTGATCTGGGGCGCGGACGCGGAGGGTGTGTAGCGATGACACTGGATGCGGAGTTCGTCGCAGACTGTCCGTACGGCCCGGAGGCCGTGCCGATCGACGAAATCGTCGAAATCGACCGCGAGGAAGGTCTGATTCGCGCGAGGATGCCGACCCGTCCGGACCTTCCGCTCACCCGCTACCAGCGCGCCCATCCCGTTCGCCACCCGAGACACGTGAGCGGCGGCTTCATGGTGCACCTCACCGGCATGCTCGGGTTCATGCACACCTATTATGTCCTTGGGCTTCGGCACGCGGACGGGTGGATCGGCTACGGGGGCCGCATCTACGACGCGCGCTTTGCCTCGCTCGCGAAGATGGGGCCCCCGCTCGACCTCGAGCTTCGCGCGACTAAGGTTCGGCAGCGCGAGAGCCAGGTGTTTGCGCGCTATGATTTTCGCTTCACCCAAGACAACACCCTGATCTATACCGGCGATCAGGCTGCGATGTGGATGAAGGTCTCCGCCTCATGACTGCAAAGTCCACCACCTTCGACGTTCGAACCCGCGGCCGCGGCACGACGGAAATCACGCGTCAAGTGCAGGACGCCGTGCGGGCGTCTGGCATTTCCGACGGCCTTTGCACCGTGTTCATCCATCACACGAGCGCATCGCTCATCATCAACGAAAACGCGGACCCCGACGTACAGCGCGACCTGGACGCGTTCCTGTCGCGTCTCGTCCCGGACGGCGACTCGATCTTCGTTCACACCATGGAAGGCCCGGACGACATGCCCGCGCACGTCCGCACCGCCCTCACGCAGACCTCCCTCAGCATTCCCGTAACCGATGCACGATGCGCGCTTGGCACGTGGCAGGGGGTGTTCGTATGGGAGCACCGCCACCGCGGCCACCGTCGCCAGGTCACCGTCACGGTCGTCGGCTAACGCGGCCCGAGGCCCCCTATTAAGCCCGCGGCTGCGCCTGGGCTCCTGCACCGCCCTCGGCGTACATCGACTCGATTTCGTCGGCGAAGTGGTCGTTGACCTTGGCGCGCTTGACCTTGAGGGTCGGCGTGAGCTCGCCGTCCTCCACCGTGAAGTTCCGCGCGAGAACCGTGAACTTCTTGATCTGCTCGACGCGCGCGAAGTGCGAGTTCATCTCGTCGATGTGTGCCTGGATGCTGGCGCGAAGCTTCGCGCTCCTGTGAAGCGCGTTTGCGTCCTCACCGTTGGCTGCGGCCCAGGCCTCGCCCGCCTCCGGATCAACCGTGATCAGGGCCGAGAGGTACTTGCGCCTGTCGCCGATGACCACGGCTTCGTTGACGAGATCGTGGTTCTTCATCTGAGCTTCGAGGTTCTTCGGCGTGATGTTCTTGCCGCCCGCCGTGATGATGATGTCTTTCTTCCGGCCGGTGATGCTCAGGAAGCCGTCGTCATCGAAGGCGCCGAGGTCGCCCGAAAGCAGCCACCCGTCCGAGAGCGTCGAAGCGGTTGCTTCGGGGTCCTTGTAGTAGCCGAGGAACACGTTCGGCCCCTTGACCAGAATCTCGTCGTCGTCGGCGATCTTGACCTCGACGCCCGGAATCGCGGGGCCGACGCTGCCGAATCGATACTTCGTGGGGGTGTTGAAGCTGGTCGGTCCGGTGTCCTCGGACTGGCCGTACACCTCGAGCACCACGATGTCCAAGCTCGCGAAGAACTCGAGCACCTCGCGCGCGATCGGGGCGGCGCCCGATACGCAGACGCGGGCGTTCCCCATGCCGATGGCGGGCTTGAGCTTCGAGAAAATCAGCTTGTCGGCGAGGTTGTACTGAAGGCCCTTCGGCTGTCCGGGCGCCTTGTTGGCCTCCCACCCGACTTTCCTAGCCCACTGCACCAGCTTGGCTTTGAGCCCCGTGGCGTCCTTCAGCTTGGCGCTGATGCCCGCGTGGAACTTCTCCCAAATGCGCGGCACGCCGAAGAAGATGGTGGGCTGCACCTCTTTGAGGTTCTCGGGCACGGCATCGATGGACTCGGCGAAGTACACGCGGGCGCCCGTCGTGATCGGAATGTGAAGCGTGAACATCTGCTCGGCGATGTGCGAGAGTGGCAGATACGAAAGAGCGCAGTCCGAATCGTTGATGGTCGTGATTTGAATCGCGACGTTGGAAGTCCACGCCAGGTTCTGGTGGCTCAGCATGACGCCCTTGGGTGGGCCGGTGGTCCCCGACGTGTAGATCAGCGTGGCGAGCTTGTCGGGCTCGAGCGCCTCGACGCGGTCGAGGTACGCCTGCTTTTCGACCTCGTCACCTTTCGCCATGAACTCGTCCCAGCTGAGCACGAGGCCGTGGTCGATCTTGGGCACGCCCTTCATCGTCACGACGTGCTTGAGATTCGGCATGTTCGCGATCTCGGCCTGCACCTTGCGCCACTGCGCTTCGTCTTCGACGAGAACGACCGGCGCTTCCGAGTGCTCGACGATGTAGCGGACCTCGACCGGGGAGCAGGTCGTGTAGATGCCCGCCGGGGCACCGCCCGCGCCCATGGTCGCGAGGTCGAGGATCGCCCACTCCGGACGGTTGAACCCGAGGATGCAGACGGTCTGCCCGGGCTGGAACCCAAGCGCGATCAGGGCGCGCCCGGCCTGCGTCACCTGGTCGGAGTAGGTTCCCCAGTTCGTCGGCTTCCACGCGCCGCCCTCGCGAACGTAATACGCAGGCGCGCTCGGGGAGCTCTTCGCCCGTTGGAGGAGTCGATTCGGAATTGTGTCAGCGGTCACGGTATCACCTCATCAGTCGCCTGCCGTCCATCCGGCAGGACCGCGAAATATATGCACAAAACGGACAAAGAGGGAAGGGCCCACGATTCGGTCTTGTGCTAAGCCCGCCGCATCACGGAGGAGTGGCCGAGCGGTCGAAGGCGGCGGATTTGAAATCCGTTGTAGGGGCGACTCTACCGGGGGTTCGAATCCCTCCTCCTCCGCCACCAGGCCCGGAAGCTCTGGAAGAAATACGTATAGACGTGCTTTCGTAGTCGACACAGCTTGCGAGCGAGGAGGTGGGTGGTGCGTCCGCAATACCTAGGGATTCTGTTGCTGATTGCTGCTTTGGGGTCGGTTCTTCTGCTCGACTGCGGCGAGGCGGGGGTCGAGCGCGGCAGCGGCGGGGCTAGCGGAGAGGGCGGGGCTGGTGGGGCAGAGCCCGAGCTGGCATCGGTGGAGATGTATGTCTTCGACTGGAGCGCGCTTCCGCTGAGCCTGACGCCCGCTGCCGGCGGCAGCCTGCCTCCTCCCGAGGTGCCGCTCGAAGGCGTGGAAGTTTGCCAACTCGACACCGACAACTGCGTCACGACCGATTCGGAGGGCCTGACGGAGATCTTCTTCCCGAGGGACGGTACGGAGATCGCCTTCACCATCGTGCACGAAGGCTACGGGCGCTGGGTGTTCTCGAACGCCATCGACGAGAGGTTCCCGGAGCTCTTCGGCTCCCCGCTCCGGTTTCCGCTGTACACCCACGCGTATCTCGAGGCGATCGCGGCGCAGGTAGACGTTTCCTATCCCTGGGAAAAGGGCATGGTGGCGCTCGGGCGATGGCCACCCCAACGAGGGGTAAAGTTCATGCCCGTGGGACCGACCGTCGACGAGGTGGGCGCGGCCTTCTACTTCGACGACGAGACCCTTCGGTACAGCCTCGAAGCGGATGCGACGGGAATCATCCAGGCAATCAACGATTTTCCGCTCTCGCAAGGAGGCTTCGCCGAGGTCACCCCGGGCGTCCACCAATTCGAGCTTAGTGGTGAAGCCGGCCACTGCACGCACGCTTCATGGAGTTGGCCGGGCGATGCGCCGAACCGATTTCGAATCCCTGTGCTCGAGGGCTACACCACCTATGGGAGCATGCGCTGTGAGGACTAAGCCTCGGCCACGGCCGTGCAAATCCTGCGTAGAGAGGCATGCGAGCGCACCAGTCGCGTCGGCTGGGCGCCGCAGGCGCTACGAATTGCAGGTGTTTGCAGATGGCATGCGTTCTGCATCGAAACGGTAGACATCGCGTCTTGGGAGGTCGGCGATGCGAGTTGGGCATATCGTGATCTTGGTCATCATTGGCGCGGTGAGCTTGCTATTCCTGGTCGAGTGCGGTGACGCAGTGGTCGACGGGGGTGGCGGCGCCGGCGGGGCTGGTGGGGCAGAGCCCGAGCTCGCATCGGTGGAGATGTACGTCTTCGACTTCAGCGCGCTTCCTCTCGAGGGGACGCCTGCGGCCGGGGGCGTTCTGCCTCCTCCCGAAGTGCCGCTGCAGGGCGTGGAAGTCTGCCAGATGGACGTTGAGAACTGCGTTTGGACGGACGCCGAAGGCCTGACGGAGATCTACTTCCCAAGGGACGGCAAGGAGATCGCCTTCAAGATCGAACACCAAGGCTACGGCCGCTGGATATTCTCGAACGTGGCTGACGAGAAGTTTCCCGATCCGACGACCTCCCCGGTTCGGTTTCCGCTGTTCACCCACGAGTATCTCGAGGCGATCGCGGCGCAGGTAGCGGTTTCGTATCCTTGGGAGAGAGGCATGGTCGCGCTCGTGCGATGGCCGTACCAGCGCGGGGTGAAGTTCATGCCCGTCGGTCCGACGGTCGATGAAGTGGGTGCAGCCTTCTACTTCGACGACGAGGCCCGCCGTTACGGCCTCGACCTCGATGCGGCGGGCATGACGTACGGAACGCCCGACTTCCCGCTGGCACAAGGTGGCTTCGCCGAAGTCACGCCGGGCGTTCACCAGTTCGAGCTCGGTGGTGAAGCTGGCCACTGCACGCAGATCTCTTGGGGCTGGCCCGGCGACGCCCCGAATCGACTTCGAATTCCCGTCTTGGCGGGATACACCACGTACGGGAGCATGCGCTGTGGAGAGTCGCCTTTTTAGAGTGAGTTGGCTGTGGCTCGTCGGTCTGATCGCGCTCGTGGCCTGCGGTGAAACGACCGGCTTCGGCACCGGGGGCGGCGGCGGTGAGGTGGAAG
>JAHELW010000067.1 GCA_024643985.1 Myxococcales bacterium | reverse complement strand
GAAGTCCATCGGGTCGCGAACGAACCGGACGTAGCCGTCGCATTCGAACTCGAAACCTCCCGGCAGCGTGACGAGCATCGTCACGGACGTGTCTTTTGGAAGTGTTTCGTAAGTTGCCAGGAACACGCCGCCGTGTGCGATTTCCCCGCTGAAGCCGACGTAGAAGTTGGACTGCGTCGTCGCGCCGAGGTTGGCCTCGATCCGCTGTCGTTCGCCGGTCGGGATCGGCGCCGGCGGCGGCAACATCGACGTCGGGATCGAAGCCGGGCCGGGCACGGAGGGTTTGCTCGACATGGGCCGAATCGCTGGCGGTGGGCTCGACTCGGGCGCGACCGACGGAGCCTTCGCTTCAGGCGCGGATGAAGGGGTGAGGCTAGCGGCCGCTGCGCTCACCGGCGGCGTGCTCACCGGCCGGCTCGGCTGCGCGGGCGGTTTGCTAGAAGGGGGAGCGCTCGGCGGCGCGCTTGCTTTCGGAGCGGCGTCGCTCGGGGCCGACTCCGGGGCGGCCTCGGGTCGAACGCTCGGCTTCTGCGTCAGCGGAAACAAAATGCTGATCACGTCGGCAATGCGTTCGGTCGCGGTTTCTACGCCGGCGTGCTCGCTCTTCACGTCCTGCAGAAGTGCAAGAGTCTGACTCAGCGTCCCGAGCGCGTTCTTCACACAGGTCTTTCCGTCCACCTCGGTCGACGCGAACTCTGCTTCGAATAGTGCGCCTACCGACTTCGCGATGTTCTGCGCGACGCCGAGGACCTCTTCCGGGATGTCCTCATCCTGTTGCAGCGCTTCCAGCGCCTTCCCGAGCGCCTCACGAGCCTCTCGCGCTTCGCCCGCCGCTGAGTATCCCATGCTCTGGTGTTCCCCCCGTCTCGCTGAATATTAGGATACCGGGAGTCGGCAGCAGGTCAAAGCTCCTTCACGAACACCGTGCGAGAGCGCCCGGGACCGGCATAGTCGGCTACTTCGCTGCATGCGAAGCCCATCGACTCGTGGAAGTGGACGGGTCCCTCGTGTCCGGAGGAGGCGAGCGACTTGATTCGCTTCATCCCCGCGGCGCGACAGCGTTCCGTGAACTGCTCGTAAAGGCGTTTGCCCACCCCTCGACGTCGATGGTCCGGGTGAATTCCCACCAAATGGACGTATCCCGTGGCTGCGGGCGCGGGAACCATGACGCCGAGCAGGAAACCGATCACCTGGCCCTCCAGCTCGGCTACCAGCGCGTGCTCGCCAAATTCGTAGAAGAACATGGGATCAGCACGGCGCCCGGCGGGCCCGCCCCACCACTGGTCGAGAACCGAAATGATATAGTCGTAGTCCGCTTTTGTGAGACCCCGGATCCGCATCTTGCCCCGACAGCGGATAACACGAACGCCCGAAGGACGCACGGCGAGCCGATTGCAGTCATGTCGAAGCCCGCAAAGATGCCCGAGACCCGCGTGATTCTGTTTTGTCCGTTTTGCCGAGAGGGATTCGAAGGGGTCGGTGAATGTCCCGAGCACGAGCTGACGCTGCTCCCGTGGGATCGAATGCCACGCACCTCCTCACCGCCGATCGACGAGGTCACGTTCTTCGTCGACCCGCGGCTCGGGCGTGGTGGCGTGCTGCTCGGCGCATCCCTGGTCCTGCTGGGCTTCTTCGCCCGATTCGTTCGCGTACGCGGGGTCGACGCCTCCGCGCTGGAGGTTGCGATCGACGGTGCCCACAACCTCTGGCTCACCCCGATCGCCGCGATGGCCGTGTTTGGTATTTTGTTCCTGCGGCGTGCGATGCGGTCGATGCGCTCGGCTCGGCTCGCGGTCATCGGGCTCGCGCTCGGGGGAGTGCTCCCGCTCGTCTACACGACCCAGCGCGTGGCTGCGATGACGGCCGCACGCGGCGACGCGCCGGAGTGGCTGTGGGGCTGCTGGGCGATGTGGGCCGGTCTCGCCCTCGTCGCTCTGGCGGGCCTCGGTCTCGGGCGCAAAACCCCGCGTCAGGGCGACTAGGCGGCGCCTGGCAGCGTGGGTCGAAAGATGTACCCCTGCTGCTGAACGACGCACACGCGATTCGGTCCTGCCACCCGCGCTCGAGCCACTGCGATGCTCGCGGCGTCGAGCAGCTCGCTGTGGGTTCGAATCCGGCCGCTGGGATAAAGCCCTACGCCGATCGCCACGGTGATCGCGAGCGACTTCCCATCGAGCTCGAACGGGCGAAGCGCAACTTCCGACACCAATCGATCCGCGAGCGTCAACGCGCGTGCCGGCCGCGTGTTCGGGAGCAACAGCCCAAACTCGGCCGTTCGGAACTGGGTTGCGATGTCGGTTGCGCGAATCGTGCGCTGCACCCGATCGGGGATCTCCTCGAGGACCTGCGCTGCTGCATCAGCTCCCCACTCGGTAACCAGCTTGCGGAAATCGTCGATTGCCACGATGCAGCACGCAAGCGGATCGAGGTGCCGCTGAGCCTCTTCGAACTCACCTCGGAGCCGCTCGTGAAAGTGGCGGTGATCGGGGAAGGTGGCGAGCCGCTCGTGTAGGGCGGGCAAGCGGATCTCGTTTTTCGCGAACTCCACGTCGTCGTGTGCTCGTTTGACGCGCAGCATGTTGTCGACGCGCGCCACCAGCTCGTCGTCTTCGAAAGGTTTTGCGACGTGGTCGTCTGCGCCGGTTCGCATGCCCTGAAGTCTCGCCCTCAGATCCCCGGGTCCGGTCAGCAAGACCACCGGAACAAATCGCTCTTTGGTGATCATTTTGACGACACGGCACGCGTCGATTCCGCTGAGTCCCGGCATGTTCACGTCGAGCACGACGAGGTCCACGGACTGCGCGCGCACCGCGTCGATGGCCTTCTGGCCGTTGCTCGCAGGAACGACGGTCAACCCCTCGGCTCGAAGCAACTGCGAGATGCGTTCACGCGTCGCTCGATCATCGTCGGCGACGACCACCACCGCTTTCGGAAATGGCCGGGCAGTCCCCACCCGGACATGGTAACCGACCCGGAGGCGATTCGCGAGCCATGGTGTCCGAGTTTCCCTGAGCCCAGGACGCGTCTATACTGCCGGGTAGCGCACTTCTAGGGGTGTGGGGCCTGAATGGAGCTCAAGCAGCAACTCAAGCTATCCCAGCAGCTCATCATGACGCCGCAATTGCAGCAGGCGATCAAGCTGCTGCAGATGTCGCGCATGGAGCTCAGTGAGCTCGTGCAAGAGGAGCTGCTCGAGAACCCCGTGCTCGAGGAAGGCGCGGAGCAGCGCGAATCGAGCGCCGGCGTCGTGGAGGAGACCGCGACACCCGAGGTGCAGGCTCACGAGGCGAAGAAGGAAGAGATCGACTGGGAACGTTACCTCGAGAATCAATCGATGGAAGCGCCGATGCCGTCGATTCGTCGTGGCCCCGACGAGGAAATGCCTGGTCTCGAAGCGACCCTTTCGACGTCCGAGGATCTGACCGATCACCTCGGGTGGCAGCTTCGCATGGGCGACTTCATCGACGACGAGCGCCGGTTTGGCGCTCTCGTGATCGGCAACCTCGACGAGAACGGGTATCTCAAAATCGAAGGAACGCCGCCCGAGGACATCGTGCCGAGGCTCGCAGCGGAATCGGACCTCGATCCAGAGGACGCCGAGGAGGTCCTAGCGATGATCCAGCAGTTCGATCCGCTCGGCGTCGCGGCTCGCTCGCTCGAGGAGTGCTTGATGATTCAGGCAAAGCACTACGGCATGGACGAGCTGGTGCTCGGCGTGATCTCCGATCATCTGTCGGATCTAGAGAAGCGTCACTACCCGGCGATCGCAAAGGCGTTTGGCTGCTCGCTCGAAGAGGTCTACGACGTCGCGCAAATCATTGCCGAGCTCGAGCCACGCCCCGCGCGCCGCTTCCAGACCGAAGAGCCCCGCTACATCATTCCCGACGTCTACGTACATCGGGTTGGCGACGAGTACTACGTCGTTGCCAACGACGACGGCATGCCAAAGCTCAAGATCAGCGGCTTCTACAGGTCCGCGATGGCCCACAATCCGAAGGCCAAGGAGTACATTCAAGACAAGCTTCGAAGCGCCCAATGGCTCATTCGCAGCATCGACCAGCGGCGCAAGACCATCGTCAAAGTCACCGAGTGCATCGTCGACAAGCAGCGGGACTTCTTCGACAAGGGAATCGAGCACTTGAAGCCCATGATTCTCCGCGACGTGGCGGAGGCCGTCGGCATGCACGAAAGCACGATTTCTCGAGTCACGAGCAACAAATACGTGCATACGCCGCGAGGCACTTTCGAGTTGAAGTACTTCTTCAACAGCGCCATAAAACGGGATAATCAGAACGATATCGCTTCGGAGAGCGTGAAGCAGGCGATAAAAACCATCATTTCAGGCGAGGATTCGAAGGCTCCGCTTTCAGATCAGAGAATCGTCGAAATACTCGGACAGGACGACATCAAGATTGCCCGCCGCACGGTCGCAAAGTATCGTGAGATGCTCGGCATTCTAAGCTCGTCGAAGCGGAAGAAGTACTTCTAGACCAGGAGGTTCGATGCGTGTCAGCTACACATTTCGCAACATGGAGTCCTCGGACGGCATCAAGAACTACGCATCGGAAAAGATTGGCAAGATCCAGAAATACATGAGGTCCCCGCTCCACGCGGAGTTCACTTTTTCGACGGAAAGACATCTGCACCGCGTTGACCTCAATCTGACCGGCGACGGCCACCAGTACGCCGGTCACGGCCAATCGGAAGACATGTACGCAACCATCGACCAGGTGGTCGACAAGATCGACCGCCAGGTTCGTGACACGAAAGCGACGGAGACTCACCGGCGCCGGAACAGCGGCGAGTCCCTTCGCCACCCCGAAGACTGATCCGCGTTGCGCCGCCGTGATGGGTGCGGTATCGCGTGCCCGTCGTGCTGGCGGGGCTCATTCATGAAAAGCGCGTGCGAGTTGGACTGACGGCGTCCAACAAGAACGCTGCACTATTGACGATCGCGTCTTTGCTCACGCAGCCCGAAGGCAAAGCCAACGCGGAGTCGGTCTACGACGTCCTCCTCGAACGAGAGCGGCTGGCCAGCACGGGCGTGGGCAGCGGCGTGGCCATCCCTCACGGCCGCTCGGACGACTTCGACGAGCTTCGGGCGGCGGTCGGGATCTATCCCGCAGGCGTCGATTTCGAAGCCGTGGACGGGCTGCCGGTGAACATCATCGTCGGGATCATCGGACCACGGTCCATGCCGCAGAAGCACCTCGCGGCTCTCGCGGGCGTGTCGCGCGTCCTTCGAAACGAAGCGAAACGCGTCGAGCTCGTCGGCGCGATCGATGACGAGCACGCGTACCGGGCTCTGGTCGAGCGGTGACGGGCAGACAGCCACCCGTCGCTCGCGTATGATGGCGGCGTGACGGACTCATCCTCGGCGCCGCGGATAGGCCTTCCGAGCATGCGCGTCGATCGCGGCATCACGGTCGAGCGTCTCCTTTCGGAGCCGAGGCTCAGCCCGATCGTTCGTTTGGTCGCAGGAGAAGACGGACGCCATCGCACGATCCACCATCCGCGTGTGCAAAAGCCAGGCCTCGCTCTTGCGGGGCACACGCACGGCGTCGTTCCGACACGCGTGCAGATTCTCGGAGAGACGGAGATCACGTATCTCGAGGGCTTGAGCTCCGAAGCGCAGGCGGAGCGGGCGACCGTGCTGTTCGATCTCGGGCTCTCTCTCGTCGTGCTGACGCGCGGAATCGAGCCACCCAAAGCGCTGCTCGACGCGGCCGAGAGAACCTCTACGCCGCTTGCCGTAGCCAAGCCCAGGTCGAGCCGGTCCATCCAAGCGATCCACCTCGCGTTGGACCGCATTCTCGCTCCCTCGGAGACGCGCCACGGAGTCCTGATGGACGTCCACGGAATCGGAACACTGCTCCTCGGGCCGAGCGGAATCGGAAAGAGCGAATGTGCCCTGTTTCTCGTGGAGCGGGGGCATCGATTCGTCGCTGACGACCAGGTCATCTTGTCGCTCCTGCCCACGGAGCAGGTCCTCGGGCGTGCACCGGCACCTCTGCGCAACCACCTCGAGGTGCGCGGCATCGGCATCATCAACGTGCGGGACCTGTTCGGCGCAAACGCGGTGCGAGCACAGAAGATCGTACAGCTGGTCGTGGAGCTCTGCCCGTGGAGCGATGAGGAGTCCTACGATCGTCTCGGTATCGATGATTCGACGATCGAAATTCTCGGCATGGAGCTACCCCTGCTTCGCATACCCGTGAGGCCCGGGCGCAACATGGCGGTCATACTCGAGGTGGCCGCCCGCAACCAGATCCTCAAAGCCGCCGGTCACCACGGCGCTCGGACCTTCATCGAAACAATCATGCACGACAGAGAGGATCCGGAACCGGGACAGGCACCATGAGCGGTGCCGCGCAAATCGTGGTCATAACCGGGCTCTCGGGCGCCGGAAGAAGCACGGCGCTCCGCGTCCTCGAGGACGCGGGTTTCTTCTGCGTCGACAACCTGCCGCCCGCGCTGGCGCCCGACCTTCTTCGCTTGGCGCGCGGGGAGGGCCGGCTCGAGCGGGTCGGCTTTGGCATCGACGTTCGGACGGGCGCGTTCTTGAGCGGTGCCGAAGAAACGTTGGCTGCGCTCGAAGCGGATGGATACGAAGTCGAGGTGGTGTTTCTCGACTGCGCGGACGAGGTGCTCGTGCGCCGCTTCAGCGAGACTCGAAGGCCTCATGCGCTCACGAAGACGGGCGACCTTCATGCGGCAATTGCGAGCGAGCGCAGCCGACTTGCGGGTTTGCGTGCGCGTGCCGACATCGTCGTCGATACGACCGACTTCAGCGTGCACGATCTCCGCCGGCACCTCATCGACTACATCGGCCGCGACGCGGCGCATCCCTCGATGGTCGTCCGCTTGCTTTCTTTTGGGTTCAAGTATGGAATACCGGTCGACGCGGATCTCGTTTTCGATCTGCGCTTCTTGCCCAATCCCCACTTCGTCGACGCGCTGCGTCCCAAAACGGGCATGGACCCCGAGGTGTCGGCCTATGTCCTCGAGGCGCCGGAGACCCAAGAGCTCCTCGGGCATCTGCGGCCGCTCCTCGATTACGCGCTGCCCCGGTATGCAAGCGAGGGCAAGGCGTACCTGACGGTGGCCCTCGGCTGCACGGGAGGGCGGCACCGCTCGGTCGCCCTGGCAGAGGAGCTTGGGCGCGAGCTCGGAGAAGCCCACAGAGTGGTGATCTCTCATCGAGATGCGGAGCGGGTCCAGAGGTGAGTGACGCGTATCGCGCGACCGTCGAAGTGCCCAACCGTCTCGGCCTGCATGCCAGGGCCGCCGCCAAGCTCGTCAACCTCGCCAACCGCTTCGAGTCACACATCGAGGTTTCGAAAGATGCTCAGATGGCGGACGCGAAAAGCATCATGGGGGTCCTGCTCCTCTGCGGTCACCAGGGGTGCCGGCTGACCTTCACGGCGCGGGGCCAAGATGCGGAGGCTGCCGTCGGCGCCCTCTGCGAGCTCGTGCAAGCCGGATTCGGGGAGGCGGCATGAGCCGTCCCATGCGGCTCCGTGGGATCGGCGCGTCGATCGGAGTGGCCATTGCTCCGGCGCGCGTTCTCGGACGGGAGCCTCGCCGCGTTTCGTACGATCGCATCGACGATGCAGCGGTCTCCACCGAGCTTGCTCGCTTCGAAGAGGCCGTCGCGAGGTCTCGCAGCGAGATCGAGGCTGCGAAGCAGCAGCTCACCCAGGAGCACGGTTCTCAGTACGCGCCCATTCTCGACGTCTATCTGCTGATGCACGGCGACGCTCTGTTGATCGACGCCATCGCGGAGTGTATCCGCAACGACGGGATCAACGCGGAATGGGCGGTGGCTCGCGTGGTGGAGCGTCTTCGAGCTCCCCTTCTGCGCGACACTTCCTCGTATTTCAGGGAGCGCGCGCAGGACATCGACCACGTCAAGGAGCACCTGCTGCGACAGCTGAGCGGCGAGCCACGCATCGAAGCATACAGCGGCGGGCCGTTCGTCTTGGTCGCGCACGATCTGACTCCCGCAGATGCCGTTCACCTGTTGGCGCCTCCGACCGTGGGACTCGTCACCGAGATCGGCGCGAGCAGCAGTCACACCGCCATTCTCGCGCGCACGTTCGGGGTCCCGGCCGTCGTCGGCGTCGGCCCTCTTTCGCTCGAGATCCAAGACGGTGAGGAGGTGCTCGTGGATGGTTTCGGCGGGGAAGTGTGCATCGGCGTCTCCGCCGAGGAGCGGAGCGAGGCGGAATCGCGTCGGGCTCGCTTCGTCGCCTTCCTCCAGGGCGAGCAGGCGAACGGGTCGGTCACTCGGGACGGCGTCGAGGTGCGCATCACGGCGAACGTCGAGCTTCCCACCGAGGTGGAGGCCGCGGTCGAGAGCGGCGCGGAGGGCATCGGGCTCTACCGAACCGAGTTCATGTGCCTCGACAGGCCCGAGCCGCCGACCGAGGACGAGCAGGTCGACGTGTATCGCGCCGTCGCGACGGCGATGGCCCCCAACAACGTGGTCTTTCGGACGTTCGACCTTCGTGGCGACAAGCGGTTTCATGCCGATCGTCTCGAAGCGCGGGAAGAGGAGTGGCTGAAAAGTCAAGTCAGGGCGGTGCTTCGGGCCAGCAGCGAAGGCTCGGTCTCTCTCATGTTTCCCATGGTCGGGTCCGTCGACGAGCTCGTGCGCGCACAGGCGCTCGTGGAGGAGTGTCGCGAGGAGCTCAGTGATCCCAGTGCCCGTTCGGCCGTCTTGCCGGTTGGCATGATGGTGGAGGTTCCTTCGGCTGCGCTTCTTGCGGATCGATTCGCACGGCACGCGGATTTCTTTTCCGTCGGCACCAACGATCTCACTCACTACACAATGGGTCTCGAACGAGGACAGGACCGCGGCCGGGCCACGCCACTCGACCCTGCCGTGCTCCATTTGCTCGCACGTACGGTGGCCGCGGCCGACCGCGCCGGAATCCCGTGCGCGCTCTGTGGCGACATGGCCGCAGATCCCCTCTCACTCGGGCTGGCCGTCGGGTTGGGGTTCCGACAGATCTCCGTGCCGGTCAGCGTGGTTCCGCTGGCGCGCGCCGTGATTCGCAACGCGACCGTGCAGCTCACGCGAGAGGTCGCCGAAGCAGCGCTCGAGTGCGAATCGGCAGAGGCAGTAGGTGAGCTGCTCGCCGACCGCCTCGGGGAGCAGCTCGATCCCCTGAGGCGGAGCCCTGAGCGCAGCTAGCGGGCTCCGCTGGTCACCGGTTGCACCAGGTTGGCGAGGTCACCTTCGCTGAGGAGTCCCGTCGCCCGCTCGATTTCGCGGCCGTTCCCGTCGAAGAGAATGTAGGTCGGAACCGATTCGATCTTTCCGAGCATGCTCTCGCCATTTTCGACGCTTCCATAGGGGTCCGCGCCGACGACGAACGGCGGGTCGAGCGCGTAAGCCCAGGCTTCGACGAGCTGTGCTGCACGGGGCTGAGCCGCGACCCCGACCACCAAGACGTCAGGGTGCTGTGGAACGAACGGGCGAAGAGATTTCAACGATGCTTGGCTGACCGCATCGAACGTCGCGAACACGAACAGCAACACGGGCGTGCCGCGGAGGTCGGCGAGCTCGAGCCAGCGACCGTCCGACAGCCGTAGCCCGAGGTCGAGCCTCGCGGTGCTCGTCGGTGCCGGCGTCGTATCTTCGGCGTTGGGTGCCCCGCCGGCACACCCTGCAGTCAACGCGGCGAGGACCGACAAGATGCAGAAGCGTTTACGAAGGCTGAGCGTGGTCATTGCGATCGGTGGGGCAATATAGCAAGAACACAGCGAGGTGAACGGTATCCGTGAACGTTTGGATGCATTACTCGCTAGCAGCGATTCGGCCGCTCGACGAGCCCGCGATCCGGTCGACTACGTTCATCGCTACGAAGACGACCGCGATCGGGAGGTCGCCGGCCTGGTCGGCTCCGCGCTGGCGTTTGGAAACGCAACGGCCGCGCGGCAGAGCATCGAACGCGCCCTCGCTCTGCTCGGACCGTCCCCCGCAAGGACCGTAGCGACCGTCGAAGGCCCCGGGCTCGAGCGCCGCTTGACCGGCTTCGTCCATCGGATCTACCGCGGTGAGCATCTAGCCTCCGTGCTCGCGCGCGCCGGCTTGCTGCTTCGCGAGCACGGTTCGATCGGGAATGCGTTTGCCGCGCATCACCGGGCGACGGACGGGGATTTTCGAGAGAGCCTCGCAAGGCTCGCCGATGAGCTTCGAGGCGGCGCCACGGACCGGGCGACCCGGCACTTGATCAGCGACCCGCGTGCCGGGAGCGCCTGCAAGCGGCTCGTCCTCTACGCGCGATGGATGATCCGGCCCGCCGACGGTGTCGATCTCGGGCTTTGGCCCGTGCCGCCCTCTCAGTTGGTCATTCCGGTCGACACGCACGTTCACCGCATCAGCCGGAACCTGGGGCTGACCCGCCGCCGAACGGCGAGTTGGGCGACCGCGGAAGAGATCACGGCGGAGCTCAGGAAGCTCGATCCCGCCGATCCGGTGAAATACGACTTTGCGCTCTGCCACCTGGGTGTGTCGCGAGAGTGTCCAAGCCGCCCCGATCGGGACAAGTGCGCACGCTGCGTGCTGCAGGACGTGTGCAGCGTCTGGACGGGGTCGCGCCGGCGAGCGTCAGCGAAGAAAGCCAGTGAGCTTCGGCTCTAGTGCGTGCAGGTCGTCCACGCCCTGCACGCCATCACCGCGCTCGAGCACGTCGTCGTCCGTGAGCTGGACGAGGCGGTAGTCTTGGAGCGCCTTGAGCGCGGTCTCCAGCTTCAGCTTCGAAAGGGATTCGCGCCGCTCGATTTCGCCCGCGAGATACATCTGTTGCCCGAGTGCGAGGGTTCGCTTGTACCAGTCCTTCTTGGGAATCGGGCCGTCGAGAACTATCTCGGCGCCGCGAAGCGCGAGCAGATAGCTCTCGAAGAACGTTTGTAGCATCACGGCGTACCGCTGAAGCCGCTGACGGGTGACGCCCTCGGTCGCCTGGGCCCGGCCGTCCTGAAGCTCGATCTCCTCGTCGGCAGCCATCTCGCGCACGGTGTCGTCGAAGATCTCGTCGAACGCCGCGTCCGTTCGAAAGATGAACTCGTGCTTGAACAGCCTCGAGAGCTGCTGTACGCGATCGTTCAGGCGCGAGAGGTCGACCCACTGCTCCTTGTCGACGAGCAGTGATGCAGCCACGAGGGCGCGGGGCACGAAGAAGTGGATGATCGTGTTCTGGTAGTACTCCAGCGCGATGCGGCGCTCCGAGTCGATCGTGTAGATCGGCTCGGGACCCGTGTCGTGCGCCACGATGAGCCGGGCGTCGAGGAACAGGCTGAGCGCCTCGTCGATCGTGTCTTGTCGAATCCGACCGTCGCCCACGCGCAGCTGGTGCGCGACCCGTGCGTTCATTTTTTCGAGTGTTTGCATCAGCGTTTCACACGCGTTCAGCAAAGAGGCGCGCGTCATCCCGCGCTTGCGGTGACTCAGCAGCGCCGTGGCGACGAGCGCTGCCGGCGTCACCACGGTCACCTCGTTGATCGAGTACATGACCTTGTGCGCGAGGGCTCGGACGGCAGCCCGTTGCTGTCGCTCTCCGATCTCGGCGATGGTCGCGCCGGCACTTCCCTGGCGCTCGACGAGATTGGTCGCGAACTCGTCGAAGTCGATGATCTCGCCAAACTGGACGTACAGGCGGCCCCACTTCGAGCGCAGCACGGACGAGCTCTTGATCAGCCCGCCCATGTTCTCGGACTGCTTGTCGCCGCCAGAGAGCTCGTGCACGAAAGACCGCTCCTCGATGATGCGTTCGTAGCCGATCGAGATCGGCACGAGCTTGACCTTGGTCATGTTTAGCTTCGTCGCCGAGTCGACCACCATCGACAGCAGCCCGTACTTCGGCGGGAGCGCCTTGCCGGTTCGGGATCGCCCGCCTTCGAGGAAAAACTCGAGCGTGAATCCCTCGGCGACCAGCTTGCGCACGTAGGCCTCGACGACGACCGGATAGAGGCTGTCGCCGTGGAAGCTCCGGCGTATGAAGAATGCCCCACCTCGACGAAGGAGGGCCCCGAGCGGCCAGAAGCTCAGGTTTTCGCCCGCCGCGATGAGCGGCGGCATCATCGCATGTCCGTAGAGCTGATCGCTCAACACCAAATAGTCGATGTGGCTCTTGTGGCTCGGGAGCAGCACGAGCGAGGCGTCCCGCGCGGCATCCCGCACGCGTTCGAGGCCCTCTTTGTCCAACACGACGCCGTCGTACATCTTCGACCAGACCCACGTGAAGAAGCGGTGCAGAAGGTCGATGACGAAAAGACTCTGCCGCGCGCAGAGCTTCTGAAGCTGTTTGCGTGCCACGGTTTCCGCTCGCGAGTAGGCGATTTGTTTCTCCTCGGCGTAGCGTTCGATCTGCGTGCGGACACGGGGGCTGCGCAGGATTTCGTCTTGAATGCGCGCCGTCGTCTTCTTCAACGGGCCGATGATGACGGCGCGGTCCCGCTCCATGCGCCGAAGGAGCGCGTAGCGCACTTTGTCCGCTGCCTCCGCGTCGCTCAGTCCTGGGTTCTTCTCGAGGAACGCTTGCAGATCGAAAGGCTCGCCCGATCGCAGCTTTGCGTCCCGGTAGTTCAGGAGAAACTGAAAGAAGACGCGCACGCGACCCGGCCACTGCACGGGGCCGAACAACAGGTCGAGCAGCCCAGGCGTGGCGCTTCCCGCCTGCTTACTCCAAACGAACGTCTGCGGGACCAGCAAGATCGGTTGAGAGCTGGTCCGCTGCTTGGCGACCAAGGTCGAGATGAGATCGACCTCGAGCTCGCGACCGCGTCTTGCCTTCGTGCCGAGCTTGGGCGGTCGTCGGAGAAAGAGGAGGGCGCTGAACCCGTCGCCGACCGTGCGCTCGAGCGCCTCGGCTTCGGGAACCTGTCGACGCAGGCTCAACCTGCGCTCGCCTTTGCCGAAAGGCTCCAGGATCCACAGCCCCAGATCGTTCACGAAGCGCACGAGCGGCAGTCCGAACTTCTTCAAGAGGAAGTCGAGGCAGAGGAAGTCCAGAAAAGACAGCGATCGCATCACGTACACGACCACGCCCTGGCTGGCCGCCTCGCGAACGCCGCGGCTCCAGTTCTCGTCGACCCGGATGTGGGCGAAGAACCTCCGGTACAGCCAGCGCATGATGGCGTTCGGCGCGTAGGGCGCAGGCGTATGTGACCGCCGCGCGAGCTCTGGCATGTTCGTCATCGCCCGATTCGGAACCTAGCAGTGTGAAGGACCCGGTCGAGTATACGCCGTTTCTCTTTCATTCCGGCTTTTTACGCCCGTTTAGAACTGTGCGCGCACGAGCCGTCTTTGGCCGGGCCGGAGCTCGACTTCGTAGCGTTTCTCCTGACCTCTCAGTCGAACCACGACGTCGTAGCGTCCGGCGCTCAGCTTGGCGCCGACCCCGCTCCCGAGCGTTCCGATCCGCCTACCATCTTGCTCGACCGCAACGAGGCCGGTGCCACGTTGTCCTTTGGCTTCGACCCGAACCTCCAGCATCGCGGTTTGAAAGTTCGCGGTGGCAGACGCGGTTTGGCCTTCGGCGACATCCACCTCGACCGTGCGAGCGGGGTTGTCGAGCGCGCCGTCCAATCGGAGCGTCGCTTTGAATTTTCCAGGAGGCACCGCGTAGGTGCGTGCGCAGGAACCGCTCGCCACCTTTCGACCGTCTTTTTCGATCAGGACGGTTCCGCGGCCGGGCGAGCCATTCTCGGTGATCGTGCACCGGATCTGGCTTTCCTGGGCTTTGGCTGACGGGGCGCTGCCGACGAGCCCGGCGACGAGCAGGAGCCCCAGGCCCTCGGCCCATCGTCCCTCCGCGCGGAGGCGGCCCCCGGTTTGATTAAGGATTCTCACGCCTTACCGTTCTAACCCATTTCGACCGCCGGGTGGACAGCTCTTTCGCCGCGTCGGAGAAAGCCCTGCTTTTGTGCCGAATCCGGGCGCCGCGCCCGCTTGACACCGTTCGGGGCGGCGGCTACGAAACGCGCCCTGAAACGGGGTCTTAGGAGCGAATCATGGCTACCCAAAGCGCCAAAGCGTCCGAAATCGAACGCAAATGGTACGTCGTCGATGCCGCGGGACAACCGCTAGGCCGACTTGCGTCCAAGGTGGCGCACGTGCTTCGCGGGAAGCATCGGCCCCAGTTCACCCCGCACGTCGACACGGGCGACTTCGTGATCGTCACGAACGCAGCGCAGATACGACTGACGGGCAACAAGGCGGAGACCAAGTTCTACCATCAGCATTCGGGTTATCCGGGGGGGCTCCGCTCCGAGAGCGCGGGCCATCTCCTCGAGAGGGAACCCGAGCGCGTCGTCGAGAAGGCGGTGAAGGGCATGCTCCCGAAGAACAGCCTAGGCCGCCAGATGTTTCGCAAGTTGAAGGTTTACCCGGAAGGGACCCATCCCCACGTGGCTCAAAAACCGGAGCCCTTTCCGCTTTGACGGTGAGAGACAAGAGATAACTGAATGGCACACGCGAAAGTCATCGACGGACGACACTACGGCACGGGCAAGCGCAAGAACGCGATTGCGCGCGTTTTCCTGAGTGAGGGCGCTGGCACCGTGACGGTCAACGGCCGCACGTTCGAAAACTACTTCCCGCGCGAGATTCTGCGAATCATCGCGATGCAGCCTTTCGCGCTGCTCGGAAAGCAGGGCCAATACGACGTGAAGGTCAACGTTCAGGGCGGGGGCGTCTCCTCGCAGGCCGAGGCCGTCCGCCACGGGATTGCGCGGGCCCTCGTGAACATCGACGAGACCACCAAGCCCGCGCTCAAGAAGGCGGGCTATTTGACCCGCGACGCCCGCAAGAAAGAGCGTAAGAAGCCCGGGCAGCCAGGCGCGCGCAAGAAGTTCCAGTACTCGAAGCGCTAGGAGCTTCAAGTCTCGTAAGACGAGAGCCGCGGCGCCCCGAGTGCCGCGGCTTTCTTGCTTAATGGCGTGGACACGCCACAAGTCGGTAACAGGATGGAGTTGAGCACATGACTACGAAGCCCCTACGCGCGATTGTCGTTGGTGGTACCGGGTACACCGGGGCTGAGCTCGTGCGACTGGCGCTCGTTCATCCCTCACTCGAGATCGCCGCGATCGTCGGGAACACGACCGCGGGTCGAGCGATCGGCGAGGTTCTGCCGAGTCTTCGCGGAGTGATGAGCGGCGCCGTGGAGCCGTTCGATCCCGAGGCGGTCGCCGACCGCGCCGACCTCGCGTTCTGCGCTCTTCCTCACGCCGCCAGCGCCGAAGCCGTCGATGCGCTTCGAAAGCGCGACGTGCCGGTATTCGACCTCTCCGCCGACTTCAGGTTCGACGACCTCTCGGTGTATGAGACCTGGTACGGCAAGCACCCGGTTCCGGCTCGCCTGAGCGAGGCGGTGTATGGCCTCGTTGAGCTCCATCGCGAGGCACTTCGCACCGCCGACCTCGTCGCCGTGCCGGGGTGCTACCCGACGGCCGCGACGCTAGCGCTCGCGCCGCTCGTGAAGGGAGGGCTCGTTCACCACGACGGCATCGTCGTCGATGCGAAGAGCGGCGTTTCCGGCGCGGGCCGCGGTCTTTCCGAGTCCACTCACTTCCCCGAGGCGGCTGAGGGCGTGCGAGCGTACAAGGCCGGTGCTCACCGCCACGGCCCCGAGATCGAGCAGGAGCTCAGTCGTCTTGCCGGGGTGCCGGTGCGAATCTCGTTCGTTCCCCACCTCGTGCCCATGTCCCGCGGCATCCTCGCGACCTGCTACGCGCGCCCATCGGCCGATGGTGTCACCGCCACGGCTTGCACTGCTGCGGCGCGGGCGCTCTACGCTGGCTCGCCCTCGGTCACCGTGCTCGACGAGGGACAGCATCCGGACACGCTTTGGGTGCGCGGCTCGAACCGAGTTCACGTCTCCTACACTCAGGACCCAGGCACCGGCACGGTCATTGCGATGAGCGCGATCGACAATCTCGTGAAGG
>JAHELW010000066.1 GCA_024643985.1 Myxococcales bacterium | reverse complement strand
TAGGACGTATGCGGAGGAGAATCGGTCGGGATGCCCAGCACAGCGAGTGGGGGCGAGCGTAGCGAGCGGGCACCCACTCGCGAGCACGGGCGTCGCGACCGGTTCTCCGGCCTTGCGGGCCGCAATTGCAGGCGCTCCCGATCCGCGGAGCGCCCGCGTCGTGTTTTTTCCGTGCCCCGTATGCAGGGCGAATTCGGGTTTTCGCGGTGTGGGTTGTAAGTGGCTGGAATCAGGGGGGTTGGGAGGGGGGAGAATGTCCCCCTATTTCAAGAGGCCTTTGCCGGGGACGAAGTTGATTTCGAGGCGGATGCCGTCTGGGTCTTCGAACAGGATCGAGTAGTAGCCCGGCGCCCACATGGCCTCTTCGGGACCGTGGACGATCTGCGCTCCGAGCTCCTTCACGAGCTCGAACGCTTCGTCGACGTCCTCGCGTGAACGCGCACGGAAGCAGATGTGGTGAAGGCCGACTCGGTTCTGATCGAAGCGCTCCCCGCGATGAGCTTCGGGCGCCTCGCGAATCGCAAAGCCGGTCCGGCCACCGACGCAGTAATAGGTGCCCGGAACGTCCATCACGCTCTTCAGCCCCAAGAAGGGAAGCAGCTTCCCATAGAACGCGCGGGCACGATCGAAGTCGCCGACCGTCACGAAGGTGTGGGCGATGCCGTTGATCTCCATCTTGCAGACTCCTCAGCGAAGCTCGGACGACCGCTTGCCAAGCAGACGCCGTGCGATGATCAGCAGCTGTATCTGCTGAGTCCCCTCGAATATGTCGAGAATCTTCGAATCTCGCGCCCACTTTTCGAGAAGATCGCCCTCCGAGTAGCCGTGGCCTCCGCAGAGCTCGACGCAGCGGAGCGTGATTCGATTGGCGACGCGCGCCGCCTTGGCCTTCGACATCGAGGCCTCCATCGAATTCGGAATGCCGTTGTCTGCCATCCACGCCGCTTTCAACATCAAAAGGCGCCCAGCCTCCCAGTCCGCCTCCATGCGAAGAAGCTCGGCTTCGGCCGCGCTCTTTGCAAAGAGCGGGCCGCGGTACCGAGGCCGGATCCCTTCCTTTTCGAGAAGCTCGCGGGCGTGCTCGAGAGCCGCCCGCGCCACGCCGACGGCCATTCCGGCCACGATCGGCCGGGTGTTGTCGAACGTCTGCATGACCCCCCCAAAACCCTTTCCGGTGTCGATGTCGGGGGTGCCAAGCAGATTGCTCTTCGGAATGCGACAGTCCGTCAGCGTGATGCTCGCGGTATCCGACGCCCGGATGCCCATCTTCTTGTCGAGCCGTACGACCTCCATGCCGGGCGTTCCGTGCGGCACGACGAAGGACTTGATTGCAGCGCGACCGAGGTTCCGATCGAGCGTGGCCCAGACGACGACCGAATCGGCGCGGCTACCCGCGGTGACGTAGATCTTTTCGCCGTTGAGAACCCACTCGTCTCCATCGAGCCGGGCGGTCGTCCGGATGTTCGCCGAGTCGGATCCGGCGCCGGGCTCCGTGATCGCCATCGCAGCCCAGAGCCCATCGAACCTTTCTTTCTGCTCGTCGTCGGCAACCGCCGTGATCGCGGCGTTGCCGAGACCCTGCCGCGGAATCGAGAGCGCAAGCCCGACATCGCCCCAGCAGAGCTCCGTCAAGCCGAGGCACGTCGCCATGTTTGCTCCGTTGCGAACACCATCGTCGCTTGGATCGTCGCGCTGGAGACCGTCCACGCCTGCACCGCTCCCGCCCGAGCCCGCACTCAGTCCGTCCATGAGCGCCGCGAGCATGTCGAGCTCCTTGGGATACGCGTGCTCCGCTCGGTCGTACTTGCGCGAGATCGGCCGAAACACGTGTTTGGCAACCTGGTGCGCCTGATTGACGATCGGCTGGAGACGCTTGGGTACTTCGAGATAAATCACGGCGGCCTCCCTAGACGAGCAAGTTGCCGTCCATGATGGCGACGGCGCGAAGGTGGCGGTACCAGAGCTCCATCGGGTGGTCTTTGATGAAACCTGCCCCGCCAAGGAGCTGCACCCCGTTGGTCCCGATTTCCATGGCCTTTTCTGTACAGAGAGTGCGGGCGAGATACGCCTCGCGGCCGCAGTCGAGCCCCGCGTCGAGCCGCCCGGCTGCGCGATAGACGAGCATGCGCATCGATTCCAGCTCGATCGCGATGTCGGCGATCATGAAGGCGACGGCCTGGCGGTGCGAAATGGGCTCTCCGAAAGCGATGCGATCGTTGCAGTACGGGATCACGTAGTCGAGCACCGCCTGCGACGCGCCCACGGCCATGGCGCCCCAGGCGATGCGCGCGCGATTCACGGCGTCTTCGTATGCCGCCTTTCCGCGGCGCTTCAGTGCGGCTTCCCCGCCGAGCAGCGCGGCGGGGGAAACACGGACGCCGTCGAGCTCGAGCCTTCCGAGCGCCGCACCCCGTAGCCCCATCGTCGGCTCGGCGGTGACCTCGAGTCCGGACGCGTCACGCTCGACGACGAAGAGACGCGGGCCGGCTTTTGGAAGCGTGGCCGCCACGAGAAACCGCGTGGCTCGATCCGCGAGCGCGACCATCGACTTCTCTCCGTCGAGCACGTAGCCGGAAGAATGCTTTTTCGCCGTGGTCCTAGGTGCCAGTGGATCGAACAGCGGATGCGGCTCGACGACCGCGACGCTTGCGACCTCGCCCTCGCCCTCGACGAACGACGGGAGCAGTGCGCGCCGCTGCGATTCGTCCCCCCAAAGCACGACGGCGTTGGCGAAAGAAAGAGATGAGAGACACGCGTAGGCGAGACCCATGTCGCCGCGCGCGAGATCTTCGGCAATGAGCATCTGGGAAACGGCCGAGGACGCTTCCGCGGCACCGCCCCAAGCCTCGGGAACGCTCATGGGAATCGCGCCGAGCTCGCCAAAGGCATCCATGAAACCGTCAGGGGGCCCGCCCTGCTCGTCCGCCTCGCGAGCTGCGGCTTGCATGACGTCGGCGCCGAATCGGCCGAGCGTATCCCGCATCAGCTGCTGCTCCTCACTCAGGGTGAGATCGAACCTGCGTGACCCGCGCGGACGTCGGCTCTCGCCGAGCCGCTTGGAAGACAAGCGCTTTGCCGCTTTGGCCGCAGTCCCGGCCATGCGCTTCGCGCCCTCGTAGACGAGCTGCTGCGTGCGCTCTTCCAGCCCGAGGCGCTCGACGAGGGGAGAGCCCGCCAACCGGTTGAGCGCGCGGAGACCGCCTCCCATCACCTCGTTGATGATTTTTTCACCGTTCACCCAAGGAGGCTGAGCCGGAGGCAAAAGAGGGTCAATGCGAACACGACACGGCTGCAGGCGGCGCCTGCATCTTGGCCTCCGCGTGGCTCAGGGAAGGCACAGAAACGCAAGTCCGGCGCACACGTTGTCGGTGAGCCCCATTCCCTCGGCGCAGGCCTCGCATTCGGCCTCATTCCGAATCACGCGGCACTCGGGCGTCGCCCCGGGCGCGTAGCCGGCGATCCGGAGCACGCCCCCGATGCATCGAAGCTCGTCGGTCGTCCAGTCGAGGAACGACGCGCAGAGATCCGAGCAGTCCGTCACGATCCCGGCGTCGGTCCCGGCATCGATGCCGCCATCCATTCCGGCATCGGCACCCCCATCGGTTCCCGCATCCATTCCGGCATCCATGCCCGCATCGGTCCCGGCGTCGGTGCCCGCATCGGTGCCGCCATCCATACCCGCGTCGGCCCCGGCATCCGTACCCGCGTCGGTCCCGCCGTCCGTGCCCGCGTCCATACCGGCATCGGTCCCCGCATCAGCTCCGCCGTCGATCCCGGCGTCCATGCCCGCGTCGGTCCCAGCATCCATGCCCGCGTCGGTCCCAGCATCCATGCCCGCGTCCATTCCGCCATCGGTCCCTGCGTCGGTCCCGCCATCGGTCCCTGCGTCGGTCCCGCCGTCCGTGCCGCCGTCGGTGCCGCCATCGCTGCCCGCGTCGGCTCCCCCGTCGAAACCCGCATCGAATCCGCCGTCCAGGTAGGCCTCGACGTCGATCGTCTGGTAGCAGCCGCTCGCAACGAGCGCGCAGATCCCCATCGCCGATACCGTCCCCCGCATACCCTCTCTCATCATGCCGATCTAGCCGTAGACATTCCAGTTTTGCCCGATCTGCCCGTGCATGGTGCGGCGGTACCGGCGCTTCTCATCGAGCAGAGTCAGCGGGCGGACCGCGACGCCGTGCTCGCTAGCCGCTCGATAGCAAACGGCCGACGCGCCGGTATTTTGCTTCGAACATCTCGATCCACTCGGCGAGCTTCTCGAGCTCGTCGGGGTCGAGCCCGTCGAGGTCGCCGGTGAAGAGCTCCGGATCGAACGCGACCTTCGCCAGCGCGCGCGTGCAGTCTTTCCCGGCGAACATGCCGTACGGTCCGCCCGGACCGTAGAAGTCGCGCCCGCGGCCGACGTCGTAGACCCATCCCCGGATCGCGACGAGGAGCGGCTTCGACGGATCGGACCCGTCGTAGGCGCCGAGCTCGGCGAGCGTGTAGTCGCGCTCTTCGGCCTCGGGAAGCGGAGGCCGAGGGCGCTCCTTCTTCCCAAACCACCGGTGAAACCATCGCATGTCCGAGACCTACGACGAACGCAGGTCCCGGACAACGGGCCCGTCAGTCGGTCTCGGCAAGCGCGCCGGCGCCGCCCATGTGGTAGCCCTCTTCGCCATGGAGGTTGGCGTCGAGGCCTTCGCTCTCTTCGTCCCCCGAAACACGGAGGCCGATCGTCACGTCGATGACCTTGAGCAGCACGAACGTGACGGCAAACGAGTACGCGGCCGCAGCAAGCACGCCGATGATGTTCTCGATGAAGAGATCGTTGTTGCCGGCGATGACGCCGTCGGTGCCACCCCAAACGGCGGCCGCGAATACACCGGTCAGAATCGCGCCAAGCGCCCCGCCCACGCCGTGGATGCCAAACGCGTCGAGCGCATCGTCGTACCCGAGCCGGCCCTTGAGCATCACGGCGCCGTAGCAAATCGGGCCCGCAACCAGCCCCATGATCACTGCCGACATGGGACCTACGAACCCTGCGGCGGGCGTGATGACGACCAAGCCTGCAACCAGACCCGACGCAACGCCGAGCGCCGTGGGCTTGCCTTGTTTCAGCCACTCGGAGACGGCCCATGCGAATGCAGCCGCGCCGGCGGCGAGATGCGTGTTGACCAGCGCCAGCGCCGCATTGTCGTTCGAGGCAAGCGCGCTGCCTGCGTTGAAGCCGAACCAGCCAAACCAGAGCATGCCGGCTCCGAGCAGGGTCAGCGTGAGGTTGTGAGGCGGCCCCGGCCGGCTACGCCGCCCGATGACGAGCGCGCAAATCAGAGCTGCGGCGCCGGACGACAGGTGAACGACTGTGCCGCCCGCGAAGTCGAGCGCGCCGCGAGCGCCGAGCCAACCGTCAGGGCCCCACACCCAGTGGCAGATCGGATCGTAGACCAACGTCGCCCACAGCACGATGAACACCAGGTATGCGGAGAACTTCATGCGCTCGGCGATCGCACCCGAAATCAGCGCCGGCGTGATGATCGCAAACATCATTTGAAACGCCATGAACAAGAGGTGCGGAATCGTCGAGCCCTCCTGGGGCTCGAGCCCGACGCCGTTCAAAAACGCGAACTCGGTGCCGCCGATGAAGCCCCACCCGGTGTCGGTGCCAAAGGCGAGCGAGTATCCGATGACCACCCACTGCAGCGTGATGATCCCGAGCGCGATGAAGCTGTGCATGAACGACGACAGCACGTTCCGCGAGCCGACCATGCCGCCGTAAAACAGCGCCAGGCCGGGCGTCATCAACATGACCAACGCGCACGAGATCATGAGCCATGCCGTATCCGCCTGATTGAGAGCTTCCATTCCCCGGTCCTCCTTCGAAGTGCGGAGAGCCTAGATCCGAGCTGTTTCAAGCGGATGTGGCGAAGGTTTCCGGCTTGTTTCAAAAGGGCCGAGGGCGGGGGTGCATTCGATTGTGATTTCGGGTACAACTCCCCCTTCCGGCGACCCAACCCCAGCGAGGGTGGAAACGAAAAGAGAGGCAAATATCCATGGAATCCGTAGCTGAATTCTTCGAAAAGTTTGAGCAGCGAGCCGCCGAAAACAACGACGCGGCCACGGCCCCCAACGCGATCTATCAGTTCAAGATCACGGGCGGCGGCGGCGGCGACTACTACTTGGACCTCACGAAGGGTAAGACCGGCGACTTCGTCGGGAAGGGCACGCACGACGGCCCTGGCGCGACGATCACGGTGTCAGACGAGGATTGGCTCGGCATGATCAACGGCACGCTCAACCCGATGCAGGCATTCATGTCCGGCAAGATCAAAATCGACGGCGACATGACGCTGGCGATGAGCCTCCAACAGGTGATGAACCTCGCTCAAGACTGAGCCACCGGCGCTCGAAGCTCGATCGGGGTGGCTTCTCGTCGAGGAGGCCACCCCTTTTTCGTAAACGATGCCGTCAAGCAATCGACCCAGCGACGCAACGCGCACCCGCCTCAGCCCTGAGGATCGGCAGCAGCAGCTTCTACGCGTCGCTTCCGACATCATCGCAACGGATGGCGTCGACAATGTGCGCATCCCCTACGTCGCCGCTGCCGCAGGCGTGACCCGCCCGGTGGTGTACAAGTTCTTTCCGAACCGGCACGAGCTGATCAAGGGCGTGCTCGAGGACTTCCGGGATGATTTCGCTCGCCGCACGCCCGACATTCTGAACACGGAAGATCCGGCAGATGTCGCGACGATTGCGCGGGCGTTCATCGATGCGGCGTGTGACACGATCGAAGCGCGCGGCTCCGGAGGCTGGCAGATCCTGAGGTCCGCAGGGCACGATCAGGAAATCTCCGCCATCAGCAAGGACTTCCGCAGACAGCTGGTTCAGCCGTGGCTGATTCCGCTGCGTGAGCTCACGGGAGTCGACGACGCCGAGGCGCTCGCCCTCGCGGACATGTTCCTCACGGGCGCGGGCGAGATCATACAGCGCTGGATCGACGGCGAGTTCTCGCGGCAGCAGGTTGCGACTCTGCTCGGGCGCATCATCCTCGCGGTGTTGAACGAGTTTACGGAGTAACGCGGCATGGTTTCCGAGATATTCGACGCGTCGAAGTGGACCGAAGTCCCGGGCTTCGACCTAGAGGACCTCACCTATCACCGGGCCAAGGACCAGGGCACCGTCCGAGTCGCCTTCAACCGGCCCGAGGTTCGAAACGCGTTTCGGCCGGGCACCGTGGACGAGCTCTACCGGGTTCTCGATCACGCGCGCCAAACCTCGGACGTCGGGTGCGTGCTTCTGACCGGCAACGGGCCTTCGCCCAAGGACGGCGGCTGGGCGTTCTGCTCTGGCGGCGATCAGCGGATTCGAGGCAAGGACGGATACAGGTACGAAACCGATTCAGCCGGCGAGATCGACCCGGCGCGGCTCGGCCGGCTGCACATCCTCGAAGTCCAGCGCCTGATCCGCTTCATGCCGAAGGTCGTCATCGCGGTCGTCCCAGGCTGGGCCGTCGGCGGCGGGCATAGTCTTCACGTCGTCTGCGACATGACCATCGCGAGCGAGGAGCATGCGGTGTTCAAGCAGACCGACCCCGACGTGGCGAGCTTCGATAGCGGCTACGGCTCCGCGCTGCTCGCTCGCCAGGTCGGGCAGAAAAAGGCCCGAGAGATCTTCTTCGTCGGCCTCGATTACAGCGCCCAGGAAGCGGCGGAGATGGGCATGGTCAACGCGGTCGTCCCCCACGCCGAGCTCGAGGGTTTTGCGCTCTCGTGGGCGCGCGAGATCAACTCGAAGAGCCCCACGGCCATGAGAATGCTGAAGTACGGGTTCAACCTGGTCGACGACGGCCTGGTGGGCCAGCAGCTGTTCGCCGGAGAAGCCACGCGGCTCGCCTACGGCACCGAGGAAGCCCAAGAGGGCCGCGACGCATTCCTCGAGAAGCGTCCTCAGGACTATCGAAAGTTCCCTTGGCACTACTGAGGCGATGACCATCACCCCCAAAACGGTGCGAATTTGGGTTATGCTCCCATTCTCGGACCCAGACCCAAACGTGCGACAGGGGCACATCAAAGAACGGAGCAAGTCATCTCAAACAAGATATTCGTAGGGAACCTCAACTTCGCCACGACGGACGCGGAGCTTCGCGAGCTGTTCGGTGAAATCGGTGAGGTCGTCGATGTCCACATTCCAAAAGACCGCGAAACCGGGCGCCCGAGGGGCTTTGCCTTCGTTCGCTTCGCCGCTGAAGAGCACGCGAAGCAGGCCGTAGAGCAGTTCCATGGCCGCGAGGTCGCAGGTCGAGCCCTGCGGCTCGACATCGCGGAGGACCGCCCGAGACCGCCGCGGCATCGGCAGCGTCGCGACTTCGGATCCGCGCCGGACCGGCCGCCACGCGGCGACTTCAACCGCGGCGACGCGGCTCGGCCTGAGCCTGGCGAGTACGGACAGGACGACTTCGCGCGCGACAACTACGACCCAGGCGACCGCGATTACGAAGACAACAGCGGAGACCGTTCGTTCGATAGGCCCAAGCGCCCCAAGGGCAGCAGGCGCGGGCTCCGCGGCAAGAAAAGAAGCCTCTAAACGCGCCGCCGCGCGGGGTACGTCGCAGAAAAAAACTCGGGCGAGGTGTGAACCCCGCCCGAGTGCCCGTTGTGTTGTACCCCCAAGGAGTGAATCTCGGCGTGTCCATGTCGGCGGGTTGCTGATTCGCCACCGACACTTTTACGGTAAAGCTTTGGAAACACGGTTGTCAACAGGTATTTTTGGTCACAATTCGCCTCAGGTTTCGAGTCGTTAAACGCGAGGATCGGGGCCTCGCCGCGGGGTGCAACCCCACCGGCTCTGGTATGGTTGCAGCACCGTGACAGGGGGGTGGTCGAGCATGGCGACGCTGGGGCTGCGCGTCGGGGAATCGGTGGACTTCCCGCTGCGCGGCAGCTGCATGCCTGCGCTTGCTGGCGTCACGCGCGTGCAGGTGCGGAGGCAGCGGACGTACCTGCCGGGCGACGTCGTCGTCGTCCGCAGGCGCGACCACTGGAACGTCCATCGCTTCCTCGGCTATGCACCGAGCAGGCGCGGCTGGGTTGCGCTCACCCAGGCGGACGACTGCGTCGATGCAGACTCCGCGGCGCCTGCGCGATGTGTCACCGGCCGCGTCCCCTGCCGCGTCCGCACCGCAGATCGAGCGCTTGCGCTACGGCGCTACGCGGGCGCTCTGTGGAAACGCGCTCGCCGGGTGGCTCGATGACCGCGCTGACCCTGGAGCTCGCCGGCCATCGCTATCGATTTGGAGGCATGGTCCCCGAGCAGCTCGAAGCCGTGCGAGGGCACTTCGGCGAGCTGGTGACTCCCGATGACCGGGAGCCCGATGTGCGCATCGACGTCCACTACACGCCGCGCGCCGATGGCTTCATGCGCAGACCGCCTGGACCGGTCGAATACCGCGTGGCTCTCGCCCCTCGGGACTCCAACATCGAGCTCGCCGGCATCGGGTTCACGGCCAACGTCGACCGCGCCCCCCTTCGCGCACAGATGCTCACCTGTCTGACCGACGCGTGGTTCCTCGGGGGCTTCGAGAACCTCTTCCGCGTGCTCGCGAGCTACCGGGTCTTTCTGTCGGGGGGGTTGGTTCTGCACAGCGCCGCGTTCGCGGACGGTCCATGCGGATTTCTCTTCTGTGGACGCTCGGGGGCGGGAAAGACCACGATTTGCGGGCTCGCAGCCGAGCTCGAGCTCGAGATTTTGAGCGACGAGCTCAACGCGCTCGTCCCCGATGACCTCGGGTTTTCACTGCTCGCCATGCCCTTTGCCGGGGACTTCGGCGGCCGGCCGCAGCGTGGTCGAACCTACCCACTAACGGGACTGCTCGGCCTCGAGCACAGTGACACGCCCCGGGTGCGCGACTGCTCGAAAGCAGAAGCGGTCTCGCGTATCGTCGCGTCGTGCCCCTACGTCAACGTGGACCCCTTGCTCGCCGACGAGCTGACGACCCGTGCCTCCGAGCTCGTCACGCGAGCTCCCTTTCGTATCCTCGGCTTCGCGAAGAACACCAGGTTTTGGAGCGTATTGAAAGATGAGTACCGGAGCTTCGACAGAACACTATCGGCTTGACCCGCACGCGCGCTTCCGCGTGCTCGACGACGAGGGCATCTTCGTTCTCCAAGAGGCCGGCGAGGTGCTGGTCATCAACCAGGTCGGCGCGTTCATCGTGGAGCAGCTTCGCGACGGCCGGAGCCTACCCGACGCCGTCAAGGCCGTCACGGAGCGGTACGCGGTCGACGAGGCGAGAGCGAAGGCGGATGCCGACTCGCTGCTCGAAACTCTGCTCGAGGCTGGAGCGATGACGCGCACATGAGTTTTTCTTCGACGGTCAAGCGGGCGTGGAGCGAGAACCGGCTGATGTCGGTACTGTTGGAGCTGACGTACGCGTGCAACCTCGACTGCGTGTTTTGTTACAATGACCTGTCCCTCGGAGGCCAGCGTCTGTCCTTCGAACAGTACCGCGAGCTGCTCGACGACTTGGCTTCCATGGGGACGCTCAACCTGGCGCTCACGGGCGGAGAGCCGTTGGCGCATCCGCGATTTTTCGAGATCGCCTCTCACGCGCGTGAGCTCGGTTTCGTGATCCGCATCAAGACGAACGGTCACGCGGTGAAAAGCGCCGTTGCGCGCCGCCTTCGCGAGGAAGTCGACCCGTTCGTCGTCGAGGTCAGCGTGCACGGCGCGACCCCGGAGAGCCACGACCGCCAAACGCGCGTCCCCGGCAGCTTCGAGCGTCTCGTCCGTAACATCGAGACGATGAAAGCGCTCGGGATGCGGGTTCAGGCGAACAGCGTGCTGACCCGCTGGAACGAGGTCGAGGTCGAGGCGCTCATGTCGCTCTGTGAGAGTCTCGAGGTGCGGCTTCAAATCGATCCCGAGGTGAAGCCGAGGGATGACGGGGACCAGAGCCCGCTTGCCATCGAGGCGACCGGCGAAGGACGCGCAGCCTACCAGCATGCGCTCGAAGCACGCGCGCAGCTCGCCGGCGACGACCCACCGGCACCTGCCGCCGAGCGCAAAGCAAGCATGGTCGGCACCGACAAACACTGCGGCGCTGGCTCGAACAACCTGGCGATCGACCCCTACGGAAGGGTCCTGCCGTGCGTGCAATGGCGAGTGCCGGTCGGAAACCTCCACGAGCAGCGGATCGGGGAGATCTGGGCCCAGTCCTCGGCGCTCGGGAACGTCAGGCGGACCACGGTCGAGGTGCGCCGGCGGCTGGAAAGGTACGGAGATGCGGCACACGCGGCCCGCTTCTGCCCGGGAGCGGCGCATACCTATCACGGCGATCCGCTGGCGATGTATCCTCCGGCGGAGCAAAGGATGGAGGAGTCGGGTCGCGCGCGGGTCCGACTTACGGTACTGTAGCGGCGAGGGGCGAAGTGGAGCGGAAGAAGAACGAAGTCGACGAAAGCGCACCCGAGCGCAAACCCTACGAGGCGCCGCAGGTCCTGTACCGGGAACCGCTCGAGGCGGTGGCGACGGCCTGCACACCCTCCCCACCCGCCAAGGGAAGCTTCGTCGTCTGCCCAACCGGCCCTCTCTCGTCGTAGCGCTGAGCGTCGGTCGGTGCCCTACCGGCGCCGGATGAGCATACCGCGAACGCCCGAGCGGACGCCCCTGGGAATCGACTCGTTCAAGAGGTGTGCAGCCACCGCACCCGCCAACGACGGGGGCGTCGCGCGTCCAAGCACGAGCCGAGCGGCGGCCGCGACGGCGTCACCGACCGGGTCGAACGGTAGGTGCATTCGAACCTCGAGCGCGTAGCGGTCGTCGCAAACGCGATGAACGAGGGGCAGCGCGTAGCGCGCAACGCGGCCCATCCCCGACGCGACGAGGTGGTGCGCCGTCGTCGCAGGGGAGGCCCCGAGGAGGCGCCCCACTCTCGCGATCTCGTCGAGCCGCGCCTCGCTCCTCGCGTTCTGCTGATCGCTTCCGAGCTTGCCGATGAGATGGGCGTACACGTCGAGCGCCGACGGAAGACGGACCGTCGCACCGTAGAGAGCGTCGTCCCCGGTGCTCCGGGAAAAGAGCGCTTCGGCCGAGAGCCGGTAGCGCGCGCGGTCGAAGGGCTCGGGATGCAGGTCGAGAGGCAGTCCAAAGGGCGTCAACATGACGACGCCGCCCACGCTTCGGTGCGGGGTCCGGCGGTATCCCGCGGTCTCGAGAATGCGCGCTGCGCGCTCGACCTCACCCCCGCGCACCAGCACATCGACGTCGGTCATCGCTCGCTGGCTCGGGTCTTCGTAAACCCAATGCTGGAGCAGAGCGCCTTTGACGGGCATCACGTCGATGCCATGGGCGCCAAGACGACAAGCGACGTCGCCGACTAGGCTCGTTGCGGCCATCGCCGTAGCGGCTCGTCGGCGCGTGGTCTTTCGATCGACGGTGGTTTCCGGCACTTCGTGGAGCTCCCCGAGCTTCGGTATAAAACGCTCGGCTTCGATGGTATAGAGCGCCGATGGCAACGCATCAAAGGCTGGGGGATCTCGCGGAGGCGCTCGAGGCCGAGGGAGCGGACGAGCTCCGGGTCCACGTCGTTCGAAGAGCGCGCGAGTTCAAACGTTCGTGGGTCATGATGGCGGAGGCGCTCGTCGAGGTACGAAACCGAGAATCGTATCTCGATTGGGGCTACAAAGACTTCTACTCCTACTGCTCGCTCGAGCTGCAGATCAAACAGGCCACCGCCGACAAGCTCGCCGGCTCGTACGTGGCGCTCAAGCGGCACGCGCCCGCCGTGCTGAAGCGTGACGGCTTGAACGAGCAAATCCCCACGTGTGACGCGGTCGACTATTTCGCCAAAGCGCTTCGAAAGGGCCCAAGCAACGATTCCGAAGAGAGCGCCGTCGACGCAGGGGTCGTCAACGAGCTCAAGCACGCCGTCTTCGAAGAGGGCGCCCCCGTGAGCGACCTACGAAAGCGGTTCAATCCGGTGCTCCACCCGAAGCCGGAGGGCGCCGAGCAAATGGAAGCGATTCGGCGGGCGACGGCCGCCGTTCGCCGGCTCGAGCGAATGCTCGACGAAATCGACGGGCTCCGCCGGTCGACCCGCCGGGCGAGCCTCGATGCGCTCGAGGCGCTGCGCGAGGATCTGACGGAGCTGCTCGAACGGACGAAAGCGCAGTACGCCCGGTCTGCGTGAGCCGAGCGGGCTCCAGGCAACCGCGCGGTCGGCTTGAAGCGAAGTGAAACGTGTTCTATTCCTAGGAGCGTCTCGCCATGCCCGACAAACCGCACGCGCCGGCCGTAGAAGGCTTGTTCACGATGGATGCGGACGAGCCGCATTTGCTCGGCACGCAGTGCCGCGGGTGCGGCACCTATTTCTTTCCTGCCGAGACGACGTTCTGCCGCAACCCATCCTGCGAGCAGGCTGACCTGCAAGCGGTGAAGCTCAGTCGCAGGGGCACGGTCTGGTCCTACACGAGCGCGAACTACAAGCCGCCTCCCCCTTTCGTCTCCAAGGAGCCCTTCGAACCGTTTGCGATTGCGGCGGTCACTCTCGAGGCGGAGGGCATCACGATTCTAGGCCAAGTCGCCGACGGCATCGGAGTCGACGCGTTGAAGACCGGAATGCCCATGGAGCTCGTGCTGCGCGAGCTCTACGAAGACGAGGATCACACCTATCTCACATGGAGCTGGAAGCCCGTGGACGAAGGCACCGCATGAGCAAAGAGGTCGCGGTGCTCGGCGTCGGCATGCACCCCTGGGGTAAGTGGGGGCAGAGCTTCATCGGCTACGGCGTGAAGGCGGCGCAGGATGCGCTCGCAGACGCGGGGCTCCGGTGGCAGGACGTCCAGCTCGTAGCAGGCGGCGATACGATCCGAAACGGCTATCCGGGCTTCGTTGCAGGAGCGACGTTCGCGCAGGCGCTCGGCTGGTCGGGTGCCAAGGTCTCGAGCTCCTACGGCGCCTGCGCCACCGGTGCGCAGGCGATCGGCGTAGCGCGAGCCCACATTCTAGCGGGCCTCTGCGACGTGGCGCTGGTGATCGGTGCGGACGCAGCGCCGAAGGGTTTCTTCGCGCCCACCGGCGGACGCAGGCCGGAAGACCCGGACTGGCTCCGCTTTCACGTTCAAGGAATCACGAACCCGACCTACTTCGGGCTCTACGCCCGCCGGCGCATGGACGTGTATGGCGCAACTGAAGAGGACTTTGCCGCGGTCAAAGTAAAGAACGCGAAGCACGGTCTTCACAACCCGAACGCCCGTTACAGGAAAGAAGTGACGCTCGAGGACGTTCTGGCCTCGGCAATCGTCGCCGACCCGCTCCATCTGCTCGACATCTGCGCAACCAGCGATGGCGCCGCGGCCCTCGTCCTCTCCAGCATGGACTTCGCCCGCAGGCATACGGCCAAGCCCGTCAAGATCGCGGCGGTATCCACGGTCACGCCTGTATATCCGAACACGATCATCGAGATGCCGAATCTCTCGACCGACTCGAGCGCCGGCTCGGGGCCGCCGGAGCTCGGCTTCAAGGAGTCGATCGCACACCGCGCCTACGAAGAAGCGGGCCTCGGCCCGGAGGACATGAATCTCGCCGAGGTGTACGACCTGTCGACGGCGCTCGAGCTCGACTGGTACGAGCAGATCGGTCTCTGCGCGCCCGGCGATGCGGAGACGCTCCTCCGAGACGGTGAAACCACGATCGGCGGTCGGATTCCCGTCAACGCGAGCGGCGGCTTGGCCTCCTTTGGCGAGGCGGTACCGGCGCAGGCAATTGCACAGGTGTGCGAGCTGACCTTTCAGCTCCGGGGCCAGGCCGGAGCCCGACAGGTCGAAGGCGCCAGGGCCGGAATTACCGTCAACCAGGGCCTCTTCGGACACGGCTCCTCGGTGATCTGCACGGTCTAAGCAGGCGCGCCTACGATCCCGACCTCTGCCTGACCAGCGCGATCACCCCTCGCGCAACGAAGAACACGCCCAGGCCATCGAACAAAACGCTCCACACGCTGAATTCACCGAGAAACACCGAACCGCCCATGAAGAGCCCAATCGCGATGATCGCGCCGCCCCAGAAGATATCCGTCATGCCAAACCCCTTTTCTCAATGTAGGGGTCGGCGGCCCGGAAACCAAAACCCGCGCGCGAGGGCTCAGTCCAGCCGCGCGAGCTCTTCGTCGAGCCGCGTGTCCAAAGACGCGTCTTGGCCGGGACCGGGAGGGCGGCTTCGTCGGGGCGGGGGCGGCTGCGCAAAGCTCCGGCCTACGATGATGAGCCAAAGGGTCGACAGGAGGACCGCAATCGCCGGGATCACCCAGCCCGACTTCACCGGCGCGGGGCTCAGGTCGAAACCCGGCACTCGCTCCTGCAGACGGTCCCGAATCTCCGCTTCCGGCATGCCGTCGGCCACCCACCCATTGATGTCCTGACGCCACTCGGCAGCGCGCGGGCTCGGGCAAGAATCGAGCGTCTTCCCGGGGCAAAAGGGACTATTCGTCGTCCGCACGATCGCTTGAGCTTGGCGGCTCTCGCCCGTGTCTTCGACCGGGACGGAGACACAGCCCAACGCCACGAGAGCAAATGCTGCAACCCAACGCATCATGTATGTTCGTAAGCACGCACGGCCGCCGGGTGAAGGTGGCAAATTGTCGCAGCGTCAGTAGAGGAATCCGGCGACCGATGCGGTCATCAACGACGCGAGCATTCCCCCGAACATCGCTTTAAGCCCGAGCCTCGCCAGGTCGTGGCGGCGCTCTGGCGCGATGGCGCCGATTCCGCCGAGCTGAATTCCAATCGAGCCGAAGTTCGCAAAGCCGCAGAGCGCATAGCTCGCGATGACGACGGTACGGGGAGAAAGCGCGACGGCACCCTCCGACAGCGTCTCGTACAGGTGCAGATAGGCGATGAACTCCGTCAGCACGAGCTTTTCGCCGAGCAGTGTTCCGATCGCGGCGCATTCGGAGGCGGGGACGCCAATCAAGAACGCGAACGGCCAGAAGATCCACCCGAGGACTTTTT
>JAHELW010000065.1 GCA_024643985.1 Myxococcales bacterium | reverse complement strand
TAGAGATGCTGTTCAAGGCCGCAAGCTACGCGGTGCTTCCGTTCTGGCTGCTGCTAATTGCCGCACCGCGTTGGAGTGGGACGCAGCGACTGGTGCACGCCCCGGTCGTGCTTTTGCTGCTGACGCCGATCTACGCATACATGCTTTTCGGCTATGCCCCGCCTCCGAAGGAAATGAATTTCCTCACGCTGTACGGAGTGATGGTGGGGTTTTCCGCTCCGCACGTGGTGGTTGCCGGTTGGATTCACTATCTGATTTTCGATCTCTTCGTCGGCGCCTGGGAAAGCCGGGACGCGATCCGGCGAGGGATTCCCCACTTTCTCGTGATTCCCTGCCTGTTGGCGACGCTGATGGTCGGCCCAGTGGGCTTGCTGCTCTACGTCTTCGTCCGTTTCTTCTTCAGCCGAGTCCTGGAATACGAGGAGACGGGCGAGCGATGAGGCCCCGGAAAAAGGAAGGGCCGGCGCCCGTATAGGGGCCGGCCCTTTATGATCAGAACTCCCACCAAGGGGGGAGTTGCCTATGGGCTAACTCGCCCGCACCTCCGGTGAGAGTCCGATTCTACTTGTGTCCATACGCACTTTCCTCCCCCGGCAATGCCGGCACTCTCGGGTCTCTGAGCACCATGCCCAGACCGCGCGGAGCGTTCCTTGGTGGTTAGACCCACGGTCATCGCAGGCCGAGTCACGGCAGCGAGTCTCCTTCCATGACGGTCGGAGTTCGCACCAGCGCGGGGACGTACCGCCCAACCGCTGCCCGCGGCAAGTTGCATTGCAAAAGGGAAAGCCCTTTTTGGGGCAACGCCACTCACTCTTCGAACATACAGCCAACGTCCGAGAGCGCCAAGTCTAGAACGAAGATCAGAGAAGGAATTCTTCGTAGAGTTGCAAAATCTGAAGGTTTCGTCCGCGTAGGCTCGCGAGCTCGCGGAGAACGCGCTGCTCGAACGTCGGCTTGATGTGGTAGAGCATGACCGGAAGCTCTTGTCCGTGAGTCAGCTTCGAGAGCTCGCTTTCCAGCGTTTCCGGGGTCAAGTGCCCCGAGTCGTGCGCAAGACGCGCCTCGTCGTTTGGAAAGGAGACCTCCATGAGGAGCGCCTGCAAATCGTCGAGCGCGTTGACTTGCTTCCAGAGCTCCTCGGTCGGCCCGGTGTCGCCTCCATACACGATGCTCTTGCTTCCGTGACGAATGATGAACGCCGAAGTGTCGACCGTGTGATTGACCAGGACAGGCGTGACCTCGTAGCCGCGCACCGGCGACATCTCGTTTGGCGTCAGCTCGACGTACCGGATGGTCGGGCCGTCCTTTGCGTCGATTTGGGTGAAGTCCGGCCAGAGGACGTCGTTGAAGAAATGGGTCTTCAGGGCTCGAATCGTTTCTGGAATGCCGACGATGTCGAGCGTTGCACCGCCTTGCTGACACCGGTTGTCGGCGAGCGTCGCGAGATCGCGGATGTGATCCATGTGCGAATGGCTCACGAGCACCGCATCGATGCGCTCCTGCTCGCGCAAGGAGAGACCGCTGGTGATCGCGCCCGCATCGACTGCGAGCGTGTCTCCCACGAGAAAGCTCGACGTACGATGCTTGGGCGTCTCGCCGCCGTGACAGCCGAGGATGCGAAGCTGCATCAGGGCTTCCCCGAGTTTCGAACGAACTGCAAAAACTCCTCGAGCCGTGCCCGGTCTTTGACCAGGACGAAGCCGCTCGATACCTCGAGCACTCCAACGCGCTTGAGGCGCTGCAGGGCAACCCGCGCCTGGCTCTTTCCGACCCCGAGCTGAAGCGCGAGGTCGGCCTCCGTGATGTCCGGAGCGGCCGACCCGCGAGCCTCTTGCAGAAGCTCGAGGATTGCGAGAATCACGCGGGCGGTCACGTCGTCTTCGAGCAAGACGTCGATGAAGCGATTCGCCTGTTGGAGACGCTCTGCGAGGTGGCGAATCAAGCGAATCGCGACCTCGCCGGCGTCCGTAAGCATGTCTTCGAGCTTGCTCGCAGGAACTTTGAGGAGCTCCGCATCCTCGACGACCTCGACCGTTGCCGATCGCGGTTTGCCCGTCACCACGGCCATTTCACCGAAGAACTCGCCGGGACCGAGCGTGGCGATCATGCGCTGACGCCCGTTGGACTCCTTGAGCACGCGAACGCGGCCTTCACGAATGACGTAGACCGATCCGCCCGGCTCGCCCTGTCGAAAGACCGTCGTGCCCCCGGGAAGACTCAATCCAAACCTGTCAGCCAGAGACTGATCGCGCATGCCCCACCTCGATCAATGTACCCTGCCGATCTATCGACCGCCAGAGCCTAACACCGTAGTCTTGCTCACAAGCCACGATGTCGCTCGACTGGCAAACCCTGCGAGACATCGCGCCTCAGCTGAGCATCGTGCTCGACGTGGCCATTGCCCTCGCCGCATCTTCGCACGTGATCCTGAACAAGAGCGACACGCGTGCGGCAACGGCATGGGTCGGTTTGATTTGGTTGGTGCCGTTCGTCGGGGCGGTTCTCTACGTCTTTCTGGGGATCAATCGAATTCAGCGGCGGGCGAAGATCCTGAAGGAGGGGGCCACCCCGTACAGCGTACCGCTCGACGATGCGCCGCGCGCGCCCGCGGACCTGGACCGTGAGCTCGGAGCGGAGCGCGCGAGGCTCGTCGAGCATGCCCGTGTCGTCGGCAGCGTGACGAGGTGGCCGCTGCTCGTCGGTAACTCCGTCGAGCTGCTGGTCGATGGAGACCAGGCATACCCCGCCATGCTGAGCGCAATTCGAAGCGCAACGAAGTCGATCTCGCTGGTCAGCTACATCTTCGAAGCCAAAGGGGTCGGCGCCGAGTTCGTGGATGCGCTTGCCGATGCACGCGAGCGCGGCGTGGAAGTCAGAGTGCTCATCGACGACGTGGGCACGCGGTATGCACGGCCGCGGATCCATCGCGTGCTCAAGAAGCGGGGCGTGATCGTCGCGAGGTTTCTCCCGGCGCTCCTACCGCGCACGCTCACGCACTTCAACTTGCGCAATCACTGCAAGATCATGGTGGTCGACGGACATCTCGGCTTCACCGGCGGGATCAACATCCGGCAAGGCTGCGTGCTCGCGTCCAACCCGAAGTACGCGACGAGAGACGTTCACTTTCGGGTGCGCGGACCCGTCGTCGGACAGCTCCAGCAGACGTTCGCGCGCGACTGGGCGTTCACGACCGGCGAACAGCTCCAAGGCGCCTCTTGGTTTCCAGACCTCGAACCGCACGGGCCCGTGCTTGCGCGCGGAATCACCGACGGGCCCGACCTCGACATCAACAATCTCGAGCGCGTGTTTCTCGCGGGGATCACGGCGGCGCGCCGTTCGATTCGAATCATGACGCCGTACTTCTTGCCCGACAGCGTTTTGCTGAAGGCGCTTCATCTCGCGGCGTACCGCGGGGTCGAAGTCGACATCGTGGTGCCCGAGGTCGGCAACCTCCCCGTGGTGCGGTGGGCGATGTGGGGTTCCTATCCTCTGGTTCTGGAGGGGAACGTGAGGCTTTGGCTCACGCCGCCTCCCTTCGACCACTCGAAGATCTTCGTGGTCGATGCGTACTGGGCGTCGATCGGCTCGACGAACTGGGACCCCCGGAGCCTGCGCCTCAACTTCGAGTTCAACTTGGAGTGTTACGACGACGAGCTCGGTCAGACGCTCGACGCCCACGTTCGAACGCGCCTCGGCGGCGCGCGCCTATTGACGATGGACGAGCTCGGCCGACGGTCGCGCTGGAAGAACCTCCGGGACGGTACGGCGAGATTGATGACGCCCTATCTCTGATCGCGGCTGAGCGCGCGGAGGAAACGCGCCGTCGCGGGGGCAGCGCCGGGGCTCACCGAGAGATGCGCGCGCAGGATTTCGAGGTCTTCGGGCTCGTCAACGTCGTACCACGGGGGAAGGAGCCGCGGACCCAGCTCGGCGTTCGCGCGAAGCGTATCGCGAAGCGCCGATGGCGTAGACCACTCGATGCGGTCGAAACGGAGCTTCGTTCCGTGCGTGGCGCCAACGGCGTAGTAGCCACCGTCGTTCGAGGGGCCGAGCACCATCGGCGCTTTGTCGAGCCCGTCGAATGCGGCAACGATGAGCTCCAGGGGAAGCGTAGGCATGTCGCTTCCGATCACGACGACCCTCTCGTACGAGCGGAGCCCATCGTCGAATGCGGCCGAAAGCCGGGCCCCGAGATCGCCGTCCGGTTGAAGGCGCGGCGCGGTCTCGAGCGCCCGGCCCCATTTGGAAATCGAGGGATGGTCGAGCTCGGTCGCCCAGAGCGCGACGTCGATGCGTCCGGCCTCGCGCACGCGAGCGCAGAGCCCGAGCACGTCCTCGACGAACGCCTCGTAGAGCGCGGCGGCCTGCGGGGTTCCGAGGACGCCTGCCAGCCTCGTCTTCACGGCACCTTCGTCGGGAGGCCGCACGAACACGGCGAGCTGCGCTAGCTCCATGCGTAGCGGCCTAGCAGCCAGAGGATCTTCGCGCCCGCGCTCACGGAGCCGCGGAGCGTGCCGCTCACCTTCGAAACGCCGATGCGCGGGCGGTAGGACACGGGCACCTCCCGGTACGGGACGCGTTGCCTCGCGGCTTTGATCTGCATCTCGACCGTCCAGCCGAAGTTCCGGTCCTCCATCCGGAGTCCTTCGAGCGTGCGCCATCGAATGGCGCGGAAGGGGCCGAGATCCGTGTAATGGACGCGGTAGAGAAGCCGGAGCGCGGCGCATGCGATCGCGTTGCCCACCTGCTGTTGGGCGCTCAGCGCGCCTCGCTCTGCTCGCCCCGTCGCCCGAGAGCCGATCGTCATCTCGGCCTCGCCATCGACAATCGGCTGAATCAAGAGTGGTAGCTCATCGGGGTGGTCGCTGTAGTCGCCGTCCAAGAACACGACGATGTCGGGCGGGTCGGCGGCTAGGTGCGCGAGCGCCTTCAGGCAGGCCGCCCCGTAGCCACGTTCGGGCTCGCAGACGACTTCGGCGCCGTGGCGGCGGGCGACCTCGACCGTGGCGTCGGTCGAGCCGTTGTCCGCCACGACGATGCGCCGGACCGGTGGACGCGGAATGTCGCCAAGCACGTGGGGAAGCGCCCGCTCTTCGTCGAGCGCGGGAATGACGACGTCGATGGAGGGCAAGCTCCTACAGGCGCTTCGAGTAGTACTCGATGACGAGGTCGATCTCGAGCGGGAAGGGCACCGAGTCGACTTTTGGAAGACCCTTGATCGTCGCGGTCTTCTTGCCTTCGTCGAACTCGATCCAGTCAGGCCGCGCGAGCCGAACGTCCTCGAGGGCCGCGTCGACGGTCGCGAGGTTTTGACTGCGCTCGCGCAGGCTGATCACGTCGCCCTCGCGAACGCGGTACGACGGGATGTCGAGGCGCTTGCCGTTGACGAGGAAATGGCCGTGGCAAACCAGCTGGCGTGCCGCGGGGATCGTCGGCGCGAAACCCGCACGAAATACCGCATTGTCGAGCCGGCGCTCGAGAAACTCGAGAAGCTTGTCGCCAGACGGCTCCTTGCTGTGCACCGCCTCGCGGTAGAGCCGCATGAACTGGCCCTCGTTGAGGCCGTAGTTGTAGCGAAGCTTCTGCTTTTCGAGCAGCTGCTTCTTGAAGTCGCTCATCTTTCGGCGACGGGCCGACTTCGGGCCGTGCACGCCTGGCGGGTAGGGACGATCCCACATGCTCTTGCGGGAGAGGCCGGGCAGATCGAGCCCGAGCGCACGCATCCGCTTCACTCGTGGTCCTGTATATCGAGACATGTTTAGCTAGGCTCCTGGCGCGAATTCCCTGGTCTTTTCGGAGCCCGCGCGAGGCCGGCCTTATACGGCAATCTCGGGTGGAGGCAAATCGAGGCGTAAAACCCGGGCTCGCGCGGTGGGCAGCCGGGTAGCTCGGGCCCGAATTTCCAAGTAATCAGCGGAAATGGGGGAGCCCAAAACCATTCACTTCGTCTCGCTCGGGTGCGCCAAGAACCGCGTCGACACGGAGGTGATGCTCGGTGTGAGCAGCGAATCTGGCTACGAGATCGTGAACGATCCGGGCGCGGCCGAGGTGATCGTCGTCAACACCTGCGGCTTCATCGGACCCGCCAAGGAGGAGTCGGTCGAGACGATTCTCGAGATGGGCGCACACAAAGAAGCCGGGACCTGCAAGAAGCTCGTAATCGCGGGCTGTCTCTCTCAGCGCTACCCCGAGGAGCTGGCAGCGGAGCTCCCCGAAGTCGATCATTTCCTCGGCTCGAGCGACATGCTGAAGCTTCGCGAGGTGCTGAAGGGCCGTACGGAACGGATGCTCGTCGGGAATCCCGCTCAGTACACGATGCGCGCAGACGACCCTCGGGTTCTCACGGGGCAGACCCACAGTGCGTACGTGAAGATCGCCGAAGGGTGCAATCGCGAGTGCAGTTTCTGTGCGATCCCTTCCTTTCGCGGAAAGCAGCGCTCCCGCCCGATCGAGGATCTGGTTCGAGAAGCCGAGCGGCTCGCCGACATGGGTGTCGTCGAGCTGAATTTGATCAGCCAGGACACGATCGCCTACGGCCGCGACCTCCCGCGCAGGCAATCCCTCGCGGAGCTCTTGACGGCGCTGGCCGATGTTCGTGGGATTCGTTGGGTTCGCGCTCACTACCTCTACCCGGAGAAGCTCACCGAGCCTCTGGTCGAGGTGCTGTCCCGGCACGACAGGGTGCTCCCCTATGTCGACATGCCGCTTCAACATGCCTCCGACACCGTGCTGCGAGCCATGCGGCGCGGTCACGGGGGCAAGCGAATGTACGAGCTCGTCGAGCGGCTCCGGAAGTCGATCCCCGATAGCGTGTTTCGAACGACTTTCATCGTCGGCCATCCCGGCGAGACGGACGACGACTTCGCAGAGCTCGTGGCGTTCGTCGAGTGGGCCGAGGTCGATCACGTCGGGGTGTTCCTCTACTCGCCCGAGGACGGAACGAGGAGCGCGGAAATGCGCGAGCTCGTCGAGCCCTCCGTCGCCGAAGCGCGTCGCGACGAGCTGATGAGGGTGCAGGGTCCGATCAGCCGGGAGCGACTGCAGCTGCGCATCGGAACCGAGCTCGACGTGTTGGTCGAGGGGGTGAGCGATGAAAGTGAGCTTCTCTTGCAGGGTCGATGGTGGGGCCAGGCACCCGAGGTCGACGGGAGCGTGTACCTGGCAAACGGGACGGCGCGGGCGGGGGAGATCCGTCGAGTGCTCGTCACCGATGCGGCCGACTACGACCTGATGGCCGACTTCGTCGATGGTCCCGTGGGGCGCGACGCACCTCCGGGCGAAAAAGATCCACGGCCGCTCAAAGTTAAGCTACGAACGCTACCGTGAAGTCGATTGGGGCCGTCTTCCTGTTGGTGACGCTCGCGACGCTCGGCGGCTGCGCGACGGCGGTCCCCTCGATGAGCGGCGGCGCCCTGACTCCGAGGCATCGAACCGACCTCGGCCTCGGAGGTGCGGCCCGAGTTCCTCTCGGTGATCTGCGCGACCCCGCCGTGCTCGACCCCGGGCAATCCGAGTACCGGTATGCGGCCGACGCGGGCGGCGTCGTGCCGATGGCGTACGGCCGATACGGGCTTGCCGAGCGCTGGGACCTCGGTTTGATGGTGTCCGGCGCGACCGTGCGTGCCGAGGCGCGCTACGAGCGCGTCCTCCAGGAGGGGACCACGCGCAAAGCGCTCGTCGTCGGGATGGCGCCCTATGGGGGCTGGATTCCCGATCGCGACCGATCGGGGCGGGGCGGCCGGGTCGGCTTCGAGGTGCCCTTCGTGTTCGGCGCGGAGATCGGCGGTATCTACGAGATCTGGATTGGCGCCCGCGGGAGCGGTGAGTACGTGTTCGGGGATTTTCAGATCGCGGGATCCGAGCAACGCGCAAGCGGCGCAGGTTTGCGAATCGGGCCGGTCATCGGGATGGCTCTCGGCGTGAGGCGGGTCCACGCGTTGGTCGAGCTCACCGCCGCGTACGAGCACTGGTTCATCGACCATGCCGGAACGTCGCTCGACCGCGGAGGGTTCGTGCTGATCCCGGGATTCGGCATCCGCTTTCGATTTTGAGCGTCAGACCATTTTCGGCCGTCGAGTCGCCTTCTTCTTGGGCGGTGGCTTCTGTGCGCGATCACCGCGGAGAAGGTTGCCGACGAACGCTCCCATCAATGCCATCATGGTCGCCATCAGCGCGCCGAGAACGTACGCGCCGCTCGAGAGCTGGTACACGTCCGCAATGCGCGAGAGGAAGGCCATGGTCGGGATCGCGGCGAGCAACCCGCCGACGGGAGGCTCGAGAAAGCGTTTGCCCGGGGACACGTAGTTGATCGCGGCGGCGCCGACGAACCAGAGCACGATCGTGATCACGATGCCTGGAAAGCCCTGCGGGTCGTAGCTTGGAATCACCATCGGTAGAAGGCCGAGCGCCAGCGCCGCAGCGACGAGAAAGAGGCCGAACGAAATGAACACCCAGCGGATCGCGAACTCGTCGGGCTGGTGACGCCGAGCGTAGAGCTCTTCGTCGGTTAGCTCGGTTGCAAGCTCCGAGAGGCGCGCTCCGCAGGATACGCACCGATCGGCGCTGCCCGGGTTGCTTGCCCCGCACACGTGACATTCGAGTTGTCCCGCCGCCATATCTCCCTCACGACAAAGGTGAATCGTCCCCGACGCGCATTGTCTACGGGGCTGCCGTCGAGCGCAACTGCCCGTACATGCGGGACAATCGGCGCGTACTTGACGCGGGGAGCGAGGCGGCTACCTTCCCGCACCGCCCGGAAATTCGGGCTGAAGGAGGCCTGAGTGGCCCGTTTCATCGACGAGCTCAAACGTACGCATTCCTGTGGTGAGTTGAGAGAGCAGCACATCGGCGAGGAAGCCGTTCTGTTCGGTTGGGTCCAGAATCGCCGCGACCACGGTGGCTGCATCTTCATCGACCTTCGCGACCGGGACGGCCTGACCCAGGTGGTCTTCGACCCGGAGACCACCGACGAGCAGGCGTTCCGGGCCGCCGAAAAGGCGCGGTCGGAGTGGGTGCTCGGCGTTCGCGGCAAGGTGCGGGACCGCGGAGCCAAAGACGACGGAACGAGCCTTCGAAACCCGCGGCTCGCGACGGGCGCAATCGAGATGATCGCGCACGAAGCAACCGTCTTCAACAAGGCGGAGACTCCGCCGTTCGAAATCGAAGACCAAATCTCCACCGGCGAAGACAAGCGGCTCGAGTACCGCTACCTCGATCTCAGGCGCCCGAGCCTGCAGAAGAACCTCGTGATGCGGAGCAAGCTCAATCACGAGGCACGCAACTACTTTCACGAAAACGGTTTTCTCGAGGTCGAGACGCCCTTCATGGTGCGGTACACGCCGGGGGGCGCGCGCAACTTTCTCGTGCCGTCGCGGCTCTACGGCGGGCATTTCTACTCGCTTGCGGAAAGCCCGCAGCTCTACAAGCAGCTGCTGATGTGCGCGGGGTACGACAAGTACTACCAGATCGTGCGTTGCTTCCGCGACGAGGATCTTCGAATCGACCGTCAGCCGGAGTTCACTCAGATCGACGTCGAGATGTCGTTCATCAACCAGGACGATCTCTTCGAGGTGTTGGAGGGTCTGGTCTTTCGGCTGTGGAACGAGGTGCTGGGGGTCGACCTTCGAGAGCTCTACCCGGAGGCGCGCTTTCCGCGACTTGGCTTCGCCGAGTCGATGGAGCGGTTCGGCAACGACAAGCCCGACATGCGCTTTCAGATGGAGCACGTCGATCTCACCGACCTCACGATCGAGCACGGCGGCGGCGGCATCGGGATGCTCGAGCCGATCGCGAAGAAGTTCAGCGATGGCATCTATCGCCGGGACCTTCCGACGGAGATCGTCAAGGCGATGGTCGTTCCGGCCGGGCACGGCTTCTCGCGCAAAGACCTGGACGCGCTCGAGAAATACGTGCGTCAAATGGGGGCGAAGGGGCTTGCCCGCGCGAAGGTCGACGGGGAGGGCAACTGGCTTCAGAGCCCGCTCGCCAAGATGGTGACGGCGGAGTTCCGCGCGGCGGTCAACGACGCCGTCGGTGCCAAGGACGGGGATCTGATCCTGTTCCAATTCGGGCCCGCGCCGAAAGTCCACACCGTCATGGCGAACCTTCGGATTCACGTCGCTCGCAGGCTCGGCTTGATTCCGGAGACCGGCAGCGGCGGGGAGTGGAACTTCCTCTGGGTGGTCGATCCGCCGCTCTTCGAGCGCAACGAAGAGAAGAAGCGCTGGGAGGCCGCCCATCACGTGTTTACGCGTCCGCACGACGAGTGCATCGAGCTCCTCACAACCGATCCGGGGAACGTGCTCTGCTACCGCTACGACCTCGTGTTGAACGGCTTCGAGATCGCCGGAGGCTCGATCCGTCTTCACGACCCCGAAGTTCAAAAGAAGGTCTTCGAGGTGATCGGACTGAGTGACGAAGAGGCTCGCGAGAAGTTCGGGTTCCTGCTGGATGCGCTCACGTTTGGCGCCCCGCCGCACGGGGGCATCGCGTTCGGTATGGATCGCGTGGCGATGCTGGCCGCCGAGACGGAATCGATTCGCGACGTGATCGCCTTCCCGAAGACGCAGCGCGCGAACGACCTGATGACCGGCGCACCGTCCCGCGTCGACCCCGAACAGCTGCTCGACCTCAAAATCAAAACCCTCGAGTAAAGCCCCTCCACCCCCCAGAATTAACCCCTCGTATTCGGGGTCTGACCCCTTTTTCTCCCACGGTTTTTTCAGGGTCTCGCACGTGCGGCACGCGCGAAATCAACCTCTCGTGCTCCCGCGCAAGCGGATCGCTGCCCCCGCGCAAACGGGTTTGACCCCTGTTTTCAGGGCGTCTCGTGATTAACCCCTCGAAAACGGGGTCTGACCCCTTTTCCGGGGGTGAATCGCTGGAACTTGCCGGACGTCTCGATTCACTGAAAATGAACCTCATGATGAAAACAGGTCGCTCGGTGCTCGTGGCGTTCTTCCTTGTCGCTTTCGCGGCTTCGTCCGGAATGGAGGCGCGGGCCGACGAGGACGACGTGAGGAACTGCTACAGCGTTCATGGCGAGGCGCGCTACGGAGCCCTCGCGTACAAGCACGTGGTCATCGTGACCAATCGCTGTGACATCGAGCTTCAATGCGAGGTGTGGACGGACGTCGACCCGGAGCCGAAGCAGCCGGTCACGGTCGGTCCGAAGGGCACGGCCGAGACGATCGTGCGTGCCGTGTCTCCCGCGCGCTCCTTCAAAGCGTACGGCGAGTGCAAGAAACGCTGACCCTCAGTCGTAGAACGGGCTGTCCGCGACCCGGGTGAAGAACCTCTCGAAAATCGCATAGCCTTCGACGACCTGTTCGAGCTCGGTGTACTCGTTCGGCTGATGCGCCTGCGCGGCCGTCCCGGGACCGAGATTCACACCCGCGACGCCAATGGAGTCGAACCGCGCGACGTCCGTCCAGGCCTGCTTGCTTCGAACACCGTTGACGCCGCAGGTCATCAGGTGCTGCACGTAGGCGTCCGAGGCATGTGGGTGGCCAGCCGGCGAAAGGTCGGTCGCCAGGATCTTGTGCTGATCGCCAGCGAGCTCGCGGAGCTCCGCGAACGCCTCCTCCGGGGTGCGCCCGGGCGCGAACCGGTAGTTGACGTTGAGCTCCACTTCCCCCGGCACGACGTTTCGGGCATGCCCTCCAGCGATGAGCGTGGGCGTCATCACCTCACGAAACACGTAACCGTCAACCTCGACGTCGTGCGGCTCCCGCTGCTCGAGCACCCGAATGAAGTCGGCTGCTTTGAAGAGCGCATTTTCGCCCTGCCAAGGACGCGCGCTGTGAGCCGTGCGTCCGAGAAACGTGAGCGTGGCGTGGACCGAGCCCATGGCGCCCAGCTGCATCTGGTTGTCGCTCGGCTCGAGGCAGATCGCTAGATCGAGCTCGTGCAGGTCCGGATGTGTATCGAGAATCGGGCCGAGCCGATTCTCCTCGAACGGCCCCTCTTCGCGCTCGTAGAAGATCAACGTCAGGTCGCAGGGGAGGGCGTTCAAGTCGAGCCGCTCGACGAGCTCGATCATCACGGCGAGCCCCGACTTCATGTCGGCTGCACCGGCACCGTAAAGGCGATTGCCTTCGACGCGGGGAGGGCCGTCATGCTGTGTGCGCACGGTGTCGAGGTGACCGACCAGCGCGATTCGCGCCGTGTGGGAACGCTGCGCCGCATGGACGATCAAGCTGTCGTGAAATCGCGTGATCGCTTCGTTTCCGAGGCTGGCCGAGAGCCGGTCCTCCACGTGATCGCAGAGCTCCGCCTCTTCCCCAATCGGGCTCGGAATCCGAGTCAGGGCAAGCAAGGTGTCGCGAAGCGCGTGGCCGATGTCGGTCATGTGGGCGGGAGCGTAGCAGGCAGGCGTTTGAGAGGCCTAACGTCTAGGGCTAGGCGCTCACGTCGTCAGGGGTGTCCCAGTCCTCGAGCGCCCGCGCTACCTCCGGCGTGAGCGGAAAGACCTCCACCTGGAGCGCAGCGAAGAGCCTCTGAAACGAGCGCGTGCCCTTTGCGATTTCCGCGTCGAGGACAGAGGCCAGGCGCCCAGGCTGATATCGGGCGAGCATGGGTTCCCAAGGCGCATCCTCGCGGAGGCGCGGAGCGACCACGGCGGCTTCGCTCTCATGCGAGGCAAGGCGCTCGAGCAGCGCGACTTCGATGTGGGGCATGTCGCATGCCACCGCGACGACCGAGGGATGGCCGTGCTGGATTGCGTGTCGGACCGCCGCGTTCAATCCGGCGAGCGGTCCTGCCCCGGGCGGCTCGTCGTCGATCCGGGGTACGTCCGATTCGATGCCCGCATAGGGCGTGGCCTCGCCGACCAGCACGGGGAGAAGGCCTGCGTCGCGCCCCTTTTGGACGAGTGCTTCGACGATCGACTCGGAGCCGCCCGGTGCCTCGAGCAGACCTTTGGGCGTTCCCATGCGCGTGGATTTCCCCCCGACGAAAATCGCAAGCAGCGGAGTGGTGTGCATTTGCCGCTTCAGGCCGTCATTCCCGCCTCAGTGAGGAGCCGGCTTTCGAGCTTTTCGGCAAGACGGTTGAGCTGGTCCTGTTGAATCGCGCTCGTCACCACGTTGGTGAAGAAGCCGGTCACGTACCCGGCCACGTCGAGAATGACGGCAATGATGGAGGTGTCCTGGGCGGGACCGAGGCCGTTGCGGTCTTCGAACTCGGCGATCTGTTGCGAGATCTGATAGTCGACCCAGATCCCGTAGATGCCGAAAGTGATGATCACGAAAAAGAAGTCGAGCCAGAAGCCGTGACCACTGGGAGTTCGGCCGTTGAGGCGAGAGAGGTCGTCGTAAACGCCGTGGTACCAGAACGGCAGGTACACGCCGAGCGTGATGATGCTGAGAACCAGCACCAGGGCAGGCTCACGGCGTTGGATCGTGGGAGCTGTCATCGGCTCGTCCCTTCCCGCTCGCGCGTTTCTCTGCGTAGGCTAGATTTCGTTCCATGAATGCCGGCGTTACGCAAGCGGCGACCATCGGTGTCATCGGCGATGTGCATCTCTTCTGGGACGAGGCCGACATCGCTTTCTTCAACCGCGGCGGATACGACTTACTGCTCTTCGTTGGCGACCTCGCGGGATACACTCAGGTTCGCGGGCTGCGACTCGCGCGCTCCCTTCGAAAGCTCGACGTGCCTGCGATGTGCATCCCGGGCAATCACGATGGTCTGCACGCATTTCAGCTCGGCGCCGAGATCGCGCCACGCGCACACCGGTTTCGGGACGCGTTTTGCCGGGGCCAGGCACGCCGATGCCATAGCCTCGATCGGGCGCTCGGCCACGTCGACATGGTGGCATACAGCCGCCGACGCGTGGTCCCGGGCGGCGTGCCGCTCAATATCGTAGTCGGACGACCGCACTCGATTGGCGGACGGCGTCTCGCCTGCATTCGCTACCTTCGAGGCGCCTTCGGCGTGCGCTCGATGGAGGACTCCGCCGTGCTTCTCAAGTCACTCGTCGACCAATGCGACGACGCGCCGATCCTCTTCCTGGCGCACAACGGTCCTTCGGGACTCGGCGATCGTGCGAGCTCCATTTGGGGGTGCGACTTTCGACGCAAAGAGGAAGACTGGGGCGATCGCGACTTGGAGGAGGCCATTCGGCACGCGCGGGACAGCGGCCGCCGCGTGCTCGCAACCGTCGCCGGCCACATGCACAGGCGCACCAAGTCCGGAAAGCTGCGTCCGGGTCAGGTCCAAAAAGACGGCACTCTCTACGTCAACGCCGCCGAGGTCCCGCGACACCGCAAAGTCAACGGCACCAAGAGACGCCACCACGTCCGCCTGACGGTCACGAACGACGGGGCGTCGGCGCAGGACTGCTGGGTGTGAGGTTTGGCCTTCGATACGGGGCACGGAAAAAACGCGACGCGGGCCTGCGCGGAGCGGGAGCGCCTGCAAATGCGGCCCGTAAGGCCGGAGAATCGGTCGCGACGCCCGTGCTCGCGAGTGGGTGCCCGCTCGCTACGCTCGCCCCCACTCGCTGTGCTGGGCATCCCGACCGATTCTCCTCCGCATACGTCCTACCGCAGAAGGGGGGACATGCTCCCCTCTCTCAAACGCTCTCTTTTCAACCACTTACGACCCACACCGCGAAAACCCGGATGAGGTGTGGGGTCCGAGCCGTGCCGAAGCCCGCGTGTGCATCGAGCAATGGCGACGCGAGTACAACGAGGTCCGACCTCATTCGTCCATCGCCTACTTGACCCCGGCGGCCTTCGTCCGCCAGAACCCTTCAACCCCTAACCCTGGTCGTGGCGAGGCAGCTCTGTACTAACTCGTGGTCCGAAGAAACAGGGCAGGTCACCCCGTATGCGCGGCAGCGCTGTCTTGAAGTCGGGTTTTCGCGGTGTGGGTCGTAAGTGGTGGGAATTAGGGGGTTTTCGAGGGGGGAGAATGTCCCCTAGAGGTTGGTTTGGGCGTTGGCCATTTTGAGGACTTTTTTGAAGTGTTTCTTTTCGACGGGCTGGACGGAGAGGCGTGAGCCTTTTTGGGTGACGCGCATCTCTTCGAGCGCCGGCTCGTCTTTCAGCGTCTGAAGCGACACCTCCTCCGCGAACTTTTCGACGAACTCGACGTCGACCATCGACCAGCGCGGGTCGTCCTTCTTGCTCTTCGGGTCGTAGTACTCGCTCTTTCGATCGAACTGGGTCGGGTCGGGGTAGGCTTCGCGTACGATTCGGCAGATGCCGGCCACGCCCGGTGGCTTCGCGTTCGAGTGGTAGAAGAGAGCCAAGTCGCCCTCGGCCATGTCGCGCATGAAGTTGCGGGCCTGGTAGTTGCGAACGCCTTCCCAGTGCTCGGTACCGTCCCGCCTGAGATCGTTGATCGAGTACACGTCGGGCTCGCTTTTCATGAGCCAGAGCTTCATCCCTCGCTTCGCCATCCGAGAACTATCGCACAGATGCGACTGCGCTCGACGTAGATTTGACCCCGCGCCGGGGCTCGGCCGATCATGGCGCGACCATGCGGGAAACGCTGACCAAGGCCCTGATCGCCGGGCTGCCGCCGCTGCTGCTGTACGTCGGTAGCGCGACGGGGTACGCGCACTGGTTCGACAGCGGCGAGCTGGTCGCCGCCGCTTCCGACTTCGGCGTATCTCATCCCCCGGGTCAGCCCGCAGCCGCAATCCTCCTCGGGCTGGCAAACCTGTTTCCCATCGGCTCGCTTGCTTTCCGCGTCGCGCTGATTTGCGCGGTTCTCGGTGCGGTGGCGATCGCGGCGTTGGCGCTGGCCTTCGAGCACACGCTCGAAGCCGGTGACGTGGTGCGCGACTCGCTCAGGTTTCCTCTTGCGCTGGCCGCGGCCTGGTGGGTCGCGGGTACGCACGCATGGTGGTTTCAGGCGGTTCGCCCCGAGGTCTACGCGCTTCAAGCGGCGCTGATCTGCATCGCGATCGAGCGGCTGCTGCGGGTCTCTCGCTCGCCGGACGACGTGCGCCCGCTCTATCAAGCCGCAATCGCGCTCGGGCTGGCGCTCGCCAACCACCACTTTTTGGCAGTGCTCGCCATCGCTCCGGCGCTTTGGATCC
>JAHELW010000239.1 GCA_024643985.1 Myxococcales bacterium | reverse complement strand
AGCACGCAATCGAAATGGAGCGCCGAGCGCAGCCGAGCCACGTGCCGCGAAACACCATCGAACGGGTCGTGAGGCAAATGCTCGAGCGCGGACGCCTCGCCGATCTGCTCTTCGACGAGAGCGACAGCCGGGGCGCCGCGTTTCTCAACCATGCGGTCAAGGCGATTACGCACCTGCCTCCGGCAGAGCGGGCGCTCGCGTCCAAGCAGGTCCAGTCTCGCTTCGTCGATTTCGTCGTGCAGAACGCGCCGCCGATCGACGCGTGAAGCACTCAGCGCCAACCTGGCGCCCTGGCTCGCGAGCTCGGCTGGGCGACCGAGAACGAACGTGTGACCCACGGGCACACTGCGTGCACTTTGCGTCATACCGAGCGTCGGCGACGCTCGAGAACCCAAGCGCTTTTCGTTCGGCACGGCATTTGCAGCGTATCGCGTCATGGGGCTACGCACCTCGCTCGTCTTGGCATCGCTGTTGGTCGTACTCGCCTCCAGGGGATCCGCCCTTGCTGATGATCGACCCTTCGTCGACGGACAGCGTTTCGGTCTCGAGCTCGGTATCGGCGGCGGCTGGCCGGTCGAGGGCACGGACTATACGCGCACGCTCGAGACGTTCGGCTTCGAGCGCTGGAGCGCCTCGCCGTTTCGCTTTTCCGCGGCGTTCGAAGGGATCGTGGTTCCCTATTTCAGCCTGCTCTTGCAGACCAACCTCCTCGACAAGCGGGAGTGGAATCGCGATAGCGGCATCGGGCCGGACGACCACTTCAACTGGAACACGTGGACGCTCGACCTACATGCACGCGCCTTCTTCCCAGTCACCGAGTGGTTTCGCGTGTACGTGCAGTTCGGGGTGGGACCCGCCTTCACCAGCAGTCGGCTTTACGTAAGGACGACGACGAACCGCGATCAAGATAAGTACCGCGAGATTCACGTCGGCTACAACGTCGCCGGACTTGCCGGCCTCGAGCTCACCAGCACTCACGTCGGCTTCTTCATGCAGGGGGGCTACTTCTACGCGCCCACGCCAAAGAACCTGCTCGGGCTCCGGCACCAAAGCGGTGGGGGCCTGCTCCTCGTCGGCCTCAGCGCACATTTCGGGAGGATCCGATGATTCGACGGGGGCTCTTTTTGCTGATCGTCAGCCTTCTTTGCACGGCGGCGGCGTGCGAGACGGACCTCATCGAGGACGCCGGCTTTCAGCTCTGGTGCGGCGAGCGTCTCTGCTCGTGGGACCTCGAGCAGGGAAGCATTCGCAAGGTGTCGACCTGGCATACGAACGACTACGGTGTCGACCTCGTTGGCCCGCAGGTGGTCCTGTCTTCCGACGCACGCGGCACCGCGTCGTCCTTGCGCATCGAGGTAACCTCGGACATCGAGGAGACCGCAACCGTATCTTTCGAGATCGACGAAGACGGCGACGGTCAGATCGACTGGAGCGTTCGCATCCCACCGAGCGACGGCTACGTCAGTCGGGTGTGGAACCCGGACCAGCCCGTTGGCCTGAACGGCATCTTCTACATTCGCAAGTCGGGCGAAGGGCGAGCCGTCTTGGCACGCGTTCGGGCTTCGCGGTGACTTACCCCATGCGAGCGGGCGGGATCGTGGAGGTCCTTCGAGGCTCGCGGTCGTATTCGTGCTCGAGCTGGCTGCGCGTGGCCTCGTCGCATACGCACAGAGTCCAAACGACGGTCGCAAACTGGTTTCCACGGATGTGCTCCGGAACCAGGTTCGAATAAGACATTTTGTGGTAGTCGATCATCCCCTTTGCAGGTTAGCAAAGGGAACGTCGGGACGGAAGTGCCGGCCGCGACGAAATCGGCCTACTCGAAGCTGAAGGTGTACTCCGCCCCCATTCGAGGAGCCGCGAACTTCGGGAAGTTGATCGCGATCAGCTTCTTGTTGACGCAGCCTTGGAAAACCTTGCTTCCGGGCTTTGTCGTGGCGCCGGTGATCTCGCCCTTACCGGAGATGACCATCTGAATCGAGACTCGGCTCATGCGCGTCTTTTTGAGCTCTTTGAGGACGCAGCCTTGGAAGATCTTGTTGACGTGCCGGTTCATGATTTCCGAGACCTTGGCGGAGCTGAGGTGCGCCTGACCCTCGTCGTTGTCGAGATCGCCGAGCTCGGCCGGCTCGAGCATGGCCTGCACGTAGGAAGGCAACTGTCCCTTTGCACGCATTGCTTCCGCTTTCGCAAAGCCGAGCCCGGCGTTGCCGCCACTCGCCTTGCCCTCGGGCGGCAGCGCCAGCGCGTAGGCTTTCGCGGTGCCCGCACCTACCAAGCGCGGGGTTTCGGCCCCCGGCGCCGCGTGACTCGTGTTCGATGACGCCGTCAGCCAGCCGAACGCAGCCAGCGCAACCACGGTCCCGATCGTCAAGAGATGCTTCCCTAGTTGCTCCGTCATCGGCTCGCCTGCTTCATCTTCTTGTCCTGCGCCTCAGCTCGTTCTCTTGCCGCCTTGGCGCGCTCGGCGGCGCCGGGGTGGGTCGCCTTGAGCGACCGCTTGCCTTCGTCGCCGCTCAGCTCCGCGAGCTTGCTGAACGCGCTTTCCATCGCGTGGTAGTCGTAGCCGTGCCTGACCATGAAGTTGAATCCGTATTCGTCGGAGGCGGCTTCGTCATTTCGCGAGAACTTCGCGTTTAGAACTTCTTCGATCAGCTTGCCGAGCTGGCCGTCGGTCAAGACCATGCCTCCCGCTCCGGTGTTCGCGCCCACGGCATCCGTGGCGGACGCGACGGTGTAGGCCTTTTGATACTGCTTCTTCGCGTGCTGGAGCTTCACGTGGCCGATCTCGTGGCCGATGACGCTGAGCACCTCGTCGTCCGTCATGATGAACATCAGACCCGCCATCACGCGGATGCTCCCGTCAGGCGTCGCGAACGCATTGACGTCCGCCACGTTGTAGAGCTTGAAGTTCAACGTGAGCCCGTCCTCCGACTCGAGGCCCTTCACGAGCGCCTTGAAGCGCTTCGCCAGCGGGTCGCCGTCGGGCACGACCGGATTTTGCGCATCCATCGCCTCCACGGACTGGAGCGAGAGCTCTTTCATCTCCTCATCGGAAAGCGTCGCTGCCTTCACGGCCTTTCGAACCGCGTTGACGTTGTCCTTCTTGAGCATCTTGCGGCCGAAGTCAGCCTGTGCGCCTGCGGCAAACGCAAGTATGCAAACCACGAGCAATGTCTTCTTCATGAACGTGAACCCCCTGCAATCAAGCTAGCAAGACGCTCGGGCGCCGCGCACATTGGGTTGTAAGCGGCCTCACGAATCCCGAGGCGCCCGCTCCACTCAGCTTGCCGCGAGAAAGCTCGTATGGCGCACGACGCCGAACCGCTCGGGGAAGCGCCCGGCCGCAAAGGCATCTCAGCCCCGAAAAGCCTCCTCAGTGGCAACCCTTTCAAGGAAGGACTTTGCCGCTTATCATCCCTAGGCTCCGTCTCGGATGGGAGGTGAACCCATGGCTGCACGTTTCGCGCTTGTGTTGGCCTTGGTGATGCTGGCTGTTCAGTCGTGCGGCGGCTCCGAAGATCGATCGGCCGGCGCTCCGACGAGCATCGTCGTCACGCCCGCGTCGGCGCTGCTCACAGCGCCCGGCCAAACCGTACAACTCTCCGTCGAAGTACGCGACCGGGACGGAAATCCCCTCGACGTCCCGGTCTCCTTTTCGTCATCACATGCAGATCAGGCGTCCGTGGACTCGACCGGGCTGATCACGGCGGAAACCGCGGTCGGCTCGGCGCAGATTTTCGTGGAGGGTGGCGACATCGAGGCAACGCCTGTCGCCGTGTTGGTAGCTGAGCCAGCGCTGGACGCCATCATCGTGACGGACGGTCAAATCGTGACCGAGCCAGAGCTCCTGAATCCGAGCGAGCCGCTGGACGTAGGCGGCGAATACTCGATTGTGCTCGACGGCGTCGACCCCGAGCCCGGACGCGTCATTCTCGGCGCGGGAGAGATTCCACTGGCCGGACGTGTCGT
>JAHELW010000064.1 GCA_024643985.1 Myxococcales bacterium | reverse complement strand
GATCGCGCGGTCGGTGATGTGGCCGTCCATCTCGAGAAAGAACACGTGTCGCCATTCCGAGGCCGACGAAGGACGCGACTCGATGCGGGTCAGGTTGATCTCCCGATCCGCGAGCGGCTGGAGGGCACGGTGAAGCGCCCCCGGCTCGTCTCCGGGCGCCATCGCAAGCATCGTGCGATCACGGCCGGTGCGCGACGGAAGCCGGTTCCCGACGATGCCGAAACGGGTCTCGGCCGCGGAGTCGTTTTCCAGCCGATCTTCGATCAGCGTCAAGCCGTGCAGCTCTCGAAGCAGGGCCGAGCCGAGCGCCGCCGACTGTTCGTCGCCGAGCGCGAAGTGAGCGGCCGCTTCACCGGACTGCACGTCGACCAGGATGGCGTCGGGATACCGAGACCTGAGCTGACGCTCGCAGGCCGAGATCGCCTGCGCCGAGCCGTAGATCTTCAAGACCTGGCTCGCGTCGCCCGACTGTGAAAGGAGCTGATAGCGAAGCGGAACGATTCGCTCCGCGCAGAGCTTGGCCTCTGCCGCCACGAGCCCGTTCAGCGTCGCCGTGATCGCGCCATCGGTCGACGTCTCGAGCGGCACGACGCCGAACGTCGCGTGACCGTGAAGGACCGCCTCGAGAACGGCATTCACCGACTCGCTCGGCCGGAAGCTCGGCGCATGACCGAAATAGGCGCGCGCGGCAGCGTGCGCGAGATCGCCGGGAGCGCCGAAATAGGCCACGACGTCGGGCGCGATCAGCTTCGTACACGCGGACAGCACTTCGCGAAACACGGGCTCGATGCTTTCCGCCGGAAACTCGTCCGCGAGAGCGCGGGCGTTTTCGATGACGGTTGCCTTCTTCGGGATTCGCAGCGGCTCGTCCGCCGCTTCTTCACGGAGCGTGTTGTATTCGTGAATCGCTTTGGCGCGCGCGTTGAGCGCGCTCACCAGCTGCCGGTCTGCCTCCTCGAGCGATTCGGTGATCCGGCGTAGACGATCCTCCATGAGAACGATGGTATCAGCCCCTTCGAAGGACGTACACCGCTGACGGCTTTTCGTTACTCGTCTTCGCGGCGCGCGAGCTCGCGCAGCCGAGCAAGCGTGACCAGTGCGTCCACCGGCGTCATGCGCTCGACGTCGAGCGCCAGCAGAGTCGACTCGACCTCGGATGTGCGGGGCACGGGCGTGTCGAACAGCGGCATCTGTGGCGCGCCGGGCATCTCCCGCTCGGCCTCGAGCTCCGCGAGCTTTGCTTTCGCGCGCGCGAGGACCACGGGCGGCACTCCAGCGAGCCTTGCAACAGCCAGGCCATAGCTGCGATTCGAGCCGCCAGGCACGAGCTGATGCAGCAGAACCATGCTGTCATCGTGCTCTTTTGCGGCAACGTTGTAGTTTGCGGCGTTCGTCAGGCGATCTGCGAGCTCGCAGAGCTCGTGGTAGTGCGTTGCGAAGATCGCGCGACAGCGGGTCGCGTCGTGAAGGTGCTCTGCGACGGCCCACGCGATCGCGAGCCCGTCGTACGTGCTCGTCCCACGTCCGATCTCGTCCAGGATCACGAACGAGCGCTCCGTCGCGCCTCGAAGGATGGCGGAGGCCTCGTTCATTTCGACCATGAAGGTGCTCTGCCCCCGCGCGAGCTGGTCGCTCGCCCCGACGCGGGTATACACGCGATCGACGACGCCGATGCGAGCCGCTTTGGCGGCCACGAAGCTTCCCGCTTGAGCCATGATCACCGCGAGCGCCGCCTGCCGCATCGTGGTCGATTTTCCGGCCATGTTGGGCCCGGTCAGAAGCATGAAGCGTGTGTCCTCGGGTCGAAGCTCGATGGTGTTGGGCACGAAGCCGTTGTCGGCGGCGTAGTGCTCGACGGTCGGGTGCCGGCTTTCCTCGAGGACGAGATCGCGGCTCGAGTCCACGTCCGGCCGGGCGTAGCCGCGACGGTGCGCCAAGTCGGCAAGCGCGCTCGCGACGTCGATCGAGGCGATGGCGCGAGCCAGGCGATGAAGCCTCGGCGCCTGGGCGCCCACCGACGCGCGGAGCGTCACGAATGCTTCTGACTCGAGCGCCCTCGCCCGCTCGTCGGCGTGCAGGATCCGGTCTTGGAGCTCCGCGAGCTCGGCGGTGATGAAGCGCTCGCCGCTCGCGATCGTCTGCTTGCGCACGTAGTCCTCCGGTACGGCATCGAGCTTGGACTTGGTGATCTCGATGTAGTAGCCGAACACCCTCGTGAACTTGACCTTGAGGGAGCCGATGCCGGTCCGCTTGCGTTCGCGGCGCTCGAGCTCGAGGATGATGTCCTTGGCTTTCGTCGAGAGCGCGCGGAGCTCGTCGAGCTCCTGCAGATGACCGGCCGCGAAAATGCCGCCCTGCCGATCGACGGATGGCGGCTCGGAGACCAGCGCGGCTTCGAGCGTTTGAAGAACATCGTCGCAGAGGTCGGCCTCTCCCAGCGCGGAGAGCGCGTCGTCGAGCTCTCGCCCGGGGCGCCCTTCGAGCTGCCGGTGAAGCTCCTGTGCGCTTCGGAGGCTGTTCCGAATCACGCCGAGGTCGCGCGGCGTCGCGAGGCCGACGGATGCGCGTACCGCGAGGCGCTCGAGGTCGCCGGTTCGACCGAGGCAGCTCCGCACCTGATCCCGTAGGGACGGATCGCATACGAACAGCTCCACGGCGTCGTGTCGCCGGCGGATGCGCTCGATGTCGGTCAGCGGCTCGAGCAGCCGCGCGCGGAGGGCGCGGGCGCCCATGGCCGTTCGCGTGTCGTCGAGCAGATGAAGCAGCGAGCCGCGCTTTTCTCCGTCCAGGGTCCGCACGAGCTCGAGGTTTCTCACGGCGGCGTCGTCGAGAACGAGTCGCTCACCCGGGCTGTAGAGGGTGGCGAGGTGAATCTCGAAGCTCGCCTGGTGCGCTTTCGCGTAGTCGAGGACGGCAGATGCGGCCGAAGCGGCGCGCGGCTCCGTTTCGAGCTCGGCAGCCTGCTCCTCGGTGAGGAGGGCGCGAAGTGTATTCGTCTCTCGGTTGGCGCCAACGATTCGCAGCGCCGCGTTCGGAAGGCACTGGCGGCAGGTCGCCTCGAGACTCGGAGCCCCCGCTTCGACCAAAACCTCGGCCGGGTCCAGTCGCACGACCTCGCCGACCCACGAGGGCCCAGGATCGACCGCGCATGCCCGAAGGGTTCCCGTCGACAGCTCGAGCGCCGCGATGCCGCCGTCCGCGGTCACGGCGGCGAGGAAGTTTTCGGCTCGCGCGTCGAGCGCGTCCGGTTCGAGGCAAAGCCCGGGCGTCACGACGCGCACGACTTCCCGCGGGACGACGCCACGAACGCCGGAAGGCTCGGCCATCTGCTCGCAGACGGCGACCTTCTCGCCGTGTCGAAGCAAGGTCGCGAGATATCCGGCGGCGGCATGGTGCGGAACGCCCGCCATCGGGATCTTGTTCCCGTCGGGGTCCGTGCCGCGCGAGGTCAGCGCGATGTCGAGGATCGAGGCAGCCCTCGCGGCGTCCTCGTAGAACATCTCGTAGAAGTCCCCGAGCCGAAAGAACACGATCGCGTCGGGATGCTGCGCCTTGGCCCGCAGGAACTGGCGCATGACCGGCGTATGCTCCCGCTTCCGAGTGGTCCCCCGCGCACCCATGAGTCGGGTCTAGTCAAAACTCTGGACGATGGAAAGCGGAGAAAACACGATCCGCCGGACGCCTACGTGGAAGTCGACGAAAAAGAGCTGGTCGCGCTCGGCAGAGAAAAGCATCGATGCCGGCAGAGATCGCCGCGCACCGGCCGTGTCGAGTAGATCGACCCCGAACTGGTTGAGAATGTTGAAGTTGAGAAGCACGATCGTCGAATCGGTGAGGTTGAGGTCGGGGTCGAATTCTCCGATCTCGAAGCTCACCAGGGGGTTGATGAACTGCGCGCCCGGGAATGCGCGGCCCGTGAGGTAGGTGTCGACGTCGCCCGGATTTCGGGGCGGGAACCCGGTGGCTTCGTCGACGCGGCTCGGATCGAAGATGCACTCGCCGGTCGTCTCGTCGGGAACGACGGCGTGGATGAAGCTCGAAGCCGTGCCGACCACGGTGTACGCGTTGCGCGTGTGGATTTGATACTGGGTGAATTGGTTGAAGCAGCGCCGGACTTCGTCGAGGGTGTAGTTGGCGCTCGCCGGCGCTTCCCCGATTTCGAGCTGATCGTCGAAGGCGCGAACGATCGGAAACCAGACCTGGCGATCGTCGATGTCTTCGAGCAGGTCCTCGAACGCGTCCTTGCAGTCCTGGTCGTCGCGCGTGCTCGGAGGCAGCTCGCCCGTGATGACGAGCCGGTCGCCGCCATACGTGCGAAGCAGGTCCACGCTGAGCCCGGTGTCGGCGGGAGTGCCGGTCTGCTGCCCGAGGACGCCAACTCGACAGAAGGGCACGTCACCCGCGAGGAACCAATTGCCGGGCTGCCCCTCGAACGATTCGTTCGAGAACAGGCCGAGTCCGCCGTCCGAAGCGGGGATGAACCCCTGCCACCGGGCATCCCATCTTTGGGTGAAGCTGCTCCACACCTGCGAGGAAGCACAGATCAGGCCGTCGAGGTCGCTGCCGGTCGGCACGCCGAAGACGTTGAACATCGAGGACTGCTCGGGGTCGGAAAGCGACGGGGGGCACTCGATGAGCTCGAGGCCGGGTCCGTCCGAGGCGGTTGCCTGCCCAGTCGTTTCGTTGATCACACCGGGCGCCGCGTTGAACTGCAGTGACGGGGTTCCGTCGATCGAAATGAAAGTCGTCGGCGTGAATCTCCATCGGCGACGGTGCCGCCGAATGTGAGCAAACCTGTCGCCGCCGGTTTCCTGGTCCGTGCACGCCCCGCCGCGGCACGGTGCGTTCAGGTCGTAGACGTCCAAGAAGAACATCTGCCCGTTCGAGAGGCTCACCGCGAGAAACACCCCGCGCATGTTGCGAGGGTTCTGCGCGAGCGCGAATGCGTCCGGATCGGCCGGGTCGCAGATGTCCGTGTCGGAATCGCCTTCCGCAACCCGGACTCCGCCCGTGTCGGGGTCGGGCTCGAGCTTGTAGAACGGCGTGATGACCTCGATCGCCCGCACGTTCGAGAAGCTCGACCGGACGCGGTTCCGAGACTCCACGTTTTCCTCGTTGGCGCGCGGCGACACGCCGGCGAGCACCGGAAGCACGGCCCCGAACGTGTCCGAATCCTCCGCGTAGTCGATCGCGAGCAGGCTGCTGTCGATCGCGCTGACCGCGTAAAGGTAGCGCTCGGTCGCAGCCCGATCGTCCTGATCGGACGAGGCGGGGACGAACGGCGTCGTCGCAACCGCGGTGGTCGGCGTTCGCGTTCCAATGGGATCGAGTGGGGCGGCGCCGGTGAAGAACAAGCTAAAGCGGTGGATCACCGGCTGATTGGCGTCAGCTACGAGAAGCATGTCGTCCCGAGCGTCGTCGAGCCGGCCCAGGTCGAGCGCGAGGGCGACGGGGCTCGGGCCCGGGCTTGGGCCGGTTTCACAGGGGACGGTCGTCCCGACCGTTTTGATGAAGCCTGCCGGCGTATCGGCAGGGCAGATTCGGCTGTAGTCGGTTTCGTTCGAAAGGGGTGGGTCCACCGCAGGAGCGGAGTCGCAGTCGTAGGCGGGCAGCGGAATCGGAGTGATGGTCCCAAGCGTCTGCTCACCCGTCTCGTCGTCGATTTCGACTTCGACTTCGACGATCTGCCCGAGCTCCGGGATCGCAACGTAGAGAGCGCGATAGCTCACCTCCGTCGTCGCTCCCGTGATCTGCCCATCCGCGTTCCTCACGATCTGTGAAGATGCGAGCTCGTACAGCACGAGGTCGGTCGGGCTCGCCTCGAAGCGAATCTCTTGGCGCTCGAGCCCCGGCACGCTCGGCGTCGGCGGCTCTACTCCACCCTCGGGCACGTCCTCGGTCAGCTCCGTGTCGCCCGTGATGACCTCTGCGGTCGGGATCGCCTGCAGGCTCTTCGGACTGAAGCTCGTGACGTACGTGTATCGCGGGTCGACCGGGCTCACCTGGACCGCGGTGGGCTGCTCGCCCACCTGGATCGCGGTGACGCCGGGGATCGTGAAGTTGGTGTCGAAGATCACGTTCCCGGTGAAGTTGACCACCGCAACGGTCCCGCTCTCGACCTGGGTGACCTCCCCCAAGAGCTGCGGGGTGAGGCTCGACGCCAAGTCGAGGTCGGAGTCGCAAAGCTCGAGCGGCAGGATGTCGTCCAAGAAGAACGTGTTGCCGCTGGACTGCCCATCGACGCAGACGAGATCGAGGCGGTCGGACCGGTCGAGCGACGCGAGCACGACGTTGTTGGCATTGCGCCGGCAGGAGGCGAGCAGCAGAGCGCACGCGACCAGCACGCGGAACCGAGTCATCGAGGAAGCTCCGAGACGGGCTGCGGAAAGCCGACCAAACCGAGGAGCTGCGGCGAGCATTCCTCGGGTGCCGTGCTCCCGCCTTCCAGGCATCGGACCAGGGGCCGGAGGTCGGCGACGCGCAAAACCGACGTGCTGAAGTCGGCCGTGTAGAGCAGCAGGCGCGCCTGGTCGATCGCGAACTCGAAGGCGCCGCTGATGTTGGTGAGCGTCGTGATCCCTTGGAACCGATCGGTGTCGATCACCTGGACGCGCCGCGACAGGAAGCAGCTCACGAAGGCGAGCAGCACCGACTCGCCCCGCGCGGGCACCTCGGCGACCTGCACTCTCGACGGGTCCCGACACGCCGAGATTTGGTCGACCATGTCGAGGTTCCCGCCCGCGACGTCCGTGCGCGCCACGACGAGGGACTCCGGGGACCGCGACACGATGTAGGCGAGGTTGCGCCCGGGTCGAGAATCGAACTGGATGTCCCGTTGACTCGTACCGAAATCGAGGCCGGTCACGAAAAGTGGACCGGCATCGAAGAGAGAGCTTTGGGCGGGGTCTCCGTCGATGCCGATGCCCAAACGGACGATCACGGCCTCGAGTGCGCTCGGGATCCACGCGCGCCTCGCACCTGGCTCGTAGGTGATGGTCACCTGCTCGGGGGCGAGCCCGTCGATCGTCGCGGCGAGACGCGGCCGGCGCTCCGTCCCCGAGCTGGTTTCGGACTGCGGCACCTGGTCGAGCAGGAGGCTCGCCCTGCCCTCGCGATGGGCGACGAGAATGTAGTCGCCGTTGAACGCGGGATCGTCTTCCTGGCCTGGCGGCGCGAAGTCCGAGGAGAGCTCGCCCACGTAGACATCGACCGGGTCTGGAGGAAAGCTGATGTCCAGGGTCGGATCGACGAGCTCGCTCGCGCCCGCCCGGAACTTGCCGACGCACGTGTGCCTGGTTCCGAACCCGCCGCCGCAGTCGAGCTGCCCCTCGGCGTTGACCTCGATCCAGGTGATGTTGGCATCGCTTCGGACCGGCACGTAGAGCCGCCTGCCGTCGGTTCCAACGTCGAGGCCGTCCGAGAACGACCCGATCTTGACCTCCCCCGCGATCAGACCTTCGACGCGAACGAGCTTGAGCGCTGCGCTGTCCGGGTCCCGGAACTGCACGTTCGTCGGGACGACCGAGCATCGGTCGGGCGGAACCGGGGTGCACGAGTCGTCCGCGGCATCGGGCTGGCACGCACACTCGGCCCCGCTGATGTCTCCCTCGAAGTCGTCTTCGAGACAGCGGTCCTGAATGCCGGGCGGTGTGGGCACGCAGTTCAGCTCGGTCAGGGGGTCGCAGGTGCAGTCCGCCTCATCGCAGCCCGGAATGACCCATTCCTGGACGCAGCCTTCGAAGAGGCCCTCGACGAGGAGCTCGAGGTCGTAGGACTGGACGTTCCCCGAGTCGTACTGGAGCGCGAAGTTCGAGCTCGTCACGAACAGGTGCTCGGGACGGCCCGCCGCGTCGAGGTCGGGCGAGATCTCGATGGCGATCGGGAACGACATCAACCCGGGAGGCAGCGGCTCGCCTGTCCTGTTGACGCAACCGATCGAGACCGTCCCGGACATAAGAAAGAACCCCAGAGCCACGCCGATCCAGGCACTCTGCGGGCCGAATCGCGACCCCATGGAGCGGCACCCTAGCCGTTCGCATCATGGGGGGCAACTCGCATCGAACGAGGCTAATTCCAGGGATCGAGGATGGCGGGGTCGTGGCGAGGAGCGGGTTTTGGAGGTGGTCGGGGCTTCCGACGGGCGGGTCTCGCTCGAGTGCTCGGCGCGCCCTCTTCTGCGGCGTCGGCCTGCTCGGCGGGGGACCTCTGTGCCACCTCGGACGCCGGTGCGGGGGGCGTTTCCGCGTGCACGACCGCCGGCTCACTCGTCGCGGGACTCGCGAGCGTCGTCGTGGGCGCGTCGGAGCCGTCTTTCATGGCGCCCACCGCGAGTATTCCGAGAAGCGCGAGAATTGCGACTCCCAGGCCGCCGAGATAGAGGCGCGACACTTGGTAGCGGCGCCGAGCCGGAGGGCGCGTCGGCGTCAGTGTCAACGTCTCGGGGCCAACGGGCCGTAGTCCTTCGGCGATCCGCCCGAGGTCCGCTTCGAGCTCGCGCATCGTCTGGTAGCGTCGCTCGGGGTCCTTGTCGAGGCATCGCATCACGAGTTGCTCGAGCTCTTCCGAGACCCGAGGCACGCGCACCTTCGGCGGAATCGGGTCTTCGTAGAGGTGTTTGGTCAGGATTCCCATGAGCGTGTCGGCATCATGCGGAACCTGGCCCGTCAGCATCTCGTAGAGCAGCACGCCGAGCGCGTAGATGTCGGTGCGATGGTCGACGTTCTCGCCCTCACATTGCTCCGGGGACATGTAGTGCGGAGTTCCCAAGACCTCTCCCTGTTGGGTCAGCCTCGTCGGTCCGTTCGCGACTTTTGCGATGCCGAAATCGAGCACCTTGACGAAGTCTTCGGTCTCCTCGCGGCGAATGAGATAGACGTTTTCAGGCTTCAGGTCCCGATGCACGATGCCTGCTTCGTGCGCCGCTGCGAGCGCCTTGCAGATCTGGACCGCGATGTGCAGCGTGCGCGCCTCCGGCATGCACCGCGCGATGTCCATCGCCTCGATGAGGTCCATCCCCTCGAGGCACTCCATGACGATGTACGTCGAGCCATCCTCGAGGGTGCCGAAGTCGCTGACGTCGACGATGTGTTGGTTTCCAATCGCGGAGGCGGCCTCGGCCTCGCGCCGGAATCGCGCGAGCACCTCTTCGTCGCCGGTGTTCTCGCGGCGCAGCACTTTCATCGCTAGCGACTTGTGCAGGCGGGTGTGCGCGACCCGGTACACCAAGCCCATGCCGCCCTCGCCGAGCAGTGCTTCGACGCGATAGCGTTCGTCGACCGTTTGACCGAGCAGGCCTCGGGGCGCGGCTGGAGCGACGCCCGACCGCGGGCGCATCCCTTCAGCCCCTTCCAAGTCTGGCGCATCGATGGTCGACATACAGCTCTACCGCAATCTTCTACGAGCCTTCATTCCAACACGGGCCGGGCGCGCCGGCAACCGCAATCCCGCCCGGATCAGCGGATGCGGGCCTGTGCGGCGGCCAATCGGGCCCCTGGGAGCTGCGCCAGCGGTGCGGACACGAAATCGAGACCGAGGCGCTCGCAGGCTTCGATCGAGGCTGGGCTGCCGCCCTGGTCGCCGCAGAGCCCGGCGACGAGCCCCGGTCGGGCGGCGTGGCCGCGCTCGAGGGCAATTCGCATCATCTCGACGACCCTCGGGTCGAGGATCGTGAACGGATCCCCAACGAGCAGCCCGAGCTCGTTCCTGTAGAGCGGCAGGAACCGATTGGCGTCCTCCCGACTCACCCCGAGCACGGTCTGAGTGAGGTCGTTTCCGCCGAACGAAAAGAAATCGGCGTGGCGCGCGAGCTCGTCTGCGATCAGGCACGAGCGTGGCAGCTCGATCATCGTCCCGACCCGGCAAACAAAGCCCTTCGGTTTCGAGGTGAACACCTCCGCATGCACCCGATCGAGCACTTCGCGAAGCGCGACGACCTCCGAGGTGAAGGCCACCATCGGGATCAAGACCTCGAGCTCGACGGTAACGCCGCGCTCGGTGCACTCGCGCGCCGCGGAGAGCATGGCGCGGAGCTGCATGTCGTACAGCCCAGGAACCGTCAGTCCTGCGCGTACCCCGCGGTGACCGAACGCGGGGTTGGTCTCCCGATAGCGATCCGATGCTTTCGCAACTTCGGGGAGCTCCAGATCCAGCGCTTCTGCGACCGCCCGGACGGAAGGCTCGTCTTCCGGCAGCAGCTCTTCGAGCGCCCGGTCGAGCAATCGAATCGTGACCGGCCTACCCTTCATCGCCTCGAAGATTTCGATGAAGTCCTCTCGCTGGGCCCGCTCGAGCTCCGCGAGCCAGTGGCGTCGCTGCCGGTCTTCCATTGCGATCAGGGCGCACTGCATCGCGAAGAGGCGCTTCGGCGCGAAGAACATGCGCTCGGTCCGGCAGAGACCGACACCTTCGGCGCCGTAGCTCAACGCTGCCCGTGCCGCCTGCGGCGTGTCGGCCTCGGCGTACACCCGCATGCGGCGAGCTTCGTCCGCCCAGATCATCAGCTCGGCGAGCTCCTCGACGGTCGCACTCGCCATCAGATCGAGCGCGCCTGCGTAGATCTTGCCGGTCGATCCGTCGAGCGAGAGAAGATCGCCTTCTCGAAGCAGACGTGTCTCCGTGCTCGGCTCTCGCAGCGTCAGCGTCTTGTCGCGGAAGTCGACCTGAAGACTGCTGCAGCCGACCACGCAGCACTTTCCTAGCCCCCGCGCGACGACCGCTGCGTGGGAGGTCATGCCGCCGGCAGCGGTGACGACTCCCTTCGCCACTTTCATTCCGTGGATGTCGTCGGCGCTGGTTTCAGGCCGTACGAGAATCACGTCTTGGCCCTCTGCGGCCCATCGCACGGCGTCGTCGGCGTGAAAGACGATGCGGCCGGTCGCTGCGCCCGGGCTTGCGGGAAGCCCGGTTGCCGCCGCCTCGATTCCCCGGGCAGCGAGATCCGCGTCGCTCGGAAGCCGCGCTTGAAGAAGCTGTTCGAGCGAGCGGGCGTCGACCCGCAAGAGCGCCTGCTCTTTCGAGAGCACTCCTTCATGGACCATGTGGACCGCGACCCGAACGGCGGCGCGCGCGGTGCGCTTCGCGGCCCGGGTCTGCAGGACGTAGGGCTTGCCGTTTTCGACGGTGAACTCGATGTCCTGCATGTCGCCGAAGTGCCGCTCGAGCGTTTCACAATAAGAAGAGACCAGCGCAAATGCCTCCGGGGAGGCGCCTTCGAGGGTCATCGTCTCCTTGCCGGGCGCGGCTCCGGTGCTCGTGAGAGGCCACGGCGTTCGCGAACCGGCGACGACGTCCTCGCCTTGGGCGGTGGGAAGGTACTCGCCGTAGAGCTGCTTGTCCCCGCTCGATGGGTTTCGGGTAAACGCGACTCCCGAACCGCTCTCGGCGCCCGTGTTGCCGAAGACCATGGCCTGCACGGTGCACGCGGTTGCGATGCCTTCCGCGATCCCCTGAATGCGTCGGTAGCGGATCGCCCGCTGGTTGTCCCACGACGCAAACACCGCGCGCACCGCGTCCCAGAGCTGCACCTCGACGTCCTGCGGGAACGGCGAGCCCGATGCTTCTTCGATGAGCGACGAGAAGTCGGACACCAGCTCCCGCATCGCGCTCACCGGTAGCTCGGAGTCCGCCATGCGAGGTTGGCCGCGCTGTGTCTTCAGCTCGGCGAGCCGGAACTGAAAGCGATCCGATCCGATGCCGCGCACGACGGTGCCGTACATTTGAAGCAGCCGCCGGTACGCGTCGAGCGCAAACCACTCGTTGCCGTGCTTGGCGACGAGCCCGGGGATCGTTGCTTCGTTGACTCCGACGTTCAGGATCGTGTCCATCATCCCTGGCATCGAAATCGGCGCGCCCGACCGAACCGAGACGAGAAGCGGGTCGTTCGGGTCTCCGTAGCCCCGACCCAACTGGCGCTCGAGATTTCGTATCGCGCCTTGGACCGCGGTCTCGAGCCCCTCGGGCCACTCGCCGGTCTCTCTGAAGCTCTCGCCAACCTCCGTCGTGATCGTGAACCCGGGAGGTACGGGGATGCCGAGCGCCGTCATCTCGTGGAGGCCGGACGCCTTGGTGCCGAGGAGTCGCAGGCGGACATCCGGGTCCAGCTCTGCGTCAAGCGGATACAGCAGTGTCACGGCCTTGCGATTTTGTCCCGAGCTGGTGGAAGTGCGCAATCGCGTTGACGGTGTCCGCGATTTCACCAAGCAAACGCAGACGGTTCTCGCGAATCTTCGCGTCGTCGACCATCACGAACACCTCGTCGAAGAAGCGATCGATGGGAGGGCCGAGCTCCTTGGCGACGAGCTTGAGGGCGGCGGCATACCGACGCTCGCGAGTGGCTTCGCGAATCTGGTCGCGCGCCGTCGTGAACCGTTCAGCGAGCGCGCTTTCCGCGCCCGGCTCGAGGAGCGCCGACTCGACGGCGCCGCGTGCACTGTCCTTGGTGATGTTGAACGCTCGCTTGAACGCGACTGCTAGCGCCTCGAACTCCGGCGCGGCGCGCAGCTCGGTGACGGCTCCGATTCGCGTCTGGAGGTCCCGTATCGACGCGCCGTCCCACGCCCCGAGACAGGCGTCGACGACGTCTCCGCCGTGGGCGTCCCGGAGCATGGCGCGGATGCGACCGCGAAAGAAATCGTCGAGCGAGCCTTGCACCGCGTTTGCCGCGGCGAGCTCGGCATCGCCCCGATAGGCGCCGTGCGCCTGCGCGATCAGCGCTCGAAGGTCGACGTCAATGGGTCCCTCGAGCGCGATGCGAATGATCCCGAGCGCGGCGCGCCGCAGGGCGAACGGGTCGGCCGAGCCGCTCGGAACCAGACCAATGCCAAAGCAACCGACGAGTGTGTCGATTCGGTCCGCGACTGCGACCACCGCGCTCACGAGCTCCTCGGGCACCGAGTCGTCCGCGCCCTGAGGCCGGTAGTGGTCTCGAATCGCGTTTGCCACCGCAGGCTCGATGCCTTCACGAATGGCGTACCAGCGCCCCATCTCACCCTGAAGCTCGGGGAACTCGTACACGATCAGCGTCTCGAGGTCCGCCTTGCAGATCCGCGCCGCCGCCTGCGCCGCGGCCGCGTCGGTCCCCACCCATCCGGCGATCGCGCTCGCATTGGCTTCGAGGCGTCGCACCTTCGCGCCCATCGTTCCGAGCTTCGACTGAAACACCACGGAATCGAGCTTTGGCAATCGGCTCGCGAGCGGTGCTTTCAGATCTTCCTCGACGAAGAATCGCGCGTCGGCCAGCCGGGCCCGCAGCACGCGGTCATTGCCTTTCCTGATCGTGTCGGGGTCCCGGGCGGTGTTGACCACGTTGAGATAGGCCGGCAACAGCGGGCCCCCCTGCGACGCGCGCACTGCGAAATAGCGCTGGTGGTCGCGCATCACCGAGATTACGACCTCGTCCGGGAGCTCGAGGAACGCTTCGTCGAAACCGCCTGGCACGACGAACGGCTCTTCGACCAGTGAGACGCATTCATCGGCGAGAAAGGCGTCCGGTTCGAGCACACCGCCTAGGCGCTCGGCTGCTTCGAGCAGCGCGCTCATCATGCGCTCCTTGCGCTCCGCCAGGTCGACGATCACGTGCGCCTTCCGGAGGGCGCTTTCGTAGTCGCTCACCCTCGCGAAGTCGAAGTTTGCCGGCGCCAAGAATCGATGGCCGCGCGTGCTTCGGCCCGAGACGATGCCGGCAAACTCGAACTCCACCACGTCATCGCCGAGCAGCGAGACGATCCAATGAATCGGACGTCCGAACGCGATTTCGCCGGGCCCCCATCGCATCGACTTCGGGAAGCTGATGCGCTGGCAGAGCTCTGGAAGAATGGCCTGGAGCACCTCGGCCGTTGGCCGACCAGCCTCGTGCACGTCGACGCTGACGTAGTCGCCCTTGTCGGTGGTTCGCTTGGTGAGATCCTCGACGGTCACCCCGTGCTTCTTGGCGAATCCGACCGCCGCTTTCTTGGGGGCGCCGTCGCCGTCGAAGGCCGCGCCCCACGGGGGTCCCATCACGGTCTCGTCTCGATCCGGCTGCCGCACGGCCAGGCCGCGAATCCGGAGCGCCAGCCGCCGCGGCGTGCCCATCGGATGAACTTCGAGTGCCTCCGTCGCGAGCCGCCCTTGCCCGATGAGCTCCACAGCCGCCTTCTGCATCGAGCCGAGCGCGTGCCTCACGAAGGATGACGGCAGCTCCTCGGTCCCGATCTCCAGCAAAAACTCGGCGGACATGGAGTGGCGTTGCTACCAGACCGGATCCGGGCGTGCAACGAGGCGCGCCTTAAACCCTGCTTACTCGGCGGCGGCCGCCGTCTGCAGCAGCGGGAAGCCGAGGGCCTCGCGCTGTGCGTACCAAGATTCCGCAGCAGCGCGGGCGAGGAGCCGGACGCGGCCGATGTAGCGCTGCCTCTCGGTGACGCTGATCGCGCCGCGTGCGTCGAGCACGTTGAAGTAGTGACTGCACTTGATCACCGCGTCGTACGCAGGGAGCACCAGGCGCTCGAGCGGCTCGCGGTCGAAGAGAAGCGCGCCGCCCTTTCCTTTCTTCTCGCTAAGACCGAGCAAAGCGGCGACCTGCTTCTCGTACTCCGAAAAGAGTTGCTTTTGCAGCTCGGTGTCAGCCTGCTCGAAGTTGTAGGTGCTCCACTCCCACTCGGCTCGCTTGTAGAGATCGCCGTACTTGATCCCCGGCGCCCATTGGAGCTGGTACACGTCGTCGACGTCCTGTAGGTACATGGCAATGCGTTCGAGCCCGTAGGTGAGCTCGCCGCTGATCGGCTTGCAGTCGATCCCGCCGCACTGCTGAAAATACGTGAACTGGCTGATCTCGAGACCGTCGAGCCACACCTGCCAACCAAGACCCCACGCGCCGAGCGTGGGCGATTCCCAGTCGTCCTCGATGAAGCGAATGTCGTGCCGATCCGGGTCGGTGCCGAGCGCGCGAAGCGACTCGAGGTAGAGCTCTTGGATGTCGAGCGGGGACGGCTTGAGGATCACCTGGTACTGATGAAACTGCTGGAGGCGGTTGGGGTTCTCGCCATAGCGGCCGTCGGTGGGGCGCCTGCTCGGCTCCACGTAGGCGACGTTCCAGGGCTCTGGACCAATCGCGCGAAGAAACGTGTGCGGGTTGAAGGTGCCCGCGCCCACCTCGGAGTTGTAGGGCTGCACGATGAGACAGCCGTGCTCGTCCCAAAAGCGCTCGAGCGCGAGAATCAGCTCCTGGAAGGTCATGGCCCGGGTGTAGCAGGATCCCCTCGCAGGCCCAGGGCCGAACCAGCCCTCTCGATCGGAGAATCAGTCGCGACGCCCCCCCATTAGTGGGGACATGCTCCCCCCTCGCGAACGCCCTCTTTTCAATCACTTACAACCCACACCGCGAAAACCCGAATTGACGCCCTGCATACGGGGCTCCGAAAAAACACGACGCGGGCGCTCCGCGGATCGGGAGGGCCTGCAAAGGCGGCCCGCAAGGCCGGAGAACCGGTCGCGACGCCCGTGCTCGCGAGTGGGTGCCCGCTCGCTTCGCTCGCCCCCACTCGCTGTGCTGGGCATCCCGACCGATTCTCCTCCGCATACGTCCTACCGCTGCGTACTGAATCCGGGTTTTCGCGGTGTGGGTTGCAACACCTTGAAATGACAGCCTTCCGAGAGAGGGAGCATGTCCCCCTCTTGACGGAGTCCTCCCGCCGCGCCCTACGGGCTTGGCGGCGCATGCGCGCCGGGCTTCGCCCTTCGGGCTCGCGCTGCCGCCTGCATCACGCCCGCCTGGGTAGGGGCACGACGCGTGCCCCGTATGCTGGGTCAGTCCTCGTCGTCCTCGTCGTCGAAGTCCTCGTCGTCGTCTGCGTGCGCGGCTTCTTCGGCTGCTGCCATCGCGGCCTCTTCTTGGGCAATCATCTCACCCGTCGGGCCGTCGCCGGCGTCCCAGAGAAACAGCGAGCCGCTGTCACTTGTGATCGCGAAGGCCTGACCGTCGAGCGCCTCGAGCCCGTTGGGGTTCGGCACGTCTCCGATCGGCACCTGGTAGATCGTTCGCGTGAAGCCCGAATCGTAGGCGGCGATGACGTAGCCGTTCTCGTCGATCGAGACCCCCGTCAGCGTGCCGACAGCCGCGCCGTTCCGGGTGACACCGGAGGGCGCGAATTCGGCCGACAGCTGCGTCAGCACCGATCCTG
>JAHELW010000238.1 GCA_024643985.1 Myxococcales bacterium | reverse complement strand
CCATATTCGGGACGGGCGGATTCGCCAGAGAGGTCGCGTGCGTGCTGCACGATTTGGGCCGAGGCGATCGGATTGCCGCGTTTCACGAGCCCGATGCGGTCTATCAGCCGCGTGAGCTCCTGGGCGTTCCCGTACGCCCCCAGAGCGCTTTCGAACCGGGTACGCACCGAGCGGTGATCGGCATCGGCAATCCAAACGTGCGGGAGAAGGTCGTCGGAGAGCTTCCGCCAGAGACGGTCTTCGATACGCTGGTCCACCCAGCCGCAGTCGTCTCGCAGTGGGTCGAGATCGGCGACGGAACGATCGTCTGCGCGGGGGCAGTCCTCACCTGCCAGATCGAAATCGGAAAGCACTGCCACTTCAACTTGAACACGACCGTGGGGCACGACTGCGTCTTTGGAGACTTCTGCACCATTGCGCCCGGTACCAACATCAGCGGGAACGTCACGTTGGGAACGCGGGTCGATGTCGGAACACAGGCCGCGTTCAGGCAAAACCTCCGCGTCTGCGACGACGTCGTCATCGGAATGGGCGCGATCGTTTTGAAAGACATCGTCGAGCCGGGCACCTACATCGGAGCTCCCGCTCGAAAGGTGGGTTCGTGACGGACCCGAGCCTCCCGCGGATCTACTTATCCCCGCCGGACATGAGCGACGCGGAGCGGGCAGCGCTGCTGGCCGCCTTCGACTCGAACTGGATCGCCCCGCTCGGTCCCGCGGTCGATGCATTCGAGGCCGATCTCGCGAGGCGAGTCGGGGTCACCGACGCCGCCGCGCTGGCGAGCGGCACCGCTGCACTCCATCTGGCGCTCGTGCTCCTCGACGTCGGTGCCGGCGATGAGGTGTGGACCTCGACCCTGACGTTCGCTGCCACCGCCAATGCGATCCGGTACGTGGGCGCAACGCCGGTGTTCTTGGACAGTGCGCCTGGCAGTTGGAGCCTCGACCCCGAGCTCTTGGCCGAGGCGCTGCGCGAGGCCGCTTCGAAGGGCGCGCTGCCGAAGGCGCTCGTCGGCGTCGATTTATATGGACAGTGCGCCGACTGGCGTCCAATCCTCGAAGCGTGCGAGCAGTATGGCGTCCCGGTCATCGAGGACGCCGCGGAGGCGCTCGGGGCGACGTACCACGGCAAGCCCGCCGGGTCTTTCGGCCTGCTCGGCGTTCTCTCGTTCAACGGAAACAAGATCATCACCACGAGCGGTGGCGGCGCGTTGGTCGGTGAAGACGAGGCGCTGATTGCGCGAGCGCGGCACCTCGCGTCACAGGCGAGACAACCCACGCCGCACTACGAGCACGAGGAGGTCGGCTACAACTATCGCTTGAGCAACCTGCTCGCCGCGCTCGGCCGTGCACAGCTCTCGCGACTAGATGGCTTCATCGAGCGCCGGCGCGAGACCAACGCGAGGTACCGGGCGGTTCTCGAGCCCATCGACGGCGTTGCTTTCATCGATCCGCCCCCGGACAGCGTCTCGACCTGCTGGCTCACCTGTGTCGTGCTCGACGAGGACCGGCTGGGAGCCGGCCCCGGGCAGATTCGAAAACACTTGAGCGCCCAGAACATCGAGGCGCGCCCGGTTTGGAAACCCATGCATCTTCAGCCGGTGTATCGCGATTGCCGCGTCCTCGGTGGTGCGGTCGCGGAAGGTCTCTTTCATCGGGGCCTCTGTCTCCCGAGCGGGTCGTCGCTTTCCGCCGAGGGCCAACAGCGCGTCCTCGATGCCTTCCTCGGCACGCCGGGGCTCAAGCGCTTGCCCGGTTAGAAATCCTCTGGCAAGCGTAGGCCGTGACCACCTGTCACGTGTGCGGGTCCTCGAGGTCCGAGGAGGTACTCACGACTGAGAGACACAGCCTCGGCGTCAACCGCTGTCTGTCTTGTGGTTTCGTCTATCTCGCGAGCTGGGAGAAGAGCCTCGAGCACGCGGATGCGCTCTACGACTACTATGGGCAAATCACGGACGAAGACATGCGGGCACGTCACTCCGCCGAGAACCAGCAGAGCCAAGAGCGGCTCCTCGAAGAGCTTGCCCGGCACGCACGGGGTCGAACGCTCCTCGACGTCGGCTGCGGCGACGGTCAGTTCCTCGAGACCGCACGACGACGAGGCTGGGACGCGCTGGGGATCGACCTCTCGGAGCCCGCCGTCTTGCTGTGTCAGCGACGTGGGCTCGCAGCTTCCAAGACCGACTTCTTCGATAGGTCGCTCGACGCCAAACGTTTCGATGTCATCATCATGTCCGAGCTGATCGAGCACGTCCGTTCGCCGCAGCGGTTCCTGAGGCGCGCCAGCGACCTGCTCGAAACGGGCGGCATTCTCTATCTCACGACACCGAATTTCGGCTCGCTTGCCCGTCGGATGCTCGGAGGGAGCTGGTCGGTATTCCATCCCGAGCACATCGGCTACTTCGAACGATCGACACTTCGAAAGATGGCGTCGGAGCACACGGCGCTTCGGGAGATCAAGATCGAAGCCAGAAACCTTTCTCCGTCTACTTTCGCTGCGTGGATTCGCGGGCACCGTGATGAACGGTCTTGCGCGCCGTCTACGGCGAAGAGCGCAGCCGGAGGAGGGCTCGACCAGCAGCTTCGAAGCGCGATACACAAGAGCCGCGCGCTATCGGCTTCGAAGGACGTGATGAACAACCTCGTGTCCCGTTCGGGTCTCGGCGACACGCTGGTCGCGTGGCTGCAGAAGCCAGCGAGCGCGACATGAGCTTGACGCTCACCCTGAAACAGCGAGTTGCCAGGCTCTACTACAAAGCCGCGCAGCTTCCGGTGAAGCCGATCCTACGGTATGAGTGGGCCCGGCGCGGCCAGAGGCGCATCAACGAGCGCCCGCTCGAGTACGCGTTCGCGCTCGATTGCCTTGCCGATCTATGCCCGGATACCGTGCTCGACGTCGGCACGGGCATGACCGCGTGGCCGCAGGTGTTGGCGGACTGCGGGTACGCGGTGACGGCCATCGATGAAGGCAGATCGTACTGGGGCGCCCGCCCGGTCAATCGTCACCACCACATCCTGCACGACGACATCACGCGCCCGGCCGTCGCCGGGGGATTCGACGCAATCACGTGCATCAGCGTGCTGGAGCACATTCCGGATCATCAGGCCGCAGTTCGAGGCCTCCGAAGTCTCGTGAAGACCGGCGGGCACATCCTGCTGAGCTTTCCGTACGACGAGCGCAGGTTCGTCGAGAACGTCTACGCAGTGCCGGGAGTCGGCTACGGGGCCGATGCCCCCTACATTTGCCGAGTCTACTCACGGAACGAGGTGGTCGCCTGGCTCGGCGAAGGGCTCGAAGTTGCGCGACAGGCGTACTACCGCGTCTTCACGGGTGACCTGTGGGCATTCGGCGAGCGGCTTCGTCCGCCGGTTGAAACCGGCGTCGACGAGCCGCACCACCTCAGCTGTATCCTGCTGCGCGCCATCTGACACGCGCGGGCGTCACGGCGTCGGCGTGTAACCGAGACACACGTGGGTGTAGTTGAGCCCGGTGAGGATCACTGCCCCGCCTGTGGCTTCCACGGCGAGCGAGTGGATTTCGCCCGGTATCAAGGCGCTGATGTCGACGGTCCGCGTGCCGATGGAAGGAGTCGCAGATCCGAGCGCGCCTCCATCCTTGTCGGTCGCCGTCACGGTAAATACCGTTGCTGGATCGCCATTGACCAGAAGCGTCATGTCAGTCGCGCCCTCTGCAGCACCCAGCGTGGCCCCGTCGGTTTGGAAGATCTGGAACACGACTGACTCGTTGAAGGTGGCACCGCCCTGGATGCTGTAAGCTTGACCGAGGGCCGTCGTCCCCAAGTTGCCGCCCCCATCAATCGCCAGTTGTCCGGAGCTCGGCCCGGGGGAGGTGAGTAGCCCTGCGCCCGTGTCCTCGAGGCTGACGAAAAAGCCGCCCACGCTCGTGAAGTCGACCGTCCGCGGCGTGTTCGCGCCCGCAGGGCATCCGCCCGCGCCGCCCGCGCCCGCTGCGCCGCCCATGCCAGCTGCGCC
>JAHELW010000063.1 GCA_024643985.1 Myxococcales bacterium | reverse complement strand
GCGAGCGAATCCGCACCCGATGGGCAAGTGGACCCGCGATTCCAAGACCCACGTGGCGACGATGGGAAGCGGCGATTTTCGGCACAACGAGCTGTCCGTGACCGTTCCCGAGGCGACCACCGTGCGCATCGAGCACGTCGCGGACGACGGCACCACGACGGTTTTGAAAGACGGTTTGGCGCTTCTGCCAGGCGAGATCATCGATGGCACCTTCATGAGCAAGAGCGCGCTCCTCGCGTTCCTTCGGGAGCAGGTGTGCGATGCGGCTGGGCTCGGGGTTCTGTTCTCGCTCCACATGAAGGCCACGATGATGAAGGTGAGCGATCCGATCATCTTCGGGCATGCCGTTCGAGTTTACTTCGCGGAGATCTTCGAGAAGCACGGCTCGACCTTCGAAGAGCTCGGAGCGAACCCCAACAACGGCTTTGGGGACATCGTCGCGCGCTTGAAGGACCTTCCCGAGGCAAAGCGGACCGAAATCGAAGCCGACATGCGGTCGATCTACGAAAAGGGCCCCGCGCTCGCGATGGTCGACTCCGACCATGGCATCACCAATCTCCACGTTCCGAGCGACATCATCATCGACGCGTCGATGCCCGCGATGATTCGCACCTCGGGTCAGATGTGGAACGCCGAGGGCAAGACGCAGGATACCAAGGCCGTGATTCCCGACAGCAGCTACGCGGCCGTGTACCAGGAAGTCATCGAGTCGTGCCAGAAGCATGGCGCATTCGATCCAACGACGATGGGCAGCGTTCCAAACGTCGGTCTGATGGCCCAAAAAGCCGAGGAGTACGGGTCGCACGACAAGACCTTCGAGATCGCTCGAGACGGGGTCGTGCGCGTCGTCGATGACGGCGGCCGCGTGCTCGTGGAGCACCAGGTCGAGGCGGGCGACATTTGGCGCGCCTGCCAGACCAAAGACGCAGCGGTGCGCGATTGGGTCGGCCTCGCCGTTCGCCGTGCGCGAGCGACAGGGTCGCCGGCCGTCTTTTGGCTCGACGAAACGAGGCCTCACGATCGAGAGCTCATCGCCAAAGTGAACGCGTACCTCCCGGAGCACGACACGGCAGGTCTGGAGATCCACATCATGGCTCCGGCGAAGGCAACTCGCTTTTCTCTCGAGCGCATTCGGGACGGCAAGGACACGATCTCGGTCACGGGAAACGTCCTTCGCGACTACCTCACCGATCTGTTTCCCATTCTCGAAGTCGGCACGAGCGCGAAGATGCTGTCGATCGTTCCTTTGATGAAGGGGGGTGGGCTGTTCGAAACCGGCGCGGGAGGCTCTGCGCCAAAGCACGTCCAACAGTTTCAAAAGGAAAATCACCTTCGCTGGGACTCTCTCGGTGAGTTTCTCGCAACGGCTGCGGCGCTCGACTTTCTCTCGGAGCAGCACGACGCCCCCCTCATCAAGATTCTGGCCGACACGCTCGATGAGGCGGCGACGAAGTACTTGCTGGAGAACAAGTCGCCCTCGCGCAAAGTGAACGAGATCGACAACCGCGGCAGCCATTTCTACCTGGCGCTCTATTGGGCACAGGCGCTCGCCGAGTGCGAGGACGATCGGCTTCGCGATCATTTTGCGTCCGTCGCCGAGGCGCTCTCGGAAAACGAAGAGCAGATTGCGCGCGAGCTCGTCGAGGTCCAGGGCAGCTCCATGGACGTGGGGGGATACTACGTGCCGGACGACGAGCTGGCTTCGCGAGCCATGCGGCCGAGCCCCACCTTGAATGCGATCATCGACGGTCTTTCCTGAGCCGTCGCGCCGCTAGCTCAAAACCCACGCGACCAACAAGCCCAGGTAGTTCCCCACGGCGTAGCCGACCAGGCCGGACATCAGTCCGGACACGAACGTCGCGCGATTTCCGAGCCGCACCGAAACGGGGCCGATGAATGCCGGTCCAAACAGGGCGGCGGTCGAGGTGATCACGGTCGTGTCCCGGTCGATGCGGCTCAGCTTGCAGAGCGCAACGTGAACGACGAGGGCGGTCACGATCACGGTAGCAACGTACGCGATGATCCAAACGCTCGACCGGATGACTTCGGCGAAGTCGGCGATCGTCCCGATGGTCACGCAGAAGATCAACAGAACGTAGTTTCCCGCCTCGAACGTCCCCTCGAGCGAGCGCACGCGCGAGCTGAACGAGAACGCGATGGCCGTCGTGGTGATTGCGAGAATCGCCACCGCTTCGGCTGGAATCCCCAACGGGGAAAGCTTGCTCACCGCCAACCCCACGCCCACGCAAACGAGCGCGAGCGCGAAGCCCACCGCGACGTGTGCGGGGCGGACGCTGCTCGTCGGCCCGGATCGATCGTCGCCTGCGTCGGAACGCTCCGGCGTTCCTAGAATTCGCCCAAAGAAACGCGGCCCAACCGTGATCAAGAAGAGGAAGTAGGGCGCCGATACGAGCACGTCGGCCGCGTTGACCATCACGAACGTCTCGTTGCTGACTCCGAGGGCCTTGCCGACCGCAGCGAGATTCGGCGTGCCGCCCGTGTAAACCCCGACCAGCATGCCGGCGACCTTGGCGCTGTCCTCGACCCTTTCTGCGAAGATCGGGCGTGCAATCGCCGTCGCGACGCAAACGGCCACGACGACCCAGAAGAAAGCAAGCAGGGTCTGCGGCGCCTGTTTCAGCCACCCACGAAAATCCAACGAAAACAGCAGCAGGGGAATCGCGAAGGCCACCGACGCCATGCTGAGCTCCATTGCGAGCGCGGAGTCCACCGGGAGCCCTGGCGTGTTTCCGATGATGAAGCCAATCACGTAGCAGAGCGCGACCGAGCCCAGCACGGCCACGATTCGCACGTGCTTTTCGAGCCAGAGCGCGCCCGCCGGCACGAGCACATAGAAGACTGCCTGGAGAGCCGTGGCGATCACGAGATCGTGTAGAGCTGATCCATGAAGCCGATCGCAAACTCACTGACCGCGCCGCGGTCGGGCATCGCTGCTGCGGCGCCGTAGAGAGCTGCCATGCCTTCTGCGGCTCCCGCCGGCGCTTCCCGCGCTTCTTGCATGGCCGCCTTCAGGTCTGAAACGAGCTCGTCGACGAGGTCCGCATGGGCCGGCGTCACCATCATGTGCAGCGCAGATGGAAACTGATTCCGATCCAAGTGCCATCCTCGCTCGTCCATCTTCGAGCCGAGCGTGAACACGTCGACTTCCTCCGAATCGAACGCAAACACGGTCATGTGTGGATCTCCCATGATTCGAAGCCCGTCGATGGATTCAATCCCCGCCTTGATTTGGCTGGTGGCATCCATCGCCGCCTCGGCCAGCTTCAGGTAGCCCTCTTCGCCGAGGTGATGCATGACCGCCCAGGCGGCCGCAACCGCGCCGCCGGGCCGTGCGCCTGCCAGCGTCGGCGTGACGTAGATGCCTCCAGGCCAATCCGGATAGGCGTAGAACTGCAGCTTTCGCAGCTCGGCATCGCGATAGGTCACGGTCGAAGCGCCCTTGGCCGCGTAGCCATACTTGTGCACGTCTGCGGAGATCGACGTGACCCCTTTGGCCCGAAAGTCCCAAACCGGAACCTCGTAGCCGAGCTTGCCGACGAACGGAAGCATGAAGCCGCCGAGACACCCATCGACGTGCATCAGAAGCCCGCGTTCGTCGGCAAGCGCCGCGATCTCTTCGATGGGATCGACCACTCCGTAGGGGTAGCAGACGGCCGAGCCCACGAGGATCGCTGTGTCGTCGTCGATCGCGGCCTTCATCGCCTCGGGGTCTGCCCGCCAATCCCCTCCAAGCGGAGTGAACTCGATTTGCATGTCCAAGTAGTGCGCGGACTTCACGAATGCAGGATGCGCGCTCACCGGAGCGATGATCTTCGGCTTCGCTACGTGCGGCCGGTGCTTGCGCGACCACTCTCTCGCGGTCTTCATCGCCATGAAGATCGACTCCGTGCCGCCCGAGGTCATGCTCCCGGCGGCGGGCTCACCCCCGTGCAGCATGTCGGCGGTCATCGCGACCACCTCGTTTTCCATCTGCTTCAGGCTCGGAAACGCCATCGGGCTCAAACCGTTTTCCGCCATGAACATCGAGTACGCGTCGTGCAGCAGCTGCATGACTCGTTCGCCGGCGTAGTAGACAAGACTGAAGGTGCGTCCGCCTTTCCAGTCGACGTCCTGGCCACGGTGGGCCTGCAGCTGCTCGAGAACGGCCTCCGGGCTCGTTCCCTTCTTCGGGAGCGACGGCTTCGTCATGAGGCGCCTCCTTCGCGAGCGCTAGGGCTTGAGCTTGATGGTCGTATCGATGAGCTTTTCTTGTTTGCCCGTGTACGGCGGATAGAACCAGTGAAGAAGCGAGAACCACGGGTTCACGTGGATCGGGCGAAGCTTGCTGAGCTCGACGAAGCCCTCCCAGCCGTGGTAGTGGCCCATCCCGCTTGCGCCGACGCCCCCAAACGGAAGGTCGTGCTGCGCGACGTGCATGATGCAGTTGTTGACGGTCACGCCCCCGGAGATCGTGCTGTAGAGAAGCTTGTCCTTCTTCGCGCGGTCCTTCGTGAAGACGTAGAGGCCGAGCGGCCGGTCCCGGTGCGTCACGTAATCGATCACTTCGTCGAGGCTCTCGTACGTCATGATTGGGTAGAGCGGCCCGAAGATCTCCTCCTGCATGATCATCATGTCCTCGGTGACGTCGAGAACGAGATGCGGGGGGAGCTTGCGAAGCACATCGTTGAAGGAGCAGTCCGGTACGAGGGGCACCACGGTAGCGCCTTTGGCGGCCGCGTCGTCGAGGGTCATTCGAAGGCGCCGGTACGACTTGTCGTCGATGATCGACGTGTAGCCCGGGTCATTGGTGTCGGGGTAGCGCTGGGGTACGACCTTTTGTGCCGCCGCGACGAACTGCTCCCGCTTGTTTTTCGGCAGGAACAGATAGTCCGGTGCGAGGCACGTCTGCCCGGCGTTGATGCACTTCGCGTACATGATTCTCGACGCAGCTTCCTCGATGTCGAAGTCGTCGCACACGATCGTCGGCGACTTGCCGCCCAGCTCGAGCGTGACCGGGGTGAGGTTGTCCGCGGCCGAGCGCATGACGGTCCGGCCGGCATCCGCCGACCCCGTGAAAATGACGTGATCGAAGGGCAGCGTCGTGAAATCCCCGCCGCGAACGCCCGGCAGGATGGCAATCGTGTCTTCGGGGAAGACCTCGGCGAACTTTTCGTGTAGCAACCGCGCGAGATTCTGCGAGTTGCTTGCCATCTTGATCATCGCTCGGTTGCCAGCGGCCACGACGCTCGTCAGCGGTCCCAACGTCAAAAAGAGCGGGTAGTTCCACGGCGATACGATGCCGACGACGCCCTTCGGCTGTGGGAGAAGCTGGTTCTTGCCCGTTGCAAAAAGCACCGAGACGTGCCGGCGCTGCGGCTTCATCCATTTGCGTACTCGTTTACGCGCATCGCGAAGCCCGTCGATGATGGGAAAGATCTCGAGGATCTTGGATTCCTCGGCGCAGCGATGGCCGAAGTCCTTTCCGATCGCCTCGACGATTGCATCCATGTTGTCGATCAAGAGCTGTTCGAGCGCTTTGAGACGTCTCTTTCGCTCTTCGAGGCTTGGGTAGGGGTCCCGAAGATAGGCCTCCCGCTGGAGCTTGAAGATGCGCTGTGCCTCGTTTTCGACGACGTCGATGCGACGGAGTTGAGCTGTCTGAGCCATAGTCCGGCTCTTGTAACGCCACCGCGACACTTGCCGCAAGCCGCTCCGTTCGAACCGAGCGTGAGCAATCGTGCCGTCCCGTCCGATCCGGTCGAGATCCGCTGCAAAAAGGCTCAAAAAGTGGCCCCGATCTCGGCCCCGGTATACTTCCTGGGGCGTTGAGCGCGAAGGTCACCAGCACGCGGAGTGCGGAGCTATCGGTCGAGCACACCTCGCTGGTCATCATGCTGGCGGCGTGCGTCGCGCACTATTGGATCTGCCGGACGCTGACGTCTGACGTCGCGCTCGACGTGGATCCCATCAATCTCCTCTACGGCATGCGCGAGTTCAACATCGCGCACTATGCGCCCCATCCCCCGGGCTATCTCGTGTACGTGTGGATGCTGAGGGGCCTTCACGCGTTGGTCGGGGGCGATCTGCTCTCGACGATTCAGCTCATGGCGAGGCTGCTTTCCACGGCGACGATTCCGCTCGTCTTTCTGGCGGTGTGGATCCTACGCCCGGCCGACGCGTTCTCGCGTGCTTTCGCCGCGATCCTCACCGGCTTTCATCCGTTCTTGATCTTTCACGGCGTCGACGCCCAGACGCACACCTCGGAAGGGTTCGCGGCGGCGCTCCTGCTGGTCGTCGTCGTTGCCTATCGACGCCATCCATCAGTGAAGTGGGCGGCGGCGACCGGCGCCGTGCTGGCGCTCGGGAGCGCGTTTCGCCCGAGCTTCGTCGTCGCGGGGCTCGGTCCCATCGTTTGGGCGATCGGCTTTCGGCGGTTTTCGCATCTGTGCGTCGCCGGCGCCGTCAGCGTCGTCGGCGCGGCGGCCTGGATCCTACCGACGTTCGAAGCGAGCGGCGGCTATGCCCAGTGGAGGGCTGCGCAGGACTCGCTCGTCTCGCAGGTCTTCGTTCGGACCAGCAGCCCCTTCAGCGACGAAGCGATTCCGGAGTTCGTCATCTTCAACTTCCTGAGCACGAGCTATTGGTTGCTCTTGGCTCTGGCCCCCGCGATCGTCGCTCACGTTGCGCGCCGAGGTCGCCGTAACCCTCCAGACCGTGCGTTCAAAGAAGCGCGAACGATCGCTTTTTGGAGTGCTGCACCCTCGGTCGTCTTTTACCTCAGCATGTTCTGCTCGGAGCCCGGCTATCTGCTGGGCTTCATTCCTTCCGTGATCGCCGCCACCGCGCTCGCGGTGACGCCCGATCTGCCAATCAAGACGAGGCGAATCACGCTGGCGCTCGCCGGCGCCACGCAGCTCGCGATCTTGATGCTGCCGCCAGGCAACGACTACGTCGCGAAGTCGCCTTCGATTCCAGAGCTCGTCCATCGTGAGGTGCTCTATCGCACGGTGCTCGGCCGCATGGCGGAGCGAATGCCGAATGACGCGCGCATTCTCTACGTGACCGATTATCCGGACATCGTGCTCAGCCGGCAGCTACCGGTGCTGAATCCGAACCTTCACTCGATGATCTACCACTCCGAGTACTGGCCCGGGTTCGAAGGCACGTGCATCAGCTACGCGACCCAGGACGACTGGATCCCGATTCCGGGCCCGATTCTTCTTCAAACTGGGCCCCCCACGATCGAGGAGATGCCCTTCACGTACGACTACGTCGTGATCGACCCGGTCGCGAGCCCCGATCTACGCGACCAGCTCCGCAAGCACACGGACTGCGACGTCGGCAGCGTCGAGCAAGAAGCCGACGTCCGCGTGTTGCCCGCCAAGACCTGCTTCCCCGACGGGCTGATCGAGGTGCACGGGCAGGGCGTGCGCTTTGGTCTGCCCGAAAGCTGAAAAATCGGCTAGCTTTCGCCCGATGAGGCTTCGAACACTTGGCTTTGCGTGCCTTGCGCTGCTCCTTGCATGTACCGAGCAAGGTGGCTCCTCGGCCATCGAGGCAGAGGTCGATCGACTCCTTTCGGAGATGACGCTCGAGGAAAAGGTCGCCCAGATGGCCGGCGACAGTGGGCTCTTTCGGCCCGAAGGCGAGCGCCTGTGGAACGCGCCGGGCGTCGAGCGGCTCGGCGTCCCGCCACTCAAGCTCGCTGACGGTCCGAGGGGCCTTGGCACTGCGGTAGGCGCAACGACGTTTCCAGTGGGTATGGCGCGCGGTGCGACCTGGGAGCCCGAGATGGAGGAGCGCGTCGGCGCGGCGATGGGACGCGAGCTCGCGGCAATCGGGGGCAACGTGCTCCTCGCACCGACGATCAACATCCTTCGTCATCCGAGCTGGGGTCGATCTCAAGAAACCTACGGGGAAGACGTCGAGCACCTCTCGCAGATGGGAGTCGCCTTCGTCAGGGGCGTACAGCAGTACGCTCTCGCCAACCCGAAGCACTACGCCGCCAACAGCATCGAGGACACGCGTTTCGAAGTCGATGTCACGGTCGACGAGCGGACGCTCCGCGAGATCTACCTGGCTCACTTCCGAGCGGCCGTGCTCGAAGGTGGCGCGGCCTCGGTGATGAGCGCATACAACTCCGTCAACGGGCAGTTCTGCGGCGAGAACCAGCAGCTGCTCCGCGAAATCCTCAAGTCCGACTGGGGCTTTGACGGCTTCGTCCTGTCCGACTGGGTGTTTGGGACCCAGTCGACTCTCGGCTCGGCATTGAACGGCCTCGATCTCGAAATGCCGATTGCCCAGGTCTACGGCGACGACCTGCTCCGAGCGGTCCGCGACGGGGATGTGCCCGAGTCCGTGATCGACGAGGCCGTCCGTCGCATGGTCCGAAAGAAGCTCGAGTTTCGTCTCGGCGAGCCGAACGGCCTCGACGAAAGCGTCCTCGGGAGCGAGGAACATCTGTCGCTTGCGCGAGAGGCGTCGGTGAAGGGCTCCGTTCTGCTCAAGAACGACGCGGGCTCGCTCCCGCTGAGCGCCGGCGCACTGACGCGGATTGCCGTCATCGGCGCGCTTTCCGACGTACCCAACACCGGGGACGACGGGAGCAGCGACACGCAGCCGTCCTTCGTCATCACCCCGCTCCAGGGGATCGAGGAAGCCGCGGGCGATCGGGTCGCGATCGATCACATCGGCAAGGACGTGCTCGACGCTGCCGACCTAGACGTCATCGAAGCAGCCGACGCGGCGATCGTGGTCACCGGCCTGACTGCAGAGGACGAAGGGGAAGGGTTCATCGGCGCTGGAGATCGCGTCGATCTGTCGCTCTCGAACGAGCGCACGAAGCTGATTCAGGACGTCGCGGCAGCCAACGCCCGCACGGTCGTCGTGCTCGAGGGCGGCGGCGCGATCACGATGGGCGACTGGCTGCCCGACATCGAGGCGCTCTTGATGGTCTGGTACCCCGGTCAGATGGGCGGCCACGCGATCGCAGATCTGCTGTTCGGCGAGGCCAATCCCTCGGGCAAGCTCCCAATCACGTTTCCCACGGGACTCGATCAGCTCCCGACCTTCGACAACACCTCTCTGGAGGTCACCTACGACTACTTCCACGGCTACCGGCTTCTCGATCGCAACGGCGACATGCCGGAGTTCCCGTTTGGCTTCGGCCTCAGCTACACGACGTTCCTCGTCGACAATCTGGTGGCCGATCGGTCCGAGGCGGGCGCCAATCAAACGGTGACGTTCAGCGTCGACGTGACCAACACGGGCACGGTCGCGGGAGCCGAAGTGGTGCAGCTCTACGTCACGTACCCCGGTTCGGCCGTCGAGCGCGCCGAGCGTGAGCTCAAAGGCTTTTTGAAGGTCGAGCTCGAGCCGGGTGAGACCAAGACCGTCGAGATCGAGATTCCCACGAGGCGCCTCGCCTACTACGACGTCTCGGAGTCCTCCTGGGTCGTCGAAGCGCTCGAGCATGCGGTACACGTAGGGACTTCGTCGCGCGACCTTCCGCTTTCGACCACGCTGACCGTCACTTCGCGCGCCCAGGTGGTGCCGTGAAGAGGGCGCTCTGTCTCGTTTTCTTCCCGATGGCGTTCGCGGCCTGCAGCGAGGGCGGCGCGGGCATGGCAGGGCCGGTCGACCCACCGGACGAGCTCGGCAGCTTCGCGGTGGGGCACTCCACGTTCGAGGCGACCGACGCGAGCCGGGGCGATCGGACGCTCTTGGTAGACCTTTGGTACCCCGCCGATCCTTCCGACGTCGAGGGCGCGACGCTTCGCCAATATGTGCTCTCCGGGATCCCTGGCCCGTTTTCGGAGGTCGCCTTCGAGGATGTTCCGGTATCGCCGGCCAGGAGGCACGGGTTGCTGGTTTTCTCGCACGGCTACCAGGGCATCAGCACCCAGTCGATCGGCCTCATGGAGATCCTCGCAAGCCATGGCTTCGTGGTCGCTTCGCCGGAGCACACCGGCAACTCACAGGGCTCCGATGGCGACTCCTTCGATGAAGCCGCAGCAAACCGCGTGCCCGATGTCTCTTTCATCATCGATACGATGCTCGCGCGCAGCCGCGATTCAGCCGATCCGCTGAGCCAGCGCATCGATTCCGGTCGCATCGGCGTTCTAGGGCATTCCTTTGGTGGCATGACCGCCGTCGGCGCGGCCGCCGGTTGGGCGGGCGCCGACCCCGATCCGAGGGTCTCTGCAATCCTGCCGGTGTCGGCCGTGATCGTTCCGGAGCTGCAAAGCGCCACGAGAACCTCTCCCAACGCAGGATTCACGGAAGAGCAGCTCGGGCGCATTTCCGTTCCCGTCCTGCTGATGGGCGGGACCGAGGACGTCGATGTATTCCTCGAGAACAACGAGATCGCATTCGAGCAGATCACCAACGCTCCGCGTGTGTATCGAATCGACATCATCGGGGCGAACCACACCCACTTTGCGAACGTCTGCCAGATCGGGGATTTTCTCATCGAGCGGGGCATCACGCAGGAGTTCTGGGCGAATTTGGGAGCCGAGGAGCTCCCCGCGCTCTACGAGGTCACCTGCGGCCCGGACGCCTTCCCAATCGAGGAAGCAAACCGGTTGGCCGACCTCTACACGGTTGCGTTCTTCAAGCGGCACCTGTTCAATGAGGCCGGATACGAGGCCTATTTGACGGCCGAGTTCGCCGAAGGCGAGTCGGCGATCGCCTTCTTCCGAAAGTGAGAGGTGGCAAAGATGAAGGAGTCCGACGGGCTGACGCGCGCCGGTGAGGGCCGGCGTCGGTGGATGGTGACTTCAGCGGCGGTGGTCGCCGGATCCGTTGCAGCGTGCGGAACGGACGACAACGGCGTTTCAGGGAGCCACGAGTGCGCGCAGGGCGATCCACCGCCCGCAAGCCTGCCTCCGCTCGACGCCGAAAGGTGCACCGAGGAAATTGGCTCTGCCGACCTGGCGGCGGACGAGAGCCGATTCAGCGCTTGGAACGCCGAGCTCCGCGACAAAGCCGCCGGCCGGGAAGCGGCGCTCGTCGATCTCGATGCGGTGGACCACAACCTGAAGCTGGTCGGTCAAACCCTCGGCTCCGGCATTGCGCTCCGGCTCGTTGCAAAGAGCCTACCGAGCATCCGGCTGCTCGAGTACATGATGGTGACGGCGTGCACGAATCGGATCATGGCCTTCTCCGAGGGGATGGTGCGTGACCTGCTTTGCCGGTTTGGCAGCAGCGTCGACATTCTTCTCGGGCGCCCGGCAGCGGTCGATGCAGCCGCACGCACTTTCGACACGCTCGAGCGCAGCTTCGGTGGCGCCACGAACCCAGCCGCGGGCGTACGCTGGCTCGTCGATACCGCCGACCGGATGCAGGAATATGCCGATCTCGGGAGCATGCGAGGGACGACCCTCCAGATCTCGGTCGAGATCGACGTGGGCCTTCGGCGAGGCGGTGCTCGCAGCGCAGACGAGCTCGTCGAGATGCTCTCGGTGATCGACGGCTCGGAGTTTCTCGAGCTCGCGGGGTTCATGGGCTACGAAGGTCACGTCGGCTTTGCGCCCGTCGGCGCCAATCCGGACAACGAGCTAGCCGCCGTCCAGCGACGCTACGCGGACTTCGTCGATGCGGGCCGGGCTGCGTTTCCATCGATGTTTGCCGGCTCCCTCATCTACAACAGCGGCGGGAGCCGCACGTACCATTACTACACCGATGCCCTCGATACTCCGGTGAACGAGGTCGCGATGGGGTCTGCGTTTTTTTACCCAGGAAACTTCTCGAACCTGCCCGAAACCGGCCTCCGACGAGCAACTTTTCTCGCCACGCCGGTACTCAAACGCGTCGAGCCGGCCGAAGCTCCGTTCGCGCCGGGGTTTCTACCGAGGCTCGCCGAGGACGACCCGACTCTCGAGGTTTCTTACTTCGCCGTCGGAGGCGGTTTTCCCGCAGAGCAGGAGTACCCGGAGGGATTGGTCGTCAACCCGGTCACCACGTCGGTCGAAGACGGCGGGGGCGTCGGCAATCTGCTTTCGAACCAAGCGGAATGGCTCGGCTCCCGTGACCTGCCGCTCGAGGTCGGCGACTTCATCTTCTATCACCCGTGGGAGGGCGACGGGGTCCGCTGGCTTTCCAACCTCGACGTCTTCAGGGGCGGAGACCTGATCGATCAGTGGCCGACCTTTCAACCCGGCATCCGGCTCGGCGGGGACGGCTAGGGCTGTTCGCGGCGCTCGGTCGCACGCAGACGCGATTCGGCAGCCTTGCGCTGCTGCTCGGCGGCCTCTTGGAGCTGAATTGCGCCTTTCAGGTTCTCGATGAGCTCGGCCTGATCCCGCAGGCTCTTGTTGAGGTGGTTCATGATCACGTCGACTCCGATGACGGCGATGCCAGCAAAGACGGCGAAGATCGCGGTCACCCGAAGCCAGTTCATGAAGACGGTCGGCTCGTAGAACCCGGTCTCTGCCGTCACGACGCCGGTCGAGAGCAAGATGCCGACGCCCAGCAGCGTCAGCACGTTGACCCCCAGCGTCATGACCGTCATGCGGCGCCCGAAGAACACTGGGGCGAGAACGCTTTGGCCGGCGAGGATCAGCCCAGGTGCCGACAGGTACCCCACGGTGATGAACGAAATGACGCCAACCAAGTAAAGCAGCGCCAAGAATCCAAGCGCACGCACCCTGTACGACCACCGCCGCGCAAAGAGCAGCACGATGAACCCACCGTAGAGGACGACCGCTCCTCCGACGATTCTCCACTCTTCGAGGTGCATCGCATCGATCAGCGTCCGGACGAACGCAAGACCGCCCACCACAACGGCAAAGAGCAGCGAGGCGTTCAAGATCTGCAGTCGTATGGCTCTGGCCTCGCTGACGAGGTCACGAACAGGCGAGGGAAGATTGTCCGAGTCCACCGCTGCGCAGACTACCCCGTCCAGACACGGGGCTCCACCCCCGCATCCACGGGCCCTCACCCACGGCTCACGACTTGCGGAGAACGGCGATCAGGAACCCGCCGAAGTAGCCGAGCGGCGATCGAGTGGCCGCGCGCTCCGCACGATGCAGCCCGCGGCCGAGCAGGGGCACCTCGTGCAGCGCCGCAAACGGTGTGAGGATCCTGATTCCCCGACACTCGAGGAGCTCGGCCCCACTGGGTACGAGGGCGCGGATGGACTTTGGCGAATGCCATTTCGTGAATACGTTCGCCTCGGTATGAGTAGGCGAGACCCGCCGCGGGCCCGCGAGCTTCTTCGCGAGATATCGTAGGCTCCAGGGATTGTAGAGCTCGAGCAGCATGTGGCCGCCTGGGCGCGTCACGCGCACCGCTTCTTGAATCGCTGCCTCGATCGGGTCCACGTGGGGCAGCACCCTGAAGCCGCAAGTGAGATCGAACTCGTCGTCAGCGAAGGGGAGCGAGCGGATGTCTCCGATACGCGCGTCGAGCCCTCGAGCCCTGGCCTGTGCGGCCATCGGCTCGGAGACATCGATGCCCACTGCCTCCTCGGCGATTTCAGCGAGGCGAATCAGCACCGAGCCGGTGCCACATCCGAGCTCGAGTACGCGAGCCCCCCTTGCGTAGGGGGTCGCGACCTCCACCGCGAGGTCGTTCAGCAGCTGATGGTAGTGCGAGTCGCGGCTTTGATCGTACGACGCGGCGAAATCGTCGTAGTAGCGCCGTACGTCGTTTTCCGGCGCTTCAGTCATGGAGCTCGTCGTAGATCTGCTCGTAGGAGGCTGCGACCTTCGCAGGTGCGAACTTTTCGATGGTGAGTGCGCGTGCGCGTCGCTGCAGCTCTTCGAGAGCGAGTCGGTCGCCGCTCCATCTTTGGATCGTAGCTGCGAGTGCGTCGCCGTCGGGCGCGACGGCAATTGCGCCGCCCTCGTCTGCGAGCTCTGCGGCCGGCGTTCCCGCGCTCACGAAGACCGGACGTGCCATGCTCATCGCTTCCAGGACGACGAGCGGGTAGTCCATCTTGGCAAACGGCGCGCGGTTGGGCATCAGAACGAAATCACTCGAGGCCACCAGCTCGAGAATGTCCTCGGTCTCGCCGACCCATCGAATGCGGTCGTCGACTCCGAAGCGCTTTGCCTGCTCGACGAGCTCGGCTCTGGCAGGCGCGGCGCGCGGCGTCTTTTCCCGACAAGCCATGATGAGCACCGCATCACGCTCGCGGCTCGCCGCCATCGCTGCAAGCGAAATCTCCGCCCCGCCGCCGTGCTCGAGATCCCCCGGAAAGAGCCATACCGGAACCGAGCGCGGAAGGCCGTGCCTCGCTCGGAGCCGGTTTCTCTCCCGGGGGCTCGCCTCGCTCAGTCTCGGGACGGACGGCGGAATGAGCCGAACGGACTCTCGGCTGAGGCCCTCGGCAACGAAGCGGTCGTAGGAGGCGCGAGAGAGCGCCACGGTGATATCGGCGAAGACCAGGCTCTTCAGGGGAGCGCTCTCGGGCGGCATGCTGCACACCGTGTGGACGCTCGCTGCCCGTCGCAGCGACGCCGCGAGTCGGCCGGCCGCCGAGCTCCTGCGATTCGGCGCAAAAAAGAAGTGCCAGATGCCGGCCTGAGCGTCCCAGAGCAGATAGCGGAGCACGTCGAGACGGTCCCGAAGGCTCGGCGAGAACGAGGAGGCGCCCCCCGCCCGATATACTGGCGCGCACCGCGCGCTTGCAAAGGGCTCCACTGCACCCTCTCGCACCATGACGGCGGGGCGATGGCGTCGGAGGTACGTCGCGACGTCGCGAGCGAGGTTCTTGCTGCTGTCGTTCCACGGCGGCTCGATCGGCTTCGAAACGAACAGGACCTCCGTCATCCGTCTTGGAGTTACGCGCCCTCCCGACGACGCGCAAGCCCTTGACGGCGGGGCGGGGAATCGATAGCCACGTTGGGCATGCTCGGAGGCCGAACGATCGCCGTCGTGATGCCGGCCTACAACGAAGCCGCGCTCATCCAGCAGGCGATCCGTGCCGTGCCCCGGTTCGTCGATCGGATCTTCATCGTCGACGATGCGAGCACGGATCGAACCGTCGAAGCCGCGCGTCAGCTGAAGCGCCCGCTCGAAGTCATCGAGCATCGGGAGAACTCCGGCGTTGGAAGAGCGATCGCCACCGGCTGCATGCACGCGTTGGCTGCCGGCGTGGACGTCGCGGTCGTCATGGCAGGCGATGGACAGATGGCAGCCGAAGACCTGCCTGCGCTCATCGAGCCGCTTCTGCGAGGCGAGCGCGACCTCGTGAAAGGCAACAGACTCCGCTGGCCGGGCGCGCGAAAGGACATGCCTTTCTGCCGCTGGCTCGGAAACCACGTGTTTTCGCTCGCCACGCGGTGGGCGCTCCGCACCCGAACCGGAGACTCTCAGTGCGGGTATCTGGCCATGAGCCGGAGAGCGCTGGCCGCGCTCGACTGGCGTCGGATCTGGCCGGGCTACGGCTATCCGAACGACCTGCTGAGCCAGGCGCTGCTCTCAGGCTTGCGAATCGGTGAGGCCCCGGTGCGCCCGCTGTACGCCAGCGAGCGCAGCGGCATTCGGCTCTGGCACGTGTGCGGCGTCATTCCCTTCGTGATCGTTCGAGCGTGGCTTCGTCGCGTCCAACGGAGTGCTATACAGGCGCCATGGCGGACATCGACATCTTCAACGGCGATGCCGACGGCATCTGTGCGCTCACGCAGCTCCGCAACGCCGAGCCCCGTCAAAGCACGCTGATCACCGGTGTGAAGCGTGACATCGAGCTCGTCGCGAAGGCCAACATCCGCGCCGGCGATCGCGTGACCGCGCTCGACATCAGCTTCGACAAGAATCGGGAGGCCGTGATCGAAGCGCTCGAGAACGGGGCGGAGGTGTTTTACGTCGATCATCACTTTGCGGGCGAGATTCCAGAAAGCGACCGACTGACCGCGATCATCGATACGGATGCGAACGTGTGCACGAGTCTTCTGGTCAATGGACACCTGAAGGGAGCGTTCGTCGAATGGGCGATTACCGGCGCGTTCGGCGACAACCTCAAGGCCAGCGCGCGCCGGATCGCCGAGCCGCTCGGCCTCTCCGACGATCGGCTCTCGCTTCTCGACGCCCTCGGCACCTACATCAACTACAACGGCTACGGCGCTTCGCTCGAGGACCTCCACTTCCCGCCCGCCGAGCTGTTCGAGCTGGTGCAGCCGTTCACTACACCGTTTGCATTCGTCGAGGGCGCCCCCGAGGTTTTCGAAAAGCTCGAAAACGGGTATCGGGAGGACACGGCCGCGGCCGCTTCGGTGAAGCCTGCCCGCGAAACGGAAACCACCGCCGTGTTCCTTCTTCCGAACCGAGCGTGGGCGCGCCGTGTCTCC
>JAHELW010000237.1 GCA_024643985.1 Myxococcales bacterium | reverse complement strand
CCCCAGCCGGTGCGACGGCTGCCTGGGTCGATGCCGAGAACTCGCATGCGTCACGCCATCTCGGCGAGCGCCTGCTCGCTGAGCTCGAAGTCCGAGTACACGTTTTGAACGTCGTCGTGGTCCTCGAGCGCTTCGTAGAGCTGGATCAGCTTCTCGGCCTCGGGGCCTTCGACCACTTTGGGGTTGTTGGGGAGGTACTCGAGCCCGGCCTCGTTCACCGTGATGCCTGCCGTGGCGATCGCATCCCGCACCGAATCGAGATCGTTGCGCGGTGTCGTCACGACCCACTGGTCCCCCACGAGCTCCATGTTTTCGGCTCCTCCACCGACCGCTGCCTCGAAGAGCGCCTCTTCCGTGGTGGCGTCCCCGTCGATGCGGATGAGCCCCTTTTGCTCGAACGCCCAAGCCGCGGAGCCGCTGCTTCCGATTTGGCCGTGATTCTTGTCGAACACCTTGCGGACCTCGGCAATCGTTCGATTGCGGTTGTCGGTCACGACCTCGCACACGAACAGCGCGCCATCCGGGCCGATGCCTTCGTACACGAGCTCCTCGTATTGCACGCCCTCGAGCTCACCGGTCCCCTTCTTGATCGCCCGGGTGACGTTGTCGGCGGGCATGTTCACGCTTCGAGCGAGATCGACCGCTCGGCGGAGCCGCGGGTTGCCGTCGGGATCGCCGCCGCCGCTGCGAGCGGCAATCGTGATCTCCTTGATCACTTTGGTGAACACTTTCCCGCGCTTGGCGTCCTGGGCGCCTTTGCGCCGCTTGATCGTCGACCATTTGCTGTGGCCACTCATACCGATGGGGTTATTCAACGGAATTGTTCACTTTTCAAGCTGTCGGCAGGGATGAATAACCCCGTGTGGCGGGCGTCGAACCTCCTATGAAACGCCTCGGGATTCTATTCATCGCCCTTGCCGGAGTCGCCGGCTGCAACGACGACTCTCGCTACGTTTGCATTTCCGATGGTCCGCTGAGCGACCGCGGCTGCTTCATCTGTCGCGGGGACGAATGCGACCCGCAGGCCGCCCCGCCGCGTACGACCTGTCTCGCTGAAGTCGACTGCGCCGTCGACGAGGTCTGCACCACGATCGGCTGCGTCGCTCAGTGTGGAGATCAGTACGACTGTCCGATCGGGACGACGTGTACGGAGGGCGGGCTCTGCCTGAATCCCCTCGAAGGCGATCCAGCTCTGCAGGGTGAGCCCGATCCGCAGCCGGATCCCGATCCGGAGCCCTTCGACTGTCAGTTCAACTTCGAGTGTGCGGACGGCCGAATCTGCATCGACGGCGATTGCCTGCTGACGTGCCTCGATTCGCCCTGCCCTGATACCCAGCAGTGCGTTGCCGGCGCGTGTCGGCCCTGCACCGACGAGTCGTGCCTGACCAATTGCACCGAGGACGCCGAGTGCGGCGAGCTCGAGTATTGCAGCGGGTTCCAGTGCATTCCGGACACGCGCCCCGAGCAGTTCTGCCCCGAAAACGAGTGCCAGCCCGGCCGGGTGTGCGTGCGCGGTCAGTGTCGAACGCCGTGCGAGACCGACGAACAGTGCGCACGCATCGACGCGACCATCAGGTTCTGCGCGCCCGTCGACGAGATGAACCTCTGCGTGCGAAGCAGCGAGGTGCTGGCCGAGTGTCAGCTCAACATCGACTGCGGACTCGGCGAGGAGTGCGTAGACGGAGCCTGCGTGGCCATGTTCTCGGGCCCCTGATTCGAAGGGCGCCGAAGCGCTTCGAGTAGGCTGGTCAAACCGACGTACGAGAATCCCGCCGCAAACAGCGCGACGAACGGCACGCTCGCCCAGCTTTGCGTCGCTACGGCGAGCAAAAGCGTGCCGCTGCAATAGACCCCGAACCCGAGCTCGAGAGCGTTGTGCCACGACCATCGCGCCCGATACCGAGGCTCGACGGTTCCTCCGCTCGCGTCGGTCGCGCCGCTTTTCGGCGTTCGCACGAACTCGACGTCGCGGCCGAAGAGACCTTCGACCGCGGCCCGCGCGTTGTTGACGGCGAGCCCGATGCCCAATGCCATCATGGCCGGCAGGCGCTTGATCGCCTGCCACCGGCTGCCGTAGAGGTCGCCGTGTGCGACGACGTAAAACGCACCGACCGACCCGCAGGTCGCCCAGAAGAGAGGCACGTCCAGGAGCAAGAGGGTGGGGTTTTCCATGTGCCGTCGGATCAGCATGTTCGGCAATTGAAGCGCCGCGAGCACGAGCAGGAAGACGTAAGCGAGATTGTTGGTGAGATGAAAAAATGCCTCTCGCTTGACCTTCGGCGCGATCGAGGCGCGCACGATGCGGCCGAGAAGCTTTCTCGCGGTCTGCACCGATCCCTTGGCCCAACGATACTGCTGGCTCTTGAAGCTCGTCATGTCGCAAGGAAGCTCGGCGGGAACGCAGATGCTCGGCAAGTAGACGAACCTCCAACCCGCGAGCTGCGCGCGGTAGCTGAGGTCCATGTCCTCGGTGATCGTGTCGTGCTCCCAGCCACCGGCATCGTCGATCGTGCTTCGTCTCCACATTCCGGCAGTGCCGTTGAAGTTGAAGAACTTGCCGGACCGATTGCGGGCGGTGTGCTCGATGACGAAGTGACCGTCGAGGAGCATGGCTTGACATCGCGTCAGCAGCGAGTGCTCTCGGTTCAGGTGGCCCCAACGCGCCTGCACCATGCCGACGGTGGGATCGGCGAAGAAGTGTACGAGGTCGCGCGCCGCACCCGGATGCGGTACGAAATCTGCGTCGAACACGAGGACGAATTCGCCCTTCGCGTGGCGCAGCCCTTCTTCGAGGGCGCCGGCCTTGTAGCCGCGCCGGTCTGAACGCCGGACGTAGTGGATGTCCACCCCGTCGCGTCGGAGGGCCTCGCAGCGTGCCTTGGCAACGTGGGCTGTCGCATCGGTCGAGTCGTCGAGAACCTGGATCTCTAGACGCTCGCGCGGGTAGTCGATGCGCGCCGCAGCGTCGATCAGCCGCTCGGCGACGAGCATCTCGTTGAACATCGGAAGCTGGACCGTGACGCGAGGCAGCTCCGTCTCGGGAAATCGCACGGACGGAGCCGTCCGCTCCCGGCGATGACGCAGGTACGCCCACAAGAGAGCGCTCCGGTGGATGCCGTAAAGCGCCAAGACCCCCAAGGTGATCAAGTAAAGAACGACGACTACGAGCTGCACGGTCTGCATCGGGAGTATGGGGCGGCGGACCGCTACGTCGAGGATGCCTCCGAAGCGATGGATGCGCCGGCGCGAAGTCGGCGTACCGACGTCTCTTTGCCCAAGACTTCCATGACCTCGAACAAGCCGGGGCTTCGGGTTCGTCCGGTCATCGCGACACGGGCGGGTTGCGCCACCTTCTTCATCGGGAGCTCGCTCTGCTCCATCCAGGTCTTGACGGTTCGTTCGAGCGACACCGCATCGAAGGGCTCCACTGCCTCGGCGACGTCGGCGAGCCTGCGGAGGTTCTCCGCGTTTTCCGGGACCAGAAACTTACGCTTCCCTTTTTCCTCGAACACGACGTCGCGAAAGAAGTAGTCGACGGCGTCGGCGATCTCGACCAGCGTCGACGCGCGAGGCTTCACGTACGGAATCGCCTTCAGCAGCACGGGGTCGTCTTCTTCGACCTCGACGCCGATCTTCTCGAGGAACGGGGCGCTCTGCCTCGCCAGCTCGTCATCCGACAGCATGCGAAGGTGCTCCGCCTGCACGTGCAGGAACTTCTTGGCGTCGTAGCGTCCTGCGGTCGAGCCGACCCGATCCCAGCTGAACTTCTCGATCAGCTCGTCACGGGTGAAGATCTCCTGGTCGCCGTAAGACCAGCCGAGCCGCGCGAGGTAGTTGATCACGCCGTCGGGCAAGTAGCCCATGTCGCGATACTCGAGAACTCCGACCGCAGCGTGGCGCTTCGACAGCTTCTCGCCGTTCGGCGCGAGCACCATCGGCATGTGCGCAAAGCGTGGGACGGGCGCTGCCAATGCTTGATAAAGCAGGATTTGAGGCGCAGTGTTGATCATGTGGTCGTCGCCGCGCGCCACGAGCGT
>JAHELW010000062.1 GCA_024643985.1 Myxococcales bacterium | reverse complement strand
CCGGTGTCTGTCCAGGGTCGAATTCCGAATCTCGGCAACGCCCCGATGCCGCCGAGTGGGTAGAGGATGAGCGAGCCGCTCCCAGCGCTGAAGGTCACGGAGCCGGCGATGATGCCGGCCTCGGGGCTGCGCCTTCGAGCGGACGTCGTCATCATCGGCTCGGGTGCCTCGGGTGCGGTCACCGCCTACGAGCTCTCGCGGTCGGGTGCAAAAGTCGTCGTTCTCGAGGCAGGGCCGTACGTTCGCTCCACCGAGTTTCAGGAGCACGCCCCCACCGCGCTCGAAACCCTGTACGAAGACCATGGAAATCAGGTCAATACGACGGGCGATCTCGCGATCCTCCAGGGGAAGTGCGTCGGCGGCTCGACGGTGGTGAACGCTGCGGTTTGTTTTCGGGCGCCCAACCAGGTGCTCGAGAGCTGGATCACCGAGCACGGTCTCGAAAACCTATCGCCCGAAGCGCTCGAACCCTATTTCGAGCGAGTCGAGCGAAACCTATCGATCCGTCAGAACGCCCCTCACGAGGTCAACTACAACGGCCAGCTCCTCATCGAGGGCGCCAAGAAGCTCGGTATCGCCGCCGAGCCGACGACGCGCAACGTGAAGAACTGCGCGCTGAGCGGCCATTGCATCTCGGGCTGCCGCACCGACCGCAAGCAGTCGATGCTGGTCACCTATCTTCCATGGGCAAGCGAGCTCGGGGCCACCATTCTCAGCGGCACGCAGGCCGAGACGTTCGAGGTGCGCGACCGGCGCATCACCGCGGTGAACGCGACGGCGGTCACGGCCAACGGTGCGAAGAAACCGGTTCGGGTCGAAGCGGGGCTGGTCGTCGTCGCAGCGGGAGCAGTGCAGACGCCGCTCCTTTTCCAGAGAAACAAGCTTGGAAACAGCAGCGGCCAGGTCGGACTGAACTTCGCGTGCCATCCTTCACTCGCGGTTTTCGGCGAGCACGAGCAGAACATCTATGCCTGGGCAGGCGCGACGATCACCGCGCACGCGGGTGACATCGAGAACCCACTTCACGGCGGATATCTGCTCGAGGCGGGCATGGTCGGCCCCGTGGTCACGAGCACTTGGGTCGACGGCGGCCTCGGCAGCGACTTCCTGGAGTTCATGCAAAGCAGCAAGAAATTCCAGGCCGCGGTCACGCTGATCCACGACCACAATGTCGGCCGCGTCTATCTCGACGGCGGGCGGAAGCGCATCGAGTACGACATCGACGACCAGGATTTCGAGGCGCTTCGAGAGGCGCTCCGCGGGACTGCCCGCATCTATTTCGCGGCAGGCGCAAAGCGCGTCTACCTGCCGACGACGCGCCGTACGACCATCGAAAGCGCAAGCGAAATCGACTCGGTCATCGACGGCCTACGGAACGGCAGGCACCTCTATCGGCTCACCTCGTATCACCCGCAGGGCACGATGCGGATGGGAGCGGACCCGAGCAGAAGTGTCGTAGGTCCGGACGGTCGCTGCCACGATCTCGACAACGTCTACGTTCCCGACGCGAGTTTGTTTCCGTCGTCCCTGTTGGTGAATCCGCAGCTCACCGTCTACGGGATCGCAAGCTACGTCGCCGATCGCATGCTCGCGCGAGGGTGAGCCCGCTCACTTCGAATGCTTCACGCGGCTGAAGCACCAAACGCCGCCGTGCGCCTCCGCCAGTCGCCAACGCTCGGCACCGAGCGCCGTGAACTGCTTGGTCATCTCGGCGGGCTTTTTGGCAGGCCGAACGCACTTGTACTCCCACTGGTGGCCGCCCCACTTCCCGTGGTGGCCATGATGCCCGCGATGACCGCAATGGGCGCAGGTCTTCGCCTTCGCGCAGTGCGGGCACTCCTTGCCCTTCGAGCAGTGCGGGCAGTCCTCGCCGGCAGCGCAGTGCGGGCACGACCCTGACGCCTTTGCGCAGGTCTCGCACTTGGTCGTGTGTTGATCGGCTTGGGACGGCGCCGGTACGCTTGCGAGCGCAAACCACAGCACCGAAGCGACGAACAAAGAAGCCAACGTAGCTACGCGCATGAATTTTCCTCCGCGAGGGACCCTAGCATGCGTGCGGACAGCTGCCCGCATTCGAATCCTGGGCTACGAGTCGGACTCACGCGTTCTTCGCGGCGTCGATGAACGCCTTCACCTTTTCCGGATCTTTCCTTCCCGGCTCCGACTCGACGCCCGAAGCGACATCCACCCGAAATGGCTGCACGGCGCGCACGGCCTCGGCAACGTTGTCGGGAGTGAGCCCCCCCGCGAGCGTCAGCTTGCGCTCGTTTGCGAGCGTTCGGGCGATCTTCCAGTCGAAGGTGCGACCCGTGCCGCCGCGCAGCCCCGGCACGCTCGCGTCCAGCAGGAGATGCTCACCTGGATAGCGCCGCGCGAGCTCGACTGCAGAGCCATCCCGAACACCGAGCGCCTTGTAAGCACGGGGCAGCAGCGCCGCAACGACCTCGGGCGGCTCGTCACCGTGAAGCTGCGCCCATTCGACGCCGGTTCGCTTCAGGATCTCGGCGATCTCGGAACGAGGCGCATCGACGAAAATCCCGACCGTCTGGGCGCGATCGCGAATGGACTCGACGATCGCGCGCGCCCTGCGGATCCCGGTGCACCTCGGCGAGCCGGCCCAGAAATTGAGGCCGATTGCGTCCGCCCCGAGCTCGACGCAACGCACCGCGTCATCCACCGCCGTCAGACCGCAGATCTTAACCTCGACCATCCCCGCAGGATGGGCCCCAACGGCGCCGTCGTCCAACCCGTCGATAGCGCTTGCGGAGTGGAAACCGGGGTCCTAGAACCCGCACCGATTCCGGCCTTGGACGGGCACTTTGCCGCCTAGGGGATTAGAATCGACGATCGAGCATGGAAACATCCGCCGCCGCGCGCGTCCAGCCAAACCCGCGTGAAATCTTAGACTCCGTTGTCATTCGCTTTGCAGGCGATTCCGGCGATGGGATGCAGCTCACTGGAAGTCAGTTCACGACGGCAACCGCAGATGCCGGCAACGACTTGGCGACCTTTCCGGATTTCCCGGCCGAGATCCGCGCCCCTGCCGGAACGACATACGGCGTGTCCGGTTACCAGATTCACTTCGCCGCTCACGACGTGCAGACGCCGGGGGATGCACCGGACGTGCTCGTGGCGATGAATCCGGCGGCGCTGAAGGTCAACACCGAGGCGCTTCGGCCGGGTGGGCTGCTGGTGATCAACACGGGCGCGTTCACGCCGAACAACCTGAAGAAGGCAGGCTACGAGAACGACCCCTTGGAAGACGGCTCACTCGACGCGTTCCGGGTGCTCGCGCTCGACATCAGCAAGATGACGCTCGCTGCCGTCAAGCACGTGGGACTCGGCTCGAAAGAGGCAAACCGCTGCAAGAACATGTGGACGCTCGGCCTGATGTATTGGCTTTTCGGCCGCGAGCGCGAACAGACAGTCGCGTGGCTCGAACGCAAGTTCGCCAAGCGGCCTAAGCTCGCGGAAGCCAACATCGCCGCGCTCAACGCGGGTCACATCTACGGTGAAAACGCAGAGCTGCCGCACGGGATCAGCGCGTACGAAGTCCCCGCTGCAACGCTCACGCCAGGCGAATACCGTAATATCAACGGCAACGAAGCAACCGCCTGGGGGCTCGTCACCGGAGCACGCCTAGCCGGCCTCGAAATGGTGTACGGCTCCTATCCGATCACACCGGCGTCGAACCTTCTCCACCACCTCGCGAGGCTCAAGCACTACGGTGTGACGACCTTTCAAGCGGAGGACGAAATCGCGGCCATCGGCGCTGCGGTCGGCGCGAGCTTTGGAGGCGCAGTCGGCGTGACGGGGACATCCGGTCCCGGAGTCGCGCTGAAGTCTGAAACGATCGGGCTTGCGATCGCGGCGGAGCTGCCGCTCGTCATCGTCGACGTGCAGCGGGGCGGCCCTTCGACGGGTCTTCCGACGAAGACCGAGCAGTCGGACCTCTTGCAGGCGGTCTGGGGACGCAACGGGGACGCACCGCTGGCGGTACTCGCCGCCGCGACACCGGGCGACTGCTTCTACATGGCGATCGAAGCAGTTCGAATCGCGGTGAAGTACATGACTCCGGTGATGCTCTTGACGGACGGCTACGTTGCGAACAGCTCGGAGCCGTGGCCGCTTCCCGACATCGGCGCATTGACGCCGTTCCCCGTCGAGCATCACGACGACCCCGAAGGGTTTCATCCGTTCCTGCGCGACGACAACACGCTTGCGCGCGTTTGGGCCATCCCGGGAACGCCGGGAACCGAGCACCGAATCGGCGGTCTCGAAAAAGATCGACACACGGGGCACATCTCATACGATCCACACAACCACCACCGCATGACGCAGCTTCGGCACGACAAGATCGCCGGTATCGCGAGAAACCTCGAGCGAGCCAAGGTCGATCAGGGCGATGAGGAGGGCGACCTGCTGCTGGTCGGCTGGGGTTCCACGTACGGCTCGATCAGCCAGGCCGTGCGGGTGCTCCGGGAGCGCGGCCATCGGGTGTCACACCTCCACCTCCGGCACATTTGGCCCCTTCAGGAGGGGCTCGGCGCGATTCTCCATTCGTTCAAAAGCGTCCTCGTGCCGGAGCTCAACAACGGACAGCTCGTGAAGCTGCTTCGCGCCGAGCTCGATGTCGACGCCGAGAGTCTCACGCGAGTCACAGGCCAGCCGTTTCGAATCGGCGGCCTCATCGAAGCCGTTTCGGAACGGCTGCGGAACGGAACATGAGCCCGAACCCTCCCAAGAAGGAATACACCCGCAAGGATTTTGCCTCGGACCAAGAAGTCCGTTGGTGTCCGGGCTGCGGCGACTATGCGATTCTCGCCGCCCTGCAGCGCACGCTCCCGGGTCTCGGGTCGTCGCCGGAGAGCACCGTGTTCATCTCGGGCATCGGGTGCTCGAGCCGCTTCCCCTACTACATGAGCACCTACGGCTTTCACACCATCCACGGTCGCGCTCCAGCCATTGCGACGGGCCTCAAGCTTGCGAACCCGGACCTCGACATTTGGGTCATCACGGGCGACGGCGACGGCCTGAGCATCGGCGGAAATCATCTCTTGCACGTGCTCCGTCGAAACGTCGATCTGCAAATTTTGCTGTTCAACAATCAAATTTACGGGCTGACCAAAGGGCAGTACTCCCCGACGTCTCAAGTGGGCCAAGTGACCCCGTCGAGCCCCCTCGGCTCGATCGACCAGCCGGTCGTGCCTGCTCGCTTCGCCCTCGGAGCGAGAGCGACGTTCGTCGCGAGGGCATTCGACACCTCGAAAAAGCTTCCCGACGCGCTGGTCGCTGCCCGAGAGCACGAAGGCGCGGCGTTCATCGAGGTCCTTCAGAACTGTCCCGTCTTCAACGACGGCGTCTTCGAAATGATCACGGACCGCAAGACAGGACCCGCCCATCAGCTCTGGCTCGAGCATGGAAAGCCGATGACGTTCGGCGCAAACGGAGAGAAGGGCCTTCGCCTCGATCCCGAGACGCTGAGCCTGGAAGTCGTGACCCTCGGAGAAAACGGGATCACCGAGGACGACATCGTGGTGCACGACGAGACCAACGCTTCACTGGCGTGGATGCTGACCGACTTGCCCGGTGTCGTCGCCTTGGGTGTCCTCTACCGGCAGCCTGGCCCCGTGTACAACGAGTCCGCGACAACCCAGCGTCAGATGGCGGAAGAGCGGTTCGGCAAGGGCGACCTACACGCTCTGCTTCGCCAAGGGCACACCTGGTCCGTCACCTGACTCGTTCTCGCCGGCTACCGGCAGGGTCAGCACGATTCGGAGCCCGTTCGGGTCGCGGTTGCTTGCCGTCACGTGCCCTCCGCAGCGCGACGCCAAATCAGCGAGCTTGGTGAGGGTGACGCCCGCCTGGGGTCGACGCTCGGTTCGCACCAGCGGCGTGAACAGAGTCCTGAGCTCTTTGTCGGACAGATTGCTGCCGTCGTCCTCGAACGTGAGCGCGACCGCATTCCCGACGACACGGGTCGCGACGCGAAGCTTGGAGACCGAGCCGGCACGCAGCATGAGACCGGCAAGCGAGCGGGCGGCATCTTGGGCCAACCAGAGGTCGAGCTCGACGGCTGGATCCTCGCCGCTCAAGTCGAGCGTTACCTGGCCTTGATACTCAGAGGTGGCCTCCGTCACGAGGTCGTTCAGTGAGACGACGCGTGTCCGTGCCGATTCCTGACTCGCGAACATACCCAGCTGCCGCATCAGCTCGCGCCCTTCCTCCGCGGCGCCTCGGATCTCGCCGAGGTACTTTTCGAGCGCGGCACGGTTGGAAACGCTCCTCTGGGCGAGGTGGGCGTTGCCTATGATCACACCGAGCGTGTTGTTGATTTCGTGGACCACGCCAGCGGCCATGTCGCGCGCCACCTGAATTCCCTCGGGGTGGAGGATTCCTTTCTTGCCGTCGGTCGAAGAGTCATCCCCAGCCATGATCAGACCTCGAGTAGCTTCCTGACCGCACGGATCACGCGCGGCGCTTGAATTGGTTTCTCGATGTAGGCGTTGGCGCCGAGCGCCATGGCGCGGTCTCGGTCGTGCGGTGCGCTTTCAGTCGTGATGATCACGATCGGCGTCTTTTCGTGCCGCGGGTCGCCGCGAACGTGTTTCACGAGCTTCAACCCGTCCATCACCGGCATGTTGACGTCGGTCACGACGAGATCGAATCGCTCGCTTGCAAGCGCGCGGATTCCAGCAAGACCGTTCTCGGCCTCGACGATCTGCATGCCGGGAATCCGCATGAGGGACTCCGACAGCATGTTCCGCATCGTTTTGGAATCCTCGACGACGAGGCAGCGATACTGTCTCATGGTTTCTTTCATCGTACGACAGGAAATGACACGCTCAAAGTTAGGGCCTCATCCTCTGGACGGCCGTGTGAGCTCGGCGATCCGATCGCCGAGGGCCCAGATACCGAGTGACTCGTGGCGTACCCCGGCCCGCCGAACCGCCATGGGCATGCCACAAACGACTGCGGTTTCCGGCGACTCGATCAGCACCCTACCCCCTCTCTTCGAGATCTCCCGAACACCGTCAGCGCCGTCGTTGCCCATGCCCGTGAGGACGACGGCAACGGCCCGGTCCCCGAGAACACGCGCAGCGGAGCGGAACAGCTGATCCGCGGAGGGGATGTAGTGAGAGCCCCGATCGGGCGCGACCACCCGAAGGGCGGGGCCACGATCGGATGGGACGATCTCGACGCAGCGGCCGCCCGGACACACGTACGCATAGCCGCGCGCCAAACGCTCGTACTGTTTGGCCTCCGAAACGCGAATCACGCCGACGCGATCGAGGCGGTCGGCGAAGGTTCGAGTGAATCGCGCGGGCATGTGCTGCGCGATCACCAACGCGGCATCCATTTCGTCGTGCAGGTGACGAAACAGGGTGACCAGGGCCTTCGGTCCGCCGGTCGACGAGCCGACGACGACCACCTTGCTCGGTAGGTGCTTGAGCACCGTTGGCTCACGCAGCCTCTTTGGAGGGCGCCGGTCCTCTGAGGAGACGTCGAGATCGCCAAGCGTGCTGCGGCGAACCGCGAGGGGTGACAGCTTTTGAATGACCTCCACCTTTTCGACCAGCTGCCGACGCAAGACCTCGAGCGGGGCATCCTCGCCGTGGGGCTTTGCCAGGAAGTCGAGCGCGCCGAGCTCGAGCGCGCGGAAAATGTTCTCCTTCGCGGAGCGGCCGGAAATCACGACGACGGGCAGCGGGTTTCGATCCATCAACAGGTGAAGGAACTCGTAGCCATCGAGCCGGGGCATCTCGAGATCCAGCGTGATGAAGTCGGGGGGGCGCGTCTCCACCATTCGGAGCGCTTCGGCGCCGTCGGCAGCTTGCTCAACGTGGCAAACCCCTTCGATGTCGCTCAACATGGCCGCAATCGTCCGACGATTGAGCGAGGAGTCGTCCACCACGAGCGCCCGAAGCTCGCGCATTCACACCCTCCTCGGGGGCAGGTCGGTGTACGGGACTGGACGCCTATAGACGATGTCCGTGGTCAGCTGCGTGATCTCGAACGCAGTGCTGGAACGGACGAGTGACTCGCTGTGCCCCAGCAGCAAGTAACCGCCTCGATGAAGCCGCTCGTAAATCGTGTCGAGGACCTTTCGACGAGATGCGTCGTCGAAGTAGATCAGCACGTTGCGACAGAAAGCGACGTCGACCCGGCCGACGATCGCAGCACGCCGCTGATTCATGAGGTTCAGATGGCCGAAGTGGCACATCGAGCGAATGCGTGGATGAACCTGTTTGCCTTCATCCGTCTCGATGAAGTATCGCTCGTAGTCGGGAATCATCGCTCGAAAGCTGGCCGAGCTGTACGTGGCCCCGCGCGCCTTGCGAAGGACCCTGCGCGAGATGTCGTTTCCGAAGACGCGGACGTCCCAGCCGTCGAACAATCCACTCGAATCGATCAGCATGGCGACCGTGTAGACCTCCTCGCCGCTCGAGCACCCGGCGCTCCAGACATCGAGGCGCCTCGACCCCCGAGCCTTCGCTCGACCCCGCACGACCGGGAGGATCTCGTCGGTGAACGCGCGAAGCTGATAGGACTCGCGAAAGAAATACGTCTCGTTGGTCGTGAGAACCTCGGCGGCCGCTTCGAGCTCGGCCTGAGCCTTCGGGTGGTATTGAAGGTAGCGGTAGTATTCCGAGAACTCCTCGAGCCCGAGATCCCGAAGACGTCCTCGGAGCCGGCGCTCGACGACGTACGCCGAGTCGTCCGCGAAGTAGATCCCGCAGAACTTGTTGATGACGTCGCGGAGCAGACGGAACTCCTGCAGCCCGAGAGGGGGCCCCTGGTCGTGAAGGAGGCTCATCTCAACCTCCGGCTTGCAGCCCGCTTTCGATCGCGTGCCTCACCATGGTGTCGGTTTCGCCCGCGAGAGCGGCGGAGAGAAGCTCTCGAGTGTACGGGGTGTCTAGGTCGAGCAGAAGCTCGATCGCGAGCATTCTCACGTTCCAAGAGGAGTGCTCGAGACCCAGCCCGAGCAGCCGCTCGGCCCGGTCTTTGGACAACGCGCGGGCGGCCCGAAGGCCCGCTTGAAACACCTCGTCGTCGGGATGCGCCAAAGCCCGCTCGACGGCATCGCTAACCCCGTCGTCGCCGAGCGACGCCAGCGCATCGAGCGCAGCTGCCATCACGACGGGCTCGTCATCATCCAGCAGCTCTCGAATGCGCGGCAGTGCAGGTGCGGCAGAGCGTCGACCCAGCGCGAGAGCCGCCTCTGCACGGACCGGCCCAAATGCGGAGTCGAGCGCGGTGCAGAGCGGCGGATCGGCATCCTTCGTCGCCATTTGCCCGAGCGTATGTACCGCCGCGATCTGTACGTCGATGTCTTCGTCTGCGACCGCGTAGCCTACCAGCTGTGCGACGTCGGTCGCGTTTGCCATGGCAAGCGCCTGCACGACGGCCCGGCGAGTGCGGGCGTTGCGGCTGTGGAGGCCTTGCTTGAGCACATCGACCGCTCCGTCCGAACCGAGGCGTGAGAGCACTTGCGCAACGTCGGCGCCGCCGGCTCCGTCGAGATCGGCCTCGCTCAGGGCCGACTCCACTGCATCGGGCACTCGCGCCGCGAGTGACTCGAGGGCGCTCGTTGCCGCCGCGCGAACCAGGTGCGAGGAGCTGTCCAAACATTCGACGAGCGCCCGGCAGTCCCGCGGATCACCCCACCACCGGAGGCTCTCGGCCGCGGCGGCACGCACGGTTTCCGTCCCGTCGGTCAGATCCCTTGCAATGAAGCTCCGAATGCGGTCGCGCGTGACGTCCGGAACCCGGTCGATGTGCCGGTAGCTCAGCTCGGCGGCGAGCTGAAGAGCAATTGCCCAAACGCGGGGCTCGCCACGGCGCAGCATCAGCAGCGGATCGATCAGGGCGGGTCCCCAGCTCAGGAGGGCATCGATCGACTCGGGGCCGGCGACATCGTCCGCCACCGCCTGTATGACCGCCTCGAGCGAGCTCTCGTCCCGACAAAGACAGGCGAGAAAGGCTGCGCCTTGCCGACTGGGTGTATCCCCGTGGAGCAGCGCCTCGTGAAGCGCGTGGCGGAACGAATCGCTCGACGCACACAGCCGCTCCACGAGCTCGGCGCGACCGTCGCGGTCTTCGTCGGCCAGCTCGGCAATGGCCCTGAGCGCTGCGGATGACGTCTGACGAGACGAATCGGTTGCGAGGTCGAGGAGGAACTCGAGGGCCTCGGGCTCCCGGGTTCGCCCGAGAAGCTCGGCCGAAATGCGGCGAACGATGGCATCGTCGACGGCGGGCTTCAGCATCTCCCACGGAACCCGAGTGCCAAGCCGTGTGAGCCCCTCGACGACGGCGATCCGCAAGAAGAGGTCCGGTACCGAAAGACGGTCTAGAAGCAGCGCCTCTGCGCGGGCGCCACCGATGCGAACGAGCGCCTCCACCGCGGCGGCTGCGACGTTTGCGTCGGGGCCTCGAACGAGCTCTTCGAGGGCGTCGATCATTTGAGGGTCACGCGTCTTGCCCATCGCCTCGATGAGGAACTTTCGCCCACCGGGCGGAGCATCGGCGCAGGCACGCGCGAACTTGTCGGCAGCTCCCTGTCCAGCAATCCCCAAGACTTCGATGGCCGCATTGCGCAACCCGATGTTGTCGGTCTCGACGACGCGAACGAGGAGCGCGTCGACCAGCTCGTCCTTGTCGCGGGCCTGTGCAGCAAGCGAGATTGCCTCGCGGCGCACGCGCCAGTCCGAATCGGATAGCGCGTCCAGAATCTGGCCGATCGAAGTACCCTGTGGGCGGAGGCTCATTTGGTAGACGGCCTGACGCCGGACGTCTGGATCCGCGGAGAGGAACTCGCGATCTAGTGGGTCGCTGGTCACGGCGCCTCCGAAGGCAAGAGGGAGAGCTCGTCGGCAGGGACCCTCAGGCCGGGCTCGACCAGGCGATCTGCTTCGAGCAGGAAGACCAGATGTCCACCGTAGCGATAGGCAAGCGCGATTCCTCGTTGGCGCTGATGCTCGTCCAGCTCTGGAAGAGTCCTGTGAGGGTTTGCCACCGACGAGAAGACGTCCAGAACGGCATCGACCACCGCGCCCACCAGACGGCCGCCCGCCTCGAGGATCACCCACTTCGTCCTTCGAGTGGGCGGCTCGGAAGGCAGCCCGAACAGCCGGCGGAGATCGACAACCGGCACGACTTCGTCCCGGTACTCCGAGACGCCGAGGATGAATTCGCGCTCGTTCGGGAGGTCGATGATCGGGAGGGGATTGACGACCTCACGAATGCGTGAAACCTCGAGCGCGTACGAAACCCCGCCGACGTCGACCCTGAGGAGGTCTTTCGCAAGTGTTGCGCTGTACGCTCGGCCTTCGCTCACATCATCCTCGCAGCAACGACACGGGGTCGATCAGAATCAGGAGCTCTTCCCCGCCCGACTCTTCGTTTGAAGCTATTCTTCCAACGCCGATCACGAATTCGGACAGCTCCGCGCCCATCGTGCTCGCGTATTCGATTTGCGACTGCTCCAGTCGGTACACCTGGACCACGCGGTCCACGGCTACGCCGATCAGCTCCTCGCCGTTGTCGACGAGCAGCACCCGGCCGTACCAACCGGTCTGCTCGGCCTCCAGGCTCAGCATCCGGGGCAGATCCACGAGCGTGACGATCCGTCCCCTCACGGCGATGACGCCAATCACGGGGTCGGGCGCCCGGGGAACTTCGGCGATCGGAGGGGGAATGAGGATCTCCCGCACGGAGGACAGGGGGAAACCGTAGACTTCGCCTCCGGCTACCACCGCGAGGACGGCGGAGGCTCCCGTGTCGCTCGACGGGTCGGGCACGAGCGTCGCCTTGTGGGCCGTCACCGTCATGGCCGCGACTCCAAAGCCCGGAGCGCCTCCGGTCCCTCGAAGTATTCCGAGAAGAGCGCCGGTGCGTCCAGCACGAGCGCGACTTCCTGATCGCCCAAATCCGTCGCGCCGGCGAAGCCGCGAACCGAGGAGAGGCTCTTGCCAAGTGACTTGATGATCACGTCCTCTTGCCCGACGAGCTCGTCGACGACGAACCCGAGCTGGCGATTGCCCATGGCACCAACCACGACGAAGCCCCCGTTCCTTCCGCGGCTGGAGTCACGAAAGCGAAATAGCCGAGCGAGGTCACAGATCGCCAGAGTCTCACCGCGGAGGCTGAGGACCTCTCGCCCTTGAATCGTTCGGAGCTCGCTCGGAACGTACGGAATGGCTTCCCTAACGGCCGTGATTGGCAGCGCAAACGTGCGGCTGGCAATTCGAACGATGAGCGCACGAATGATCGCGAGGGTGATCGGAAGCGTGATCGTGACCTTGGTTCCAATGTCCTGCTCGCTCGCGATCGAAACCATGCCGCCCATGCGGAGGATGTTGGTCTTCACGACGTCCATGCCGACCCCGCGACCCGACAAATCGGTGATCTCCGAGCTCGTGCTGAGACCCGGTAGAAAGACGAGGTTCAGCATTTCCTGACGGGTGAGCTCCTGACCCGTTTCCCGAGTCAGCAGTCCTCGGGAGACGGCCGCATCGCGCAGGCGGTGCGCATTCATGCCCTCGCCGTCGTCCTCGACTTCAATCACGACGTTGCTGCCCTTGTGGTACGCGTTGAGCGCTAGCGTCCCTTCCGTCCGCTTCTCAGCGAGCTCGCGCTCACGCGTTGGCTCGATCCCGTGGTCGATCGCATTTCTCACGAGATGCATCAGGGGGTCGGTGAGCTCCTCGACGATCAGCTTGTCGACTTCGGTGTCTGCCCCCGTCACGACGAGGCGCACTTGTTTGCCGTGATCCCGCGCGGCCTGCCGAACGATTCGTGCAAGTTTGCTGAAAACCTGCCCAAGCGGCACCATGCGAACGTCGAGAAGCCCCGTCCTCAGCTCTGACAGCTGCCGCTCGAACGTTCGAACGATACGGTCGAGATCCATCGCGGACTGCCGGTGCCGCGCATCGCCTTGAAATCGATCGACGATCCTTCCGGTCGCGCTTCGGACCAGTGCGAGCTCACCGACCACGTTCATCAGGTGGTCGAGCTTTCGAATGTCGACGCGCACGGAATTGGCGACCGAGCGCACCGACGCCGGGCCGAGGTCGTCCTCTGCCTGAGGGTGGGCGCTCGGAGCCGCTGCGGGAATCGAAGTGGGCCGTGGCGGCAGCGTGGGCAGGTGCGTACGCTCCCCAATCGCGTCGATCTTCCCGTACCGCGCCTCGAATCGCCCCTTCAGCTCCTGCTCCGTGAGTAGGCTCGCGATCAACACGACGAGCTCGATCTCGTCCTCGTTGCCGCCTTCCATGCTGGGCAAATAGGTGATGATTTCCGCGTCGTCCTGGGTGTCGTCGCGCAGCCTCTCGATCGAATCGTCGATCGCGCTGAGCTCGAACGCGGCACGAAGCCGGTAGAGCCGGAGTCCCTCGCGGATGCACGCGCGCAGACGATGCTCCTCGTATTCGGTGAGGACGGAAAGGACGGCTGGATCGATCTCGTACTTGTCGAGCGGATCGCCGTCCTCGACCTCCGAAGACACGCCAATCGAACGAATCGCGGCGATGTAGGCCTGCACGCTGGCCTCTTCCGCAGGCGACTGCGGGTCCTCCAGCGCCAGTAGCCTTTGGAAGCGCTCGACCGAATCGAAGAGCACGTCGAGAAGCTCTTGGCTGACGCCGGTCCGTCCCAGGCGCAGATCGTCCAGCAGATCCTCGAGCGCGTGAGCTACGGCGCCCACGTGCTTGTAGCCAAACATCCCGGCAATGCCTTTGAGGGTATGCACGCTCCGGAAAATCTCGTTGATCAGGGCGGGACCGATACGCTCTTCGGTTTGATGCGCCTCGTCGAGCAGCAAGAGGTCGCGCGACAACGCCTCGACGAGCTCCTGAGCCTCGGCGAGGAATTCTTGTTGAACGTTGTCGCGCGGATCGCTCACAGGGAGGCCTCCTCCGCCGACCCGAGAAGGCTCGCGAGGAGACCGAGCAGCTCGCCCACCTCGAAGGGCTTGGCCAAGAAGGCGTCCGCCCCGAGCTGGGCGGCGCGTTCGGTGTCCGGCCCACCGGCCTGTGTGCTGATCAAGATGCGCCGAGCGGATTGCTGCCGCGGGCTCTTCTTCATGAAGGCCAAAAGCTCCAGACCGTTGATGTCCGGCATGTTGACGTCGACGATGACGACGTCGAACGAGTTCGCTGCGAGCAGCCGGAGCGCTTCGAAGCCAGTTTCGGCCTCGTCGACGCGCGCAAAGCCCGACTCTTCGAGCGATGCGCGGACGAATGCGCGCACGGCGCTGCTATCATCCACAATGAGTGCGTGAAATGCCACTGGATCCCCCCGCATACATGGTAACAGAGGGGCGCCGGGGGGGACCGCCCCTATTCACGCCAAAACGAGCGGGTTTTCGGGTCCTCCACGCGGCAGGATGAACATGCGCACAGCCTCCGCAGAAAGCGGTAGCTGTAGATCCCCGTTTGGTGGCCGTCGCGCCACACGAGACGCAGCGCGTAATTGCCGACGGACTGGATATCGTCGAGCTCGAGGTCGCCGCCCTCGACGAACACGATGGGGCCGTCGTGTCCCTGGCAGGTCGCGCAGGGGCAGAACCCACGGAGCAGCTCGTGGGGATAGACACCGCCGTGTCCGTCGGCCCAATCGATTTCCATGACGCGCGCACCGCGAGGTGCGCGAAGCTCGACGGGCTCGGCGCTCTCTACGCTCACGAGGTACGGCTTTCCCATCGCCCCGACGCAGCAGCGGTGCGCTCCCGAACGGAGACCGTGGCGTGATAGGCGTCGAGTTGATCGAGGGCATCGTGAATCTGCTGGCGCTCGAGCTCGGGCCAAGGCTCCTTGGGAAGCTCGGTGGTGGACTGCAGCATCATCCAGCGGCGAAGCGCTCGGGCGGAAAGAACGAGACGTCCCCCCCCGCACGCTCGGCAAACGATGCCTCCCCGGGGCGCGTCGAACGATGCTGCTTTGCCCGGCGAGGGCACTTTGCCGCAGCCGACGCAACGGTCGAGCGTTGGCGCGAAGCCGAGCATCGTGAGCACCCGAACCTGAAGCGACAGGAGCGCCTCTTCGGCCGGCGCGTCCTCATCGAGCGCTTCCAAGAAACGAACTGCCGCGTCGAAGACCGCGGTCTCGCGCTCCTGCTCAGGTAGACGCTCTCGAATCAAGGCTAGCGCAGCACCAGCGGCGCCGATGGCATCGAGACTCCTGAGAATTCCGTGAAACGAACGATCGACCGACACACGATCGAGATGCGCAAGCTCGCCACGGCCTGGGCGGAGCTGTGCATGCATCAGTACGTATGGCTGTAGCGCCCCGCCGAATCGCCGCTGGCTCTTGCGCGCGCCGCGGGCAAGAGCGGAGATCTTCCCGCTGTCCTCCGTCAGGAGAGTGACGATCCGATCCGAGTCCCGATAGTCGACGGACCGGAGGAGGAGCGCACGAGTCTGCTGGATTCGACCTGGCACGGCTCCGCGGAGGATAGCTCAATCGGATCATCCTGGGCAGGAGCGCGCCGGACGAGCGCGAAGGTCGCGACGATGATCGCGAAAAGCGCCGCGGTCGCGAGCGCCAGCAAAATTGCGCCGTATCCGCGACGGCTGTGCACGGTGGCCAATGGGGCCGGCGAGATGGTCTTCGGGCTCTGTTCGTCGAAGCGCGCGAGCACCTCGCCCGCGTCGATGTCGACGGCCGATGCGTAGGCTTTGATGAAACCGCGAACGAACACGCCGCTAGGCAGCTCCTCGAAGCGGTCCTCTTCGAGGGATTCGAGCGCTCTTCGTGGGATGCGCGTCGTGCTGGAAACCTCCTCGAGAGAGAGCCGGCGTTCTTCGCGCTCGTGCCTCAACACCTGACCGATGGACTGCCGGCTCATCCAGAGTCTCCGAGAAGTGTCTGACACATGCGTCCGTCGTTCGAGTATGGGTCGAGCTCGACGCACCGCTCGAGGTCGTCGACCGCGTCACGACGGTGACCGAGCCGCGCGCGCACCTCGCCGCGCAGTCGCCATGCGCCTTGGAGCTCGCGGCTCTGTCCGCAGGCGGGATCGGCATCGAGGGCGCTCACCAGCGCACGCTCGGCGTCTTCGAGCTGCTGCATCCGCCAAAGCGCGCGACCCATCGTGTAATAGCCGACGCAGAACCGTGGCTGAAGGCGAATCGCTTCCATCGTGGACTTCACCGTCTCTTGATATTCGCCCAGGTGAAATTGCGCCAGGCCCAAGTTGCCCCATGCGAGATGCGGCGCCGTGTTCAGCTCATCGCTTGCGGACTTCTGCAACACCGCGATCGCGTCGTCGTAGCGCCCCAGCTCGATGAGGCACAACCCGTAGATGTTGCGCGCCTCCGCGAGAATCGTGCCCTGGCGGTCCTGTTTCTGGAGGAGCCGGATCGACGTGCTCAGGTGCTGCTCCGCCTTTGGGTAGTCACG
>JAHELW010000236.1 GCA_024643985.1 Myxococcales bacterium | reverse complement strand
GGGTCGCCGTACGGTCATTCAGCAGCTGGAATCCGCCGAGCGGTCGAACCTCCCGCCGTGGTTCATGCCCTTTCTCCGACAGTCGGCCGCGCCTCCATAGCGGGCCCACGCCAGAGGGCGGCCGCGCGATCCGTGCTGCGTTCTTTCGTGCGGGGGCGGCGTAAGTCCCGCGGCTCCAAAGCGGTGCTCGCAGGCCCTTCCGTGATATGGGGACGAGGGTGGAGCGGACAAAGGAGATCGCGTTGCTGTCCGAGTGCCTCGAGCTCGTGAGGCAAAAGCGCCCCTTGGTCACCGACGAGGAAGCGCTGATCCCGGTCGCACGATATCTGGACGCGTCCCGCTTCGCCGCCGAGCGACGGCTTCTTCGTCGTTCCCTGAACGTGGTTGGCCACAGCAGCCAGATAGCGGCTCCCGGCGACTTCATCACACGCGACGTTCTCGGTACGCCGGTCATTGCCGTGCGAGACGACGACGGCAACGCGCGCGCTCTCGTCAACGTGTGCCGCCACCGTGGAGCAACCGTCGAGCTCCGCGACGAGGGCCACTGCAAGCGGTTCGTCTGCCCGTATCACGCGTGGACGTATCGAACCGACGGCTCACTCGCGACCCTGCGGCACCGTGAAGGCTTCCCCACGCTCGACGTCGAAAACACCTCACTGGTCGAGCTGCCGTGCCGCGAAGCGGGCGGTCTTCTATGGGTTTGCCCGGATTCGAACGTAGAGCACCCGGAGCCGGACGATGCGACCCGTGCGCTCTTGGCGGAGCTCGAGTGGCTGGGGTCGCCGAGCTCGACGGTGTTCGCTTCGGAGAAGAAGGTCTGGCAGGCCAACTGGAAGCTGATCGTCGACGGAGGTTTGGAGGCCTATCATTTCAAAGTGGCGCACCGGAACACGATCGCAGGCTTCTTCGCCGACAACGTCTCGACGTTCGAGCTCCTCGGTGACCACATCCGGTTCGCCCTTCCGCGACTTTCGATCCTGGAGCTCTCGGATCGACCCGAGTCAGAGTGGAACATCCGGGAACATACCCACTTGCTGTACTCCATCGCGCCCAACGCTTCGGTGCTCGTTCAAGAGCGCCACTTCGAGCTCATCGTGATGACTCCGCTCGCTCCAGACCGTACCGCGGTCGAGATCTCGACGATTGCCCCCGAGCCGGGTCCCGGCGAGCGGAGCGAGAAGGCCCGATCGTACCTCGCTGCAAACCACGCGTTCACGAAGCAGACCCTCGACGAGGACTTCGAGATCGCCGAGCAAATCCAACGCGGGATGCACACCGGTGCCAACGAGGTCTTTCGGTTTGCCGGCTTCGAGGGCGCTCTCGCTCGTTGGCACCGGCGTTTGGAGCAAAAGCTGGCCGCCGATTCGTAGTTCCGCCCTTTCTTCGGGCGGTGGCGTGTCCCTGCTACCCTGTCGGTAGCCGCGCGGCGCGCGCGAAAGGAGTGGGGTTATGGAGGGGGACGGAAGCTTCTTCGGGGTGATCTTTCAACTGGCGGTCCTCGCGTTTTTCCTGTGGGTCTTCTGGAAGATCTTCGAGAAAGCCGGAAAGCCCGGCTGGGCCGCGATCATTCCAATCTACAACGTGATCGTGCTCCTGGAGATCGTCGGTCGTCCCGTCTGGTGGATCCTGCTGCTCTTCATCCCAGTCGTGAACATCGTCGTAGGATTTCTGCTTGCGCTCGACCTGTCGAGGTCGTTCGGCCACGAGCTCGCCTTCGCGCTCGGCCTCTTCTTCTTGGGCTTCATCTTCTATCCAATTCTCGCTTTCGGGGCCGATACCTACCGCGGGCCGGCTGCTGCGGGCTAGAGCGGCGCTCCTTTGCTACGATTCGAACGGGGGATGAGGGCGCGCTGCTCGATAGCCATGCTCGTCGCGGCCTGTGTTTGGGCCGCCGCCGGCGACGCACGCGCGCAGGATCCCAAGGTGGTCGTTCTCGACTTCTCCGGGAAGGGTGGAGACAAGGCGCGCATTCAGGTGATTCGCGCGCTCCGCGACCGGGTGACGTTCGAAACCAAGACCGCCGGCGAGAAGGTTCTCGCATCGAAGGGTCTCTCCGCGTCGAGCGCTACGGGTCGCGCCGCGGTCGCGGATGCGCTTTCAGTCGACTACGTCGTCTGGGGACGGGTTCGCGGAAAGGGCTCGTCGGCGCGGGCGAAGATTCGGTTTGCAGGCCCGAAGGGCAAAGAGATCGCCTCGCGTGAAGCAGGTCCACCTGGAACGTCGAAAGGGAACGCGCGCATTCAAAAAGCGGCGGTCGCGCTCTTGAGCAAAGCGCTTGCGGCCGCGCCCCCAGCTCGTCGGGCCCCAGCCAAGGAGCCGAAGCGAGCTGCGGAGCCCGAGGCCATCGTCGTACCGCCGGTCGAGATTGCTCCGGCGGAGGTCGACGAGCCCGTCACCATCGAGGTGAAGGCACGGTCCGTCACGACCCAGCACGCCCCCTACGTTCTCTTGCTCGCGGGCGCCGGAGGTCGAACGCGAAAGGTCGAGATCGACATCGACGACGGAGCCGGCGGGACAGGTACCCGGACGTACGAGTCCGGCGTCTATCTCGACATCGTCTTTCGACTCGAGCTGCGGCCGTTTGCGCGGAACGCGACAAAGGGTCTGCGAGGTCTCGCACTCGAGGCGGACGGTGCGTTTGCGATCGGTCTGGAAACTCAATCACCCGGCTCGACCGCGAGGCTCGATACGAAGGCTTGGCGGGTGCTCGGCCAGCTCGGCTACTTTCATCGATTCGAAAACGGGGAGCTCGGAGGATTGGTCGGCGTCGGCTTCGATCGGTTGGAGCTCGAGACGAACGCCACGATCCCCTCCATCGATTATCTCTTCTTGCGGCTCGGTCCGGCTTACCGACACTTCTTCATCGACCGCTTGCTCTACCTCCGCGTCGACGGGGGCTTCCGCTGGCCCTTCTCCTATGGACAGCTCGAGGACGCGTTTGGCAGCACCAAAGGCTTCGGCTTCGACGCAGCGCTCATGCTCGGCGGAGAGCTCGACGTGGGGTTCAGCTACGGCGCCAGGCTTTCCTTCGAGTACTTCAAGCCGCAGTTCAGCGGCTTCCCTGGCGGCGTGCCTCCGGAGCCTCCCGCAGCGGCCCAGGGGCGCGATGCGACCGACCTCGCGATCAATTTCAATGCGATGGTCGGCTGGGCGTTCTAGATCGACCCCTGAGGATTACCCCATTTCGGACCAAGCCTCCGTTTTTCCGGTACTTCTTGGAGTGCGAGACTCCTTACATAGCCCTTCGGGGTGACATTTCGTTCAGCATGGGTAAGCTGAATTCGTGTTTGTCAGGCTCCGACATACGCGATGGCTGATCGCCGTCGCGCTCCTGGGTTGCGGCGAGGCCCAGCTCTCGAACACCGAAGCCGGCGTTGCGACGATCGCATCGGCCGACGCGCTCTGCCAGCCGCTCCTCGAAGGCGACGCGCTCATCGGCGTGAGCCCTGAAGGCGAAGCCTGGGTCGAGGGCGACGACGGCGTGCGACACGTCCTGCCCGACGGCACGACGACCGTCGTCGACGCTGGCTTCACGCGCGCCGATGCGCTCGTTGCGTGGGACACTCGGGCCGCCTTCGCGGTCGGGGACAACTCTCTCTGGAGCACGACGTTCGAGGGAGCCCAGGCGATGTCGCTTCCCCCGGAGCTCGGAAAACCGCGCTTCGTTTGCGGCGACCCCGGGCGTGCGAGCGGGGCGTTCGTCGTGACGACGCGCGGGCTCTTCGAGCGACACGACGACATCTGGCTTCGATGGTCGTTCCCCGTCGAGCTTCTCGAGTCGATTCGGATTTGCGATCTGCAGGGCGCGTGCTCGGGAGAGGATCTCGTGATGTATGTCGAGGCCGGCGAATCGCTCTGGCAGGTCAGATACGGAGAGGTCGCATCCTTTCGCGAGGCCGCGGACCTCACCGGCATGACCGCGGTCGGGCCCGACATCCGCGTCGGTTTCGTCGCGCTCCGCGACGGTGAGCTCCTGCGCTTCGACGGCGCCGGCTGGGCTCCCATCCCCTTCGACGAAGGAAGCGTCACCGCCGCCAGCATTGCCGACGGCGTGCTCTGGGCCGCCGTCGAC
>JAHELW010000061.1 GCA_024643985.1 Myxococcales bacterium | reverse complement strand
GGATGCACATCGCTCCCTACGAACAGGGCGGCCACGCCGGCCACGAAACCCAGCGCCGCCGAAAGCTCCTCGTCCACCGCCGAGAGATCGAAAAGCTTCGAGGGCGCCTGACGAGTCGCGGTGTGGCCCTCGTCCCACTCCAGGTCTACTTCAAGAACGGGGTCGCCAAGGTCCAGCTCGGCCTCGGTCGCGGCAAGAAGAAGGGCGACGTCCGCGAAGAGATCAAACGCCAGGAGGACCTCAAGGAGGCCCGCGCGGCGATGCAGAGGCGCAAAGGCTGACCGAAGATGAAGGTTCGGCTCGAGACGGGAGAAGAAGCACAGGCGCAGCGCCTCGAGGGCAATTCCCTGACCCTGTTGAGCCCGAGGGCTTTTCCGCCGGGGTCGCCGATACGGTTCTCCACAGCCGAGGCTGACGAACAGCGTCAGTTCGAGGGACGGACGATCGGATCCAAGCGCGCAGAAGAAGAGCTCTTCGAGGTGAGGCTCCGCTTCGTAAACCTGCGGCGACGCGACAGAGAGCTCCTAGAGCAGAAGCTCGGCTGACGCGGAAGCTACCAAATCGCAGGTCGCTGTCGCCCCGAAGCATGCTTGGTTATCGGCCACACGCCGCACCGGTTGCGCACGAAATCGAGAAAATTGGCCAAAACCACGGCAAGAAGCACAGGCCGCGCGGCCTGTTCCCATCGGCTTAGCTTACGGCGTCGGCGTCTGAGCGCGACCGCCGATCAGGAACGCCGTCGAGATCGCGTTGCAGGCTTGAGTCGTGTCTTGGGTGAGCTCGTCGTTGATGTCGAAGGTCTGGGACATCACGGCACCGCCGCCCTCGATCAGCAGCTCGGCCACGGCAATTGCGGTGTCGCTGTCCACGGTCGCGCCGACGAGACCGTCCGAAAAACCCGCCTCCGACACGGTCATCCGCACCACCGCGTTTTCAAGCGTCCCAGAGAAACCCACGAGCGTGAGCGGAATGGTGCCAAGGGTGCCGCTGGCGCAGACAGTGCCAGTCGGGGTCGGGTCTCCCAGGTTCAGGATCGCGTCGCTCGTCACGAGGCCGTCCGTCACGCGAACGTTGGCGCAGCCCTCTTCGAGATTCGCGTCGACGAAGAAGAAGAGCCGGAGCTTCGCGATCGGCGACATGCATTCGAAGCCCGTCTGAAACGTCGTCAGTCCGCAGAGGGCATCGGAGAACGCCTGGTTGAGACCCCCGAGGTCCCCTCCGACGCCCGACCATGTTGGGGCGATTCCCGTCAGGGCGCTGTCGACTCCGTCCAGACCTTCTCCGGGTGCCAGCCCCCCACGAGCGCAGCTACTTCCGTCGCAGCCGTCGAGGTCGTAGCCATCGTTGCAGCTCGGCGCCAGCTCGAGCACGGTTAGCTCGTGCACGACCGTGTTGCCGGTCGCTGTGCAGCTGGTCGGATTCTCCAAGCTTTCGGTTCCGGTGCATGCGTCCTCTTGATCCGGTGCCGATAGGTCGCAACACGGTACGACGTCACTGATCTGCCCGTCGCTACATTCACCGCCACCCGGCAGGCACATCTGCAGGCTGGGGTCTCCCACGCAGTTGATAGGAACGGTCCACGAGTCCTGGCACTCAAAGGACCCGCCCAAAATCCTGATTGTGACCGAACCGGGTCCAACTTGGTGGCAGGTAAATGTCGCCGTTGGCTCGAAGGGATCGTCGATGGCTCCGCCGGAGCCGCTCCAACTGTAGAAGAACGGATCACCCTCGGCATCGACCGCCAGCGCCGAAAGATCGATGTCGTTTCCGAACGAAGTTTCGAGCGGAGAGACCACCGCTTTGACGAGCTCCGGACAAAGGTTCGGCTTGCCCTCGACGCGCACACCACCGAGTCGTTCGGCCGCTTTGCAGTTGAGCATCACCATCACGTCGGTCGCAGTCCCTGCCTCGACATCGAACCGTGCATCGCCACGGCAAGCCAGCTCGCCGCCTTCGTCGATGGCGGTGAGCTCGACCAGGTAATCGTCCCCCGGCGGAAGCCCGAAGACCTCGACCGAAGCAGTGGATCCCGGCGCGCTCGTGTCGATGACCCCGCTCATCGGTGCCATGTCACCGCCCCTGATTTCCCAAAGCACCTCGTTGATCACGATGCCCGGCGCAAGCTCGAGGTCGAGGCTCAGGGAGCCCGTGGACTCTTCGGAGGTCGTCGTGTTCGAGCAGCCAAGCCCGCCAACGGTGGCTCCCGCAAAGCAAAGCAAAATCCAGTGAAAGCGAGTCGTTCGTGCCATCGCAGACTCCTATCGGGACCGCCGACGGTACTACCACGCACGAAGCGACTCAAGCGTCATCTATCGGCAATGCCGCTTCGGCGACGACGGCTGCCGGACTAGCCCAGCGGCCTATCCCGCCCGCTTCTCGAGCTCTTCGAACACCGCGGCCTTCACCGCCTCGTATTCGCTCGGGAGCGCCACCGGGCGATTGGGATGCTTGCTCTGTACGCCGGGAATCTCGTTCTCGTGGTAGCGAATCTTGAACTGCGTGAACTTCAGCCCGTTCGCGGTCGAGATGACGACGACTTTTTGCCCGGGCTCGATGGTCCCTTTCGCGCGAAGCTTTTCGAGCGCGGCCAGCGCCACCCCGGTGTGCGGGCACGTGTAGCTTCCCGCCCGGTCGGCCGCCGCCGACGCCTCGGCAAGCTCCGACTCGCTGGCCTGCTCGACGACGCCGTCAAATGCTTGGAGCGCGCGAATCGCGCGCCGGACGCTCACCGGGTTGCCGATGCGGATCGCGCTTGCCTCGGTCTCGCCGGCCGTGATCGGCTCGAAATTCTCCCAGCCGGCCTTGTATGCGAGGTAGAGGGGGTTGGCCTTTTCTGCCTGAGCGAGACAAATCCGGGGCCGCTTCGAGATCAGCCCGAGGTCGAGCATCATGTCGAAGCCTGCCCCGAGCGCCGCCACGTTTCCGAGATTGCCGCCGGGAATGATCACCCAGTCCGGCACCTTCCAATCGAACTGCTGGACGATTTCGATCGCGACGGTCTTTTGCCCCTCGAGGCGGAGCGAATTCATCGAGTTGGCGAGGTAGATGCTCTTTTCGGTCGTGAGCTTCTGCACGATCGCCATGCACCCGTCGAAATCCGTATCGAGCGCGCAGACCAACGCTCCGTTCGCCAACGGCTGCACGAGCTGCGCGGTGGTGACTTTGCCTTTTGGCAGCAGTACCACGGACGGAATCCCCGCGGACGCACAGTACGCGGCGAGCGCAGCCGAAGTGTCGCCGGTGGACGCACACGCAATTGCTCGAATCGGCTTTCCTTCTTTGATCATTTGATTGACGGTGCTGACGAGCACGGTCATTCCGAGATCCTTGAAAGACCCGGTGTGGCTGTTACCGCAGTTCTTGATCCACACGTCGTCCAGGCCGAGGCTCTTTCCGTAGCGCTCCGCCCAGAACAAGTTGGTGCCGCCCTCGGCGGTCGAGACGACGTTCTCTTCGCGGAGGTGAGGCTGCACCCACTCCTTCTTGCCCCAGACCCCGCTCCCGTACGGCCACTCCCGGGTCATCCAGCGTTGGTCGAAGAGCTTGCTCCAAGCCGAGCCGCTGCGGTCTCTCAGCGCATCCATGTCGTGTCGTACTTCCAAAAGCTCGCCGCACTCCGGACAGGAGTAGATCACCTCGCTGAGGGGATAGCTGCCGCTGCAACCGGCGACGCAGCGAAAAGAGGCGCTGTAGCTCATGGGAATCCCAGTATAGGCGCTTCGTCAAGGCGCGCACATCGCCGTCGCGCGCTTTAGGCTCCCGTTTTCCGGCGCGGCTCCGGGATGAGGGAGAACGTCGGCTGTGTCGGACGGCGGGCGAGCTCCTCGAGGTGGGCGACCATGTCCGGGTGCTCCGCGACGAGCTCCCCGAACCGGCGCGCGGACAGTCGTAGCAACAGCACGTCGGAGTCGGCGCGAACCGTCAGGGGGGAGGGCGTCCCGGTCAACATCGAGTGCTGGCCGAGGGCGCGGCCTAGCTTGAGGCTGCCCACCTCTTCGCCGTCGGGGCGAAGGGCCGTGAGCTTGCCAATCATGGGGATGAACAGGCCATCTGCACGTTTTCCCGCCTCCAGTATCGCCGTGCCCATGTCGGCTCGGCGCACCACGAACATGGCGGCGACCTCCGACCGAGCCTTGGTATCGAAGCTCGAAAACATCGCGGAGGTACGCACCAACGTGGCGACGAGTCGGCGTCCCAGCACCTCGATCAGCAGGTCGCCGAGCGCAGGATAGTCGAGCACGAGCTGATCGAGCAGGGACTTGCTGATGCACAGGGCACGCACCGGGGTTCGCGCGACGACGTCGCCTTCGTAGCTCACGCGATTGAGCAAGCAGGAGATCCCCACGACGTCGCCTTCCGAGAGGACGATGGTGTCGGCGGCCTGCGGCCGAATCAGCTCTACGCTCCCCTCGACGAGAGTGAACAGCGCATCGGCCGGGCTACCACGCTCGATGAGCTTCGCACCCGGCTCGAGATCGATCAGCGGCGACTCCCGAACCAGTCGTGCCAGCAGCGCTTGGGGCACCTCGGCAAAAAGCGGCATGGAGGGAAGCTGGGCGAGCTGTTCGGGGCTCGGGCGATGGTGTATGTCGCCAACCGGGGGCCGTTCGGCAACTTCCGCCTCGGTGATGTCGAGGTCGATGTGGAGCGCGGCCGGTGGTTGCGTGAATCGCAGCACGTCGCCCTCCGAGCGGTCCGCGACCAGGGGCAGAGCATCTTCGCTGATCCGCTTGGTGTGGGTCACGTCCTCGACGCCGATATCGTCTTCGTGTGCCGTCACGACCGCACCTCGGCTCGAGCGGTGGAGCCTTCGAGCTTCCTCGGGCCTGACCCGCTCCAGCACGTCGGCCCGGCTGGCGTCGAGTCCCATCACGACTTTGGCCATGGCGGCGGCTCTCGCGACGAAGCCCTGATGGGCGTACAGGTCGACGGCTTGCTCGTATGCTTCGATCGCCTCGTCTAGGCGTCCCAGCCGCTTGAGGAGGTCACCCTTGCGGTGCGGCCAGCGCGCCTCGAGCGGCTCGATGCGCTCCAGGGTCCCATAGTGGACGAGCGCCTCCGCGAACCGCTCCTTCTGAAGCGACTTTTGAAGCTGGTCCCTCAGCTTTCGACTTCGACTACCCGACACGGACTCCGAACCTTATACCCTAAACGCCCCACGCTAAAGCGGTGGGACGCATTTGAATCGCTGCTATTCTCCCCCCTCGACCACTTCCGAATGAGCCTCTTCATCCGCCTCGTCCGAGCCCAGCTCACCTTCAGCGTAATTTTCGCGAGTTACATGGTGCAGCTCGGGCTCCTCAAGGTTTTTCGACGCTGGCAGGTCGACCCCGAGACCGGCCGCGAGGAGGCCGTGATTCCGGGCTGGCTGCGGCGCCGGCAGGCGCGGGTCGACGAAACGAACGCGCGACGACTGCTCGCCGACATCCTCAAGCTGCGCGGGGTGTACATCAAGCTCGGCCAAGTCCTTTCGATCATGGGAGGGTTCCTTCCGCCGGTCTACATCAAGCGGCTCGAAACGCTCCAGGACGCGGTGCCCCCGCACCCCTTCGACGAAATCGAGCAGGCGTTCATCGACAGCCTCGGCGCCGGCCCCGAGGCGTACTTCGACAGCATGGACCCCGAGCCCGTTGCGGCTGCCTCCCTCGGGCAGGTCCACGTCGCGTACATGGGCGGCGACCGAAAGGTCGCGGTGAAGGTTCTATACCCGGGCATTCGAGATGTCGTCCGGATCGACCTCAAGGTCATCGGGCTCATGGTTCGAGTCTACAAGTGGTTCGTGCCCGTACAGAACATCGAGGCCGTCCACGAGTCCCTCGTCGATCTTCTTCGGCGCGAGACCGACTACATTCACGAGGCCGACTGCATGCGGCGCATGTCGGCAAACTTCGCAAGTGACGACCACATTCTATTTCCCGAGGTCATCCAGGAAGTCACTACGAAGGACGTCTTGACGATGACCTTCATGGAAGGAATCAAGATCACCCGGCTCGACGACATCCGGGACCGCGGTGTGAGCCTACACAAGCTCGGCGAGCGCTTGGTGAAGAGCTTCTACAAGCAGGTCTTCATCGACCGTTTCTTCCACGCCGATCCACACCCCGGAAACTTCCTGGTTCAACCGGTCGACGGCACCGACGATGCGCGGCTGGTCGTTTTGGATTTCGGGGCCATCAGCGAGGTCGACGAGAAGACGGTATTCGGCATGGTCGACATCCTCCGCGGTTTTTTCGAGCAGAAGGACGAGCTCGTCCTGCGTGGCATCGATGACATCGGCTTCGTCGCCGAAGGAGGAGATCGCGCCCTTCTCGAGCAGACCGTGAATACTTATTTTCAAAAGCTGCTGAAGCTCGAGTCCTACGCGCCCTCGTCGTTCATGAATCGAAGCTCGAGAGAGCTCGAGGCGCTGGCCGACCCGGAGGTGGCCCGGAGGGAGCTCCGAGGCTTGATGCGTTCCGTTCACTATCCCGACGGCTGGTTTTACGTCGAGCGTGCCTCCGTGATGATGTTCTGGCTCGCCGGTCAAATCGCGCCGGACCTGAATCAGTTCGAGATCGGGTTTCCCTACGTGCTCCCGCTGCTCAGCCAGAGGCTTCAAAAGAGCCGGCCTTCGAGCCCTCCCGACGACGGCGTCCAGGCGAGCGCCAGCAGGGGCTGAGTTGGGCCGCGTGGCAGGCATCGACCCCGGGGAGGCCCGGATCGGTATCGCGGTCTCGGACGAAGCGCACACCATCGCGTTTCCCAGGGAGACGGTGTCGGCTCGGGGCGGTTGGGCGGAGGCGGCAGGCCGCGTGCGAGAGGCGCTCGCCGGTGACGAGCTCGCGCTCGTGGTCGTCGGTCTCCCGCTTCGGCTCGACGGGACGGAAGGCGAGGCAGCGAGACGGGCTCGGGGGCTCGGCAGCGCGCTTGCGGAGGTGCTCGATGCCGAGGTGACCTACTGGGACGAACGGCTCACGACGGTGACCGCCGAGCGCGCCTTGCGCGAAATGGGACGACGCGGCCGCAAGCAGCGCGAGGTCGTGGATCAATCAGCGGCGACCATCTTGCTTCAGGGTTATCTTGACGCCAAGAATGGGGCGTGGACCGACCCGAGCAGCCCATGAGAGGCGAGAGCGATCTCGGACGCGGCGTCGCCCGGCTGGTGACCGTCGCGACGCTCGTCGGCGTTCTCGGCCTTCTCGGCACCCTCGGCTGGCTGTTCGTGGTCTATCCAGACTCCGACGGACCGACCGGTCCCGAGGAGGTCATCCTTGAGGTGCCCGTGGGAACGACACTCCGCAGCCTCGCGGACGAGCTGGAGGACAACGGCGTCATCGACGATGCCCGCACGTGGTCGACGTACATGCGCATGCGCGGGCTGGATCGACACCTTCGGCAAGGCAAGATCCGTTTTCGAACACCGATGACGCCGGAGGAAGTCGCACGCTACGCCACCACTAGGCTCGGCCGCATTCAGATCCGCATACTCATTCCGGAAGGCTTCAACCGTTTCGAGATCGCAGAGCGCCTCGACGAGTATGGCGTCTGCCGAGCGGACGACTTCCTCGAAGCGACCGAGGACAGCTCACTGCTCGCGAGCTACGGCGTCGACGCGAACGACGCCGAGGGCTATCTGTTTCCGGACACGTACGAATTCGACGATCAGACGAGACCGCGCCGCGTCGTCGAGCGAATGCTTGCAAACTGGACCCGCCGGTACGAGGAGCTTCGCGAGCAATACGCCGCCGAGCTCGCCGGGCTCGACGGCTGGACGACCCACGACATCATCGCGCTCGCGTCGGTCGTGGAGAAAGAGGCCGCGGTTTCCTCGGAGCGCGCCCGAATCGCGGGGGTCTTCTGGAACCGCCTGAATTCCAGGCGGTTCTTGCCCCGGAGAAGGCTTCAAGCCGATCCGACCGTTCAGTACGGGTGTATTGCGGTGCCGGAAGCCGCCCCGTCGTGCTCGGACTATGACGGCAGCATCACGCGCGCGATGCTCGACGATCGGGAAAACCCTTACAACACGTATCGGCACTCGGGTCTTCCGCCCGGACCCATAAGCAATCCGGGCAGGGCTGCCATTGCCGCCGTCATCGACCCCGAAGACCACGACTATTTCTATTTCGTAGCCCGCGGCAGCGGCCGGCATCACTTCAGCAAGACCCTTCGGCAGCACAACATCGCCGTTCGCCGGAACAGTGGCTCGGAATGACCCGTTCTCGAAGCGCAAAGAATCCCTTGTTCGGTGAAGACGAGCTGCAGCTCGGCTTGTTCGGCTCCCCTGCCGACGATGCGCCGGATTCGACTTCATCGCGTCAGGAGGAGCTCGCGAAGCTCGGGGCGCGCCTTCCCGAGAAGCTCCGCTTCGGGACGTCGAGCTGGACGTTTCCCGGGTGGGCGGGCCTCGTCTATCACCGCCGGTACGCGAACCAGCGCGCGTTCCTCCGGGAATCGCTTGCCGAGTACGCGCAGCATCCGCTGATGCGCACGGTCGGCATCGACCGTGGCTACTACACGCCGGTGCCAAAGGAAGACCTCGCCGCGTACGCGCGACAGCTGCCCTCTGGATTCCGAGCGGCAATGAAGGTGTGGCAGCAGGTGACGATGCCGGGTTACCCGAGGCACCCGAGATATGGGAGTGAGGCGGGCAAGCGAAACCCGCGCTTCCTCGATCCCGTCCTGTTCCGGGAATCGGTGCACGAACCGGTTCTCGCAGCGTTTGCAGAGCACATGGGACCTTGGATCGTCGAAATCGCGCCGTCGCCTTTTCCCGTCGATCCCGAGTGGTTCCTCGAAAAGCTCGACGCGTTCTTGAAAGAGGTTCCGAGGGATTTCCCGTTTGCCGTGGAGCTCCGCGACCGCAAGCTCCTCACCGCACGCTATGCCAGCAAACTGCGCGATCACGGTGCGTCGCACGTCTTCAACTACTGGTCGCGCATGCCGGGGCTCGCCGAGCAGATGCGCGTCGAGGGCCTTCTCGATGCCGACCTCATCGTCGCTCGCCTGTTGTTGCCTCCCGGCGAGCGCTATGCCGAGCTCAAGGACGCTTACGCGCCTTTCGATCGGCTCGTCGCACCTCAGACTCGGATGCGGCAGGACGTGATTCGGTTGGTGCGCCAGGCGGTCGAACGGGATGCCGACTGCTACGTGCTGGTGAACAACAAAGCCGAGGGGTCGTCGCCGCTGACGGTCGAGGCTTTGGCGAAGGAGCTCGCCGGATAGGTTGCTCGGGCCGGGAGCGAGGCTATCTTCTCCGCCATGGGCGCCCCCAAGGGAGACAACCTCACGTGGCACGTCGGCGAGATCGAGAAGGATGCGCGTGCCGCCGCGTACGGCCATCGCGGAGCCGTGCTTTGGTTCACCGGCCTGAGCGGCTCCGGCAAGAGCACGATCGGTCACCGGGTCGAACGCATGCTAGTCGCTCGCGGCGCCTTCGCATACGTGCTCGACGGCGACAACATTCGGCACGGCCTCAACAGCGATCTCGGTTTTGCGCCGGAGGATCGTGTCGAGAACATCCGTCGCATCGGCGAAGTGGCCCGCTTGTTTGCCGACGCCGGCGCCTTGGTCGTCTCGGCTTTCATTTCGCCCTACCGCGCCGATCGTGACCGCATTCGCGGGCTTCTAGGCGACGGCGAGTTCGTCGAGGTCTTCGTCGACACGCCGCTCGAGGTCTGCGAAGCCCGCGACCCGAAGGGCCTCTACAAGAAGGCGAGGGCGGGGGAGATCCAGAACTTCACGGGGCTCGACGCTCCGTACGAGGCGCCCACGGCGCCAGAGGTGCACTTGCGTACCGCGACGTTGACCGTCGACGAGGCGGCCGCCCAGGTGATTCGTTACCTCGAGGAACACAACGTGTTAGGAGAGAGCTGATGCCTTCTCGCGAGGAGATGTGGGAGAAGATCCCCGAGGAAGTCGACGTCGTCGTCATTGGAGGCGGCATTACCGGGGCTGGCATCGTGCGGGACGCCGCGCGCCGCGGCCTCAGGGTCGTGCTCTTCGAACAAAACGACATTGCCTACGGCACGAGCTCGCGGTCGAGCAAGCTGATTCACGGAGGCCTTCGCTATCTCGAAAGCTACGAATTCAGCCTCGTCTTCGAGTCTGTGAGCGAGCGGCGAGTGATCCTAGACCTCGCCCCGCATCTCGTGAACCCGCTCGCGTTTCTCTTTCCCGTCTATCAAGGGGCGCGCAAGAGCCTGCGCATGATCACGGCCGGGATGTGGCTCTACGACGGCCTCGCTCTGTTTCGCTCGCCCAAGCGGCACCGTTCGTTGAAGCCCTCCGAGGTCGCCGAGGAGGAGCCGGCGTTGAGGCAGGAAGGCCTTCAGGGCGCGCCGATGTACTACGACTGCTCGACCGACGATGCGCGCCTCACCCTGGAAACGGTCATCGACGCCGTTCAGAACGGAGGCGTCGCCGTCAACTGGGCGCGGGTCGATGCGCTCACCAAGAGCGATCAGGGGCGGGTCTCCGGCGTCGTCGTCCGAAACATGCGCGACGGCGGCCTCCGTGAGGTCAAGGCCCACACCGTCATCAACGCGACGGGGCCGTGGACCGATGAGGTGCTGGCCATGGCTGGGCCGCGAGCAAGCAAGATGCTTCGACCGACGAAAGGGATTCACATCGTGGTCGAGCACTCGCGGCTGCCCGTGGAGCATGCGGTCGTTCTCTTTCACCCGACCGACAAGCGCGTGTTGTTTGCGCTGCCGTGGGGCGAACGCACCTACGTGGGAACCACGGACACCGACTACGACGGCGCTCCCGGCGAAGAGTACGCCACGCTCGAGGACGTCGATTACCTGATCGCCGCCGCCAACTACTACTTCCCGAATAATCAGATCGCGCGACGAGACGTGATCTCGACTTGGGCCGGCCTCCGTCCGCTCATCCAGCCGGAGGCTGACGTGGGTGACATGGCCGAGTCGCAGGTCAGCCGGGAGCACCAGATTCACATCGGTGAAGACGGTTTGATTACCATTGCGGGCGGAAAGCTGACCACGTACCGAAAGATGGCCAAAGAGTGCGTCGACACGGCTCTTCAGATTCTCAAGCTGACGGGCCAGCTTCCCGAGGACATTCGGTCCGGCCAGACCTTCAAGTTCCCTCTGCCTGGGGCCGTCGGCTGGCCCGCGGACGACGATCACGACAAGGTCGCCGAGCAGATCACGGAGGTATGCGAGTGCGATCTCTCGCATACGATTCGGCGGCACTTGGTCGATACCTACGGGATGCGCTCCATCGAGCTTGCAAAGCTCTGCGCCGACGACCCGACGCGGCTCGAACCGATCGTCCCCGGGCGCATCGAGATCATGGCCCAGGTCGATTTCGGGGTTCACGAGGAGCTTGCCGCCAGCGTGAGCGACATCATGATCCGCCGCACGCAGATCTTTTTTCGCGATCGGCAGCAAGGTCTCGGTTCGGTCGAGAAGGTGGCCAATCGCATGGCGGAGCTCATCGGCTGGTCCGACGAGGAAAGGCAGCGGTCGATCGACGACTACAGGGCCGAAGTCGCGCTGTCGCAGAAGTGGAAAGAGGCCCTCTAGCGTCAGGCGAGCTGCGGGAGCTTGAGCTTCAGCGCGATGGCTCCCGTCTCTACGCGAAGCGACTCGAGCTCGAGAACGTCGAAAATCATCGCAGCGGCCTGTGTGGACGAAAATCGTCGTACCGCGGGTACGCTTCGAAGGTCGACTCGGAGGCGACCGGGACTCTCGCGCTCGACGATTGCTCCACCGACGTCAGGAGAATCGGCCGAGGCGATCATCGGCCAGGTGGCTTTAGCGATGCAGCCTGCGAGCGCGCCCACGATGGAGGTGTCGTGCGCGCCGGGAGGCTCGACGTCGAACGCGATTTCCTTGGCGCCTTTCGGCGCGAATCGAACGGACCGCGGCGCGAGGCTGAACTGAACCTCGCCACCGTTTGTCATCGAAGCGTCCACGTAAACGCGCCCGCCGCGGCATGCCACCATGGCCGAATCGACGCCGTCGGCATGGGCCGCGGCTGCCGTGAGCGCCTCGTCCGTGAGGCGCCAGCGCTGCTGAGTGAGCCGTTCGACGAGCTGCATGGTGGCGCCAGCAACGCGGGTTTCCTTGACCCTAGCAATCGCGCGATCCGCCGCGGCACGCACCAAGCTGCGAACGATGTCGAATCGGTCGGTCATTCTGCGGCCTGAAGCGGTGTTGTGCCTCGAAGCAACTCGAGCTGCAACGGCGCGACCCTGCAGCCGTCTCGTAGCGTAAAGAACGCGGTCCGAACCACGCGAGGGTCGAGCCCGTCGGTCGCCATCAGCGCGCGCAGCACCTCCGCAGGCCGCGGCGTAGTCTTGCCGCCGAGCCGAAGCGTGATGGTAATCGGAAGGAGATCTCCGACGAGCCCGGCCGCCACCAGCGCCTCGTAGCCGAGGCCTACCTCGGCACCCACGAGGGCTGCGCCGACGTCGACCCGCTTCTTCACCCCTCGGACGTCGCGCTCGATGAAGAGATCGGCGGGCCGCTGGTCGAGGAGCGCCTGAATCGCGGCCGGATCGTCGAGGCCCCGCTCGCGAAGCTCCAGGCGCGAGAGCGTGGCGACGAATTCGGTCGTGTCGATTACTCGGTTGAGCGCCGCATCGTTTGGTCCGAGGACACGGACGCCGAAGAACTCGATGCCGTCGAGGGCCGCGGCGTTGAGCCGTTCACAGAGGCGGTCGAGGTCCGGCGATTCCGCCGCGCGAAGACGGACGTCGACATGCTCGCAGAGGCTCGCCGTGCCAACCGGGAGGGCGGGCCCGAAAGCGAGCTTCGGGAGCGGCCGAAAGCCTTCGCTGTAGTAGAGAGGAAGACCGACGCGGCGGAGCATTCGAGGAAAGCTTCGGACCATGTCGAGATGGGAGCTGTACGCCGGCCGACCGACCTTGCGGTAGCCCAGACGAATCCGCATCGGAGGGCCCTGATCGACGTCTCGGAAGGGGCGCCGGTCGACCGGCGGATCCTCGGCACTGGAATCAGGCGCTTTCTGCTCACGGGGCTCTAGAGCGTCCATCGTGCGCAGGAATGCAATGCGTTCCTGCCTCATCTCCGTCAGGTCGCACGCAACGCCGCAATCGTAACAAACCAGGCGCCTCTTCTCGGCTTCGGCGTCTCGGACGTTCGTATGATGTACGAAGCTCCCGACGGTCTTGCCGCACGGCGGGCTGAGCCGGTTTCGTAGCGCTTTTCTGTATTCGCGCGCGAGAAAGCCATGCTCGAGGCCGACGTCGATGTGAGACCACGGAAGGCGTGCATCGACGGGAATCGTTCCGAGAAACCACGACGGGTCGGTGCCGGTCTCTTCCAACGCCTCGTTCCAGCGATCGAGGTCGAGCTGCTCGTCCCACGAGTCGAAGCGCGCTCCGCGCCGATACGCGCCCTCGATCACATCCGCGAGCCGCCGGTCGCCTCTCGCCAGCATGCCCTCGAGCCAGGATCCGTCCGACCTGTGCATCTTCAGCTGCACGCGGGTCTTCGCCGCCTCGTCGAGAAGCAGCGCTTGTTTGCGTCGAATCTCGTCGTGCGAGTCCATGGCGCACCACTGAAACGGCGTGTGCGGCTTCGGAACGTGGGTCGATACGCTCACAGTGACCTTCGCACGCCGGTCTTTTCGTACGCGGCGCGCGGTGTCGAGCGCGCGCACGCCGGTTCGGACGATGTCACGGACATCCTCGTCTTCTTCGGTTGGAAGCCCGATCATGAAGTAGAGCTTCATCTTGCTCCAGCCGCGCGAAAAAACGCGCTCTGCCGTCTCCATCAGCTGTGCATCGGTGACGTTCTTGTTGACCACGTCACGCATCCGCTGGCTTCCGGCCTCGGGGGCGAAAGTGAGGCCGCCGGCGCGCTGTCTCTTCATGTCGTCGAGGACGGTTTCGCTCAGCCCGTACGCGCGAAGAGAAGAGACGCTCAGCGAGACGTGGTGCGGAGCAAGCGCGTCGATCGACTGCCGAACGAGCGGTGCGATGGCGCTGTAGTCTGCCGTCGAAAGCGAGGTGAGCGACGCTTCGTCGTAGCCGACTTCTTCGACGGAGCGCACCAAGGCCTCGACGATTGCTTTCGGCTGTCGTTCGCGCACCGGCCGATAAATCATGCCCGCCTGACAAAAACGGCAGCCCTCGGTGCAGCCACGGGCGACCTCGATCGACGCGCGGTCGAACACGGTCTCGCAGCTCGCGATCGGGCCGTCGACTGGGAACGGGTAGTCATTCAAGTCCGGCACGATCGACCGACGAACGGGGAAGGGCGCGTCGGGGTGGGCCGGTTCCACGACGTGCATCGCCGTGTCATCGGTCGGGACGGTCTCGTAGAGTGCCGGCACGTAGAATCCGCCGAGCTTCGCGATACGAAGCAGTCGCTCGCGTCGCGAAAGGTTCGTGTCTCTCATCTCGGCCCATGCCCGCATGAGCTCGGGCAACTTGGCCTCGCCGTCTCCGATCAGAAACGCATCGATGAACGGGGACATCGGCTCCGCGTGGGTGGCCGTCGGGCCGCCCGCTAGGACGAGGGGGTCCCGCTCGGTCCGGTGCTTGCTTCGTAGGGGAATCCTCCCGAGGTCGAGGACCTGGAGGATGTTCGTGTAGGTGAGCTCGTACTGCAGGGAGAAGCCGACGATGTCGAAATCATGCAAAGGGCGCGCGCTTTCGAGCGCGCACAGCGCCTGTCCGCTCGAGCGGAGCTCGGCCTCCATGTCGGACCAGACCGCGTAGGTGCGCTCGGCCAGCAAGTCCGGCTCTTTGTTCACGATGTCGTAGAGGATCTTGTAGCCGAGGTGGCTCATCCCGATCTCGTAGAGGTCGGGGAAAGCCAGGCAGATTCGCGAGCGCGCCCCGCTCCAGTCCTTCCGAACCTCGCCTTGCTCGCCGCCTAGATACTGCGCCGGCTTCTGCACCCGATCGATGAACGGGGCGTACGGGTGCTCGCGCAGCGGTGACGGCTCCAACACGCGCGTAGTGTGACCGGTTCTACCCCGACGGCCAAGGGCGCGGTCCGTGCTCGGTCAGCGCGAAGACCGACGCGGATACCGGATGTGGTGCGCGCCGCGCGAGCTCCTCCGCTTCTGCCTCCAGCTCGGCGATTCGTTCCCGGGGAGCCAAAAGGAGCACGTCACGGTGCGGGGCGGCACCTACCCAAGGCGCGCGGCTCACCTGCACGAGTCGCGATTCGAGGTCGGGAAGGAGCAATCGAGCGCCGTCCAAGCCGTCGCCCTGACGCACGCGAAGGACTCCTGGCGCGGCCGGCTCCAGCCGCAGCGAACGTGACTTGGCAACCAGGTTTTCGATCGCTTGGCGTTCGACGGTGGCTTCGTCGGTCGACCAGGCTCGCGCCTCGGAGGCTCGCACGTAGCGGGCGCGATTGCCGTAGCGGAGCTGAAACGCGACATGAACGCCGGAGCCGAGGGTTTCGGTGTGAAGCTCCTGGTCGATCGGGAGCGCGCGCAGGAACTCGGAGGAGACGAGCCGAGGCAGGAGTCGAGGAACCGCCTCCTGCCAGGAGGTCTGTTCCGCCCCGTCCGCACCGGGCAGCATGCTGACGATGCGCCGAGCGGCGTCGTGCGTGGCGCCGTCGTCCTGGTCTCGCGCGACACGTTCGAGCCGGCTCAGATCTACGCTTGCGCCGTTGTCGAGGTCTACGGTCAGCTCGAAATGGGACACGATGTCGAGGTCGGGCCGCTCCCGGCGCAGGACCTCGGCAAACGCGCGGACGACACGAGAGACCGGCCCTCGTGCCGCGGCCTCCTGCTCCGCGAGCGTGATGCGGTCAGCAAGGCATCGGCGTGGGTCCTCTGCGTCGAGAGCGTCGTGGACGGCCGCAAAGGGATCGAACCAACCAAAGCGACCGAGCTGCACCCGATGAGAGCCGCCGCGTTCCCGGATACGTCCGCCGAGGTGCTCGATCAGCAAAAGACCGAGCAGTGCGCCCGCACCCTCGACGAAGCGATCGTCTTCAATGTCGGTGGTATCGCGATCGACGAAATCCTCGAGCCGGGTGGCCAGCCAACGGATCCCGGGAGCACCGGTGCTCGGACGCGGCGGCGGCTCGGAATCGACGAAAACGCGTGCCGCAGGCACGAGCCGGCCGCCCACGTTCTCCAACGCACTGAGCCAATCCGCCCCCATCTCGTTCCCCGCGGCGACGCTAACACGACTCGGGTTGCGTCGACAGACCGTTCGACGAATGAATTGGCCGATGAGCGGTCGCGGGAAGGAAGTAGCGCTGGATCAGCTCGTCCGTGTGCTCGACCAGGTGCCGCTGGTCTCGAGCATCAAGAACGATCTCACGGAGCTCCGTTCGCTGCTGGTCAGCCGGCGTCCGGCTCGCATTGCGGCCCTCGGCCCCCCGGGAAGCGGACGCTCGACGCTCCTTCGGGCGCTCATCGAGCGGCGGCGGATCCGCGAGCCCCTTCACGCCCAACACGGTGAGTGGGTGCATCTCGAGCACGAGGGCGCCAAAATGGACTGGCTAGAAGTCGACGTGGACTCGGACGGGGCACGCGGGGAGTGGAAGGCTGCGCTCGAGGCGGAGGTGCCCGACCTCGTATTTCTG
>JAHELW010000060.1 GCA_024643985.1 Myxococcales bacterium | reverse complement strand
TGTCCGAGGTATACGTTTCCCATCGAGCCCGAGCCGAGCAGCGTTTCCACGCGGTAGCGTCCGATCTGTCGTGGCAGCTCTGCCATGGGCGCGATCTACAGTATGGCGAAGGTCGGGGCTAGAGACGATGTAGCTTGAGCGTATTGGTGCGGCCCGACGTCGGCCAACCCACGACGAGCGCAAACGCCTCGCCCGTCTTGCAGAGGTTCTCGCGCACGACGAGAGAGGTCGCGATTCGTAGCGTCTCGTCGAGCGACTCGGGCGGCACTTCCACTCGCGGAATCACGCCCCATTCGAGCGCGAGCCGGCGCGCAACTCGCACGTCACTCGTCACGGCCAGGATCGGTGCTTTGGGTCGATGCTCTGCGAGAAGCCCGGCCGAGCGTCCGTCCTGCGTGAAAACCACGACCGCCTTCAACGGGAGATGTGCCGTCAGCACGGCAGCGGCGCGCGCGGCGGCGTTCGAAAAGGGCCAGTCCTCCTCTCCCACGTTTTGAAGCTCACCGAACTCCCGCGCCAGGTCTTCGACGTAGTCCGACTCCACCTCCCGAATGATCGCGTCCATCATGGAGACCGCCTCCGTCGGATAGCGGCCCGCCGCGGTCTCCCCGCTCAGCATCACGGCGTCGGTGCCATCCATGACTGCGTTTGCAACATCGGCGGCCTCGGCGCGCGTCGGTCGGGGATTTCGGATCATCGAGTCCAGCATTTGCGTTGCCGTGATCACCACCTTCCCGCGCGCGTTGGTCTCCCGAATGATCCGTTTTTGCACCAGCGGCACCTTTTCGGCGCCGAGCTCCACGCCTAGATCGCCGCGCGCGATCATGATCCCATCGGCGACGTCGAGGATTTCTGGCAGGCACTCGACGGCTTCGGGCCGCTCGATCTTCGCGATGACCGGCACGTCGCCGGCCAGTTTCTTGGCCGCGAGCACGTCGCTTGCCGAGCGGACGAACGAGAGGGCGATGTAGTCGGCGCCGAGCTCGGACACCGCGAACGGCAGGTCCTTCCGGTCTTTGTCGGTCAACGCGGAGCCGGTGATGGCGACCCCGGGAAGATTGAGCCCCTTGTTGTTCGACAGGGCGCCTCCGTCCTCGACGATCGTATGCACTGTCTCTCCCTCGATGCGTTCGATGCGGAGGCGGATCATTCCATCGTCGAGCGCCACGGCGTCCCCCGGCTTGAGGTCGAGCCCGAGCGAGTCGTGCACGACGGACACGATGTGCTGGTCGCCCTCGACGTCGCGCGTCGTCAGGGCGAAGCGCTCGCCTTCGACGAGCTCGATCGGGCCGGCTGCAAAGGTTCCGATCCGCATCTTCGGCCCCTGCATGTCCGCGAGGATCGCCATCGGCCGGCGCGCCTCCCGCGCGGTCTCGCGAACCAGCTTTGCCACGCGTGCATGCGACTCGTGATCGCCGTGCGAGAAATTGAGGCGCGCGCAGTTCATGCCGGCGCGGACCAGATCGGCGATCTTTTCCTTTGTATTGGTTGCAGGGCCGAGCGTGCAAACGATCTTCGTCCGTCTCACACGGCCTTTGTACTCGGCTTCACGACGAGCACCAAGCTAGCGATGCCTGTAGCGAGGCGGCTCCCAGCGGCTGAGCTTGGAGTGGAAGCCCAGACGCAGGACGAAGGTCGCGTAAAGCGTCCATCGCGTGCGGTCCGTCGAAGGCTGCGTTTGCCGATAGGATGGGTCGGTGTTCACGTAACGGGTCGCGATGCGGAGCCACAGGCCACGAACCGTCGTGAGTGGGCGATAAAGCGGTAGGCCAAAGCCGAAGCCGACGCCCAAGCCCACGCTTCGATTCCCATCGAGGAGAAAAGCGGGCCCCATCTCGAAGAAGATCGACTGCAGCAAGAGATCCGCGAATTCGTTCCACGTCTGCTTGTAGAGGAAGAAAAGCGCCGGAAAGAGAGGGCGGAGATCGACTCCAACGAACAGGTGTTGTCCGGAGTCGGGGCCCCATCGGCCGGAGACCGCCACTCCCGCCGTGTCGGCGACGAGGAATCGCGCCTCGCCCACGACGTTCGGATCGGCCCGGCGGTCGAGCCAGGTTGCGCCGCCGCCGGCACCGAGGGCAAGCGTGAGTCCGCGATCCCAGCGCCCGTAGAGGCCATCTCCCGTTCGCTGAGCGCTTGCGGAGGCGCAAAGCGACGAGAGGGCGAGCATCGAGCCGACGATCACCCCTAGGCGGGCGCCCCGTGTCATGATTCCCCCATGCACTGGCCCGCGTGGCGGGTCAAGAGACGAAGGCTGTAGACTGTTCTCATGGGGCGTCCGTTCGGCTTGGGGCTTCGAAGCCAGCTCATGCTCGCGCTGATCGTGGCGTTCGGCGCGGCGTTCGTGTTGTTGAGCCTGGTGACCGCGCGTCTCGACGAGAACGAGAGCGCCGAAGCCGAGAAGGTGCGGGCAGCCTCGCTCGCCGGCGCGCTCGCATCGGGCATAGACGCACGGGGAGAGGGCCTCGACGGCGTGACGCTCACGGCGATGGTCGAAGATGGCCTAGTCGACCGCGTCGAGATCCATCCGCCAGAAGGCGACTCGAGCTCGTGGGGCGTGATCGACGGCGCGCCGGATGCAACCATCACGACGGACGCCGGGGTGGAGATTCGCGTCTGGGCGCCGAGCGGCCGGGCAGGCGATTCCGCCCGCCGGAGCCTCTTTCTTTTTTATCTCGGGTTGACCGCCGCGACTGTCCTGCTGCTCACCTATGTCTTGCTCACCTATTTCCTCGTTCGTCCGATCGACCACTTGCGCCTGGCCTCCGAGCGGCTCGCGTCGGGACGGCTCCAAACGCAGGTTCCGGTGCAGGGCGCGGCAGAGGTCGCGCGTCTCGCGGCGAGCTTCAATCACATGGCAGCGCAGCTTCGAGACGACCGTGTCGCGCTGCAGCAGCGGCTCGAGGAGCTCGAGCGAACCACCGCGGAGCTGACCTCGGCACAAGAGCAGCTCATTCGGAGCGCGCGATTGGCCGCCGTCGGCCGGCTCTCCGCCGGGGTGGCCCACGAGATCGGAAACCCGCTCGCCGCGATTCGGGGCTTGCTCGATCTCATGCAGATGGACGATCTCGAACCGGCGGAGGAGCGTGAGTTCATCGAGCGAATCCAGCGCGAGACCGAGCGCATTCACCACACGATTCGCGATCTTCTCGACTTCTCGCGAAGCGAGCCGGCGCGTGGGGCGCGCGTCGAAAGCTCCGCAGACCTTCGTGAGGTCGTCTCGGACACGGTGAAGCTGGTCGACCGTCAGATCCGCTTTCGGGACATCGACCTCGCGCTGCGCGTCGACGAGGAGCTGCCGCGGGTGCGCGGCGATCACGAGAGATTGCGTCAGCTACTTCTGAATCTGCTCTTCAATGCTGCCGACGCTCTAGGCGGTCGCGGTACAATCGAAGTGCATGCTTCGAACGGAGGGGGCGTGGTTCGGCTCACCGTCGCCGACGACGGTCCGGGTATCGACGAGGCCATCCTCGACCAGGTGTTCGATCCGTTCGTGACGACCAAAGCGGCCGGGCAGGGCACCGGTCTGGGCCTCGCTGTCTGCCACACGATCGTCGAGCGCCTGGGTGGATCGATTGCGGCCGAGAACCGAAAACAGGGCGGCGCAGCCTTCGACGTCCGGCTCCCCGCCGCGCAATGAGCCGAGACCGGTCTCGGAATCGGGCTCGGCCTCGGTTCAAGGATCGGGTTGGAATGCGTTTTCGATCGCGGTTTCCTCGGCGCTGTCCGTGTCCGGCGTTGCCTGGCCCGCGTGGCCGAGCGTTTCCTTGATCGTCTGCGCCTGCTTCTTGGTCGCGCCGGCCTCGATCAGCGCTTCTTGGCTTGCTGCAAGTACTTCCCGCATCGAGCCGAGCGCGCGCAAGAGCTTGCCGCGGGTCTTCGGGCCCACTCCGGGCACTTGGTCGAGCTCGCTCTGCAAGCGTCGCCTCTTGCCGACCTTCTTGCGGAGCGCATTCGACGCGCGGTGGGTCTCGTCGCGAGCCAGGAGAAGGAGCGAAAGCGCGGAGCTCGTTCGCACGGGGATTGCGTTCTTCTGACCGGGTCGAAACACGCGATCGCCCTCTTCCTCTCCCGTGGACGTGATTCGCGGCTTGGCGACGGACGCTAGCTCGAGGTCCGGCACGCCAACGTCCTCCACTGCTCGCACGGCGACGCCAAGCTGGCCTTTTCCGCCATCGACCACCAATAGATCTGGGAGCTCCCACCCTTCTTCTTCGTTCTTTCCGCGGCGCAAGCGGCGAGTCAACACCTCGTACATCGCGCCGTAGTCGTCGCCTCCGCCGACACCCTTCACGCGGAAGCTTCGATAGCGATCCTTGGAGGGCGCGCCATCTTCCAGTGCGACGAACACCGCGACCGTCTCTTCGCCGCCCGTATGGGATATGTCGACGCATTCGATGCGGCGAGGTAGCACCGACAAGCGGAGCTGCTTTTTCAGCGATTCGAGACGCGCTTCGACGTCTTCCCGCGCACGCTCTTTTTCGTGGAAGGCATGCTCGGCGTTTTCGCGCGCCAAATCGAGGAGCTTTGCTTTGGCGCCTCGCTTGGGCTGCACGATGTGAATCCGTCGCTTGCGTCCCTCGCTCAGGAGCTCTTCGAGCGCTTCACTCATCTCGATAGACACGGGCACGAGGACCTCGTCTGGCGTGGACGGTCTATCCGCGTAGTGCTGATGCAAGAACGCACCCAGCATCTCGTCGTTGGGCACGGCCACCCGGCGAAGAGGAAACGTGCGAACCCCAAACAAGCGTCCCCCGTGCATGCTGAGGACGGCCACCTCGACCTGGTCGCCCTGCCGGTGAAACCCGATGACGTCTTGGTCGGACTTCTGCACGCCCGCTACGCGCTGTTCTTCCCGCGCTCGTTCGACAGCCCGCAGCTGGTCGCGGTAGAGCGCCGCCCGTTCGTATTCGAGCTCGCCCGACGCGTCCTTCATCCGTGCTTCGAGATCCTCGACGAGCTCATCGTGGCGCCCGTCGAGGAAACGCCCGACGTTGGCGACCTGTGCGCGGTACTCCTCCTCGTCGACGTCGAGGACACAGGGCCCGGGGCAGCGCTTGATCTGGTACTGGAGGCACGGACGCGATCGCAGTCTGAACTCGGTATCCGTGCAGGTTCGAAGCTGGAAGTGCCGATTGACCAGCCGCAGCGTTTGCCGTGCTGACGTGGCGGAATGGTAGGGACCGAAGTACTGAGCTCCGTCGGGTTTCGGCCGGCGGACCACTTCGAGCCGCGGCCACGGACGTTTCGGGTCGAGCCGCAGGGAAAGGAACTCCTTGTCGTCCCGCAGCTTGAAGTTGTACTTGGGCTGATGAGATTTGATCAGCTGGTTTTCGAGCAGGGCAGCTTCCTTGTCGGTGTGCGTGACGAACGTCTGGATGTCGCTGAGCTCCCGCTCGAGCCGGCTCACAAACGCGCGAACGTCGCTCGAGCCCGGTTGGAAATAACTGCGCACGCGGCTTCGAAGGTTTCGTGCCTTGCCGACGTAAAGCACCTTGTCGCTCGCGCCGCGAAACACGTAGACCCCGGGCGACGTGGGAAGCTTGTCGAGCTTTCGCTGTGCGGCCTCTGCAACCACCGCGGGTCTATACCACTCGAACCCCAGACGATCGCCCCGCCGCTCAGCGAGGCCGAATGACGCGTGCGTCGGTCACGACTAGATCGGCTGCGACGTCGAAGGGCAGGTTTGGAACCTCGGCGACGAGCTGAAAGTCGTACGCGAGCACGCAGGCAAGCGCTTGCGTCATCAGCGGCAACAAACGGTCGTAGTAGCCGCCGCCGTAGCCGATTCTGTAGCCCCGCGGATCGACTGCCAGCGCCGGAACCAGCGCGAAGTCGACGTCCGAGGGCTCGATTCGAGGAGCCGTGCCCGGCGGCTCGGGAACGCCAAACGCGCCGTCGACGAGCTCGGCGGTCGATTCCACGAGATGCAGCTCCAGGCCCTCGTCTACCACGCGGGGAAACGCGATGCGCTTCGCCTGCGCGCGCAGCGCGTCGTTTAACGGCCCCGTGCGAGCTTCGTTTCGAATCGAGGCAAACGACAGCACTGTGGAAGCACGTCTGACCTCTTCGAGCGCGAGCACGCGTGTCGCGATCTCGTTGGAGCGCGTCTCGCACGCGGACTCGGGAAGCGCGGCGCGCACGGCGCGCATCTGCTTTCGAAGAGCCTTCTTTGCCTGGAGACGGATCTGGCTTTCAGCGCCGCTCGGCGTCGTCACGGCTCGATTTGCTGCGCGAGCTCCGCGTCCGCCTGGAGGCGCTGATCGATGCGCCGAATCGCCGCGCCGACGACCTGTCGCGTCTTTGCCTCGAGCGCCGAGTGACGGCGTTCCGACGCCTCGAGGTCTTCCGCAAGACCGAGCGCGACTACGGCGAGCAGCTGCGCCGGTGTCGCGCTGCGTGCTGCTTTCGGCCCCAAGGCTTGGACTCGCTCGTTCACGATGTCGGCCAGCCGCTGTAGGTAATTCTCGTCGGCATCCGAGGACATGCGATAGCGGGCGCCGGCAATGTCGATATGAACGGTGCGCTTCACGATTGTCGGGAAGGTAGTCCTCCAGCTCCGTAGGCGTCAAGGTAGGACATCCACATCCATCCGCTTCGAGGTTCCGCTACGGCCGGAATCCGACTACCAGGGTTTATGAGACGCGCGTCAGGCGTGTTATCTTTGATCCCCGGGGGAAGACAGGGGTCATGATCAAGGTTAGCTGCCCGTCGTGTAACGCATCTTACGACGTGGACGAACAACGTCTGCCTGCGGACGGGCTTCGGATGCGTTGCCCGAAGTGCTCGGAGAGTTTTCAAGTTCATCGCGACGGAACGACGGCGAAGACCGGCGGCGGGGCAGCGCCTGCCTCGAAAAGGCCACCGGCGCGAAAGCAAACGCAGGTTGGGCTCGGTCCCGACCTACCCCCGCCCGCACCGCCTCCCCCCCCACGCGCTCGCGAGACGGATGAAGACGTCGACCTTCCAGCCCCATTCACGGGCGGCGATTTGGCAGACCTTCCGGCGCCCAAGGCAGGTGGGCGCTCGCTCGATTTCGACCCGTTTGGAGATCCCGGCGACGCCGATCTCCCTGCACCCAAGGGGGATCCCGCCCCATCGGGCTTCGACCCGTTTTCCGACATCGATCTGCCCGCGCCGCTCGAGTCGCCCGGCGGCACGGACCTTCCCGCCCCCCTTCACCGAGGCGCCTCAGACATCGATCTTCCCGCGCCGATGCGCAGTGGGCAGGCCCGGGCCCTCGATTCCCGCGACGAGGTGGATCTTCCGATGGCGTTGACCGACGCAGAGCTGCCCAGGCCGATGGGGGAGTCTCACGTGCCGGACCCGATCTCGCTGGACTCGGAGCTGCCCATGGCGCGCGAGGACAAGGACCTCCCGATCGCACGCGAGGATTTCGCCGACGTCGACATGGACGGTCCGGAGCGCAGGCACGGCGGTGGGCCCATCGAGCTCGATCTCCCCGACGGGGACGACCTCGACCTCGAGATGGACCTCGAAGCGCCCGCGAAGCCGCCTGCTCAGCCACCGCCTCTGGGTCAGGCCTTTGGCGCTCCGGATGCGGCCCCGGCTGAGGACCGTATCAGCGGGGATTCCGCCGAGCTCGACCTTCCGGCCGGCGACGACCTGGAGTTCTCGGAGCTTCCCGATGCGGCTGGTGACGTCGAACGCATGCCGCACCCCGGCGGCGCCCGTCCCGACGTGTCGATCGCGCCCGACAGACCGAAGCGCAGGCTGGAGATCAAGCGGCCGCCTTGGTTGGCCAAAGCCGCCGTCGCGGCCGGTTTGGTTGCCGCGGTGGTCGGCGCCGGGTTTTACTCAGGCACGACCCAGTACGGGCTCTTCGGCGTTCATCTCATCGAGCCCTTCCTTCCCGCGTCCGGCGACGAGGTCGTGGTCGCGCAAGCGATCGAAGGGGCCGAGCTGATCGCGGCAGAGGACACCTATGCCGCGACACGACGCGCGCTTGCTCAGCTTGGCTCGGCGCGGCGCAATGCCGATCTGAACCGATCGCTCGTCGCGCGCAGCCTGCTTCACGAGTCGTACTATCAGATCCGCTATGGGCAGGACGCCGAGAGCGGGAGCGTCGCGGACGGCCTCAGGCTTCACCTCCAGCGCAGGGGCGATGAGGCGCCGCGCGTTCACGTAGCGCTTGCGGCAGACGCGCTCCGCAATGCCGACATCGAGACCGCGTCTGCCGAGATCGAGCTGGCCGCTGCGGAAGATCCCACCGATACGTATGTCGACCTGGTGGCCGGCGAGCTCGCCCTTCGAGAGCGTGACGGAAAGAGAGGCGTCGATGCCTTTCAGGGCGCTCTACAGAAGCACGACAGCGCTCGTGCTCAGTGGGGGCTCGCCCGCGCCCACCGGATGCTCGGTCAAACGGACGAGGCGCTTTCGGCGGCCCAGGCCACGTTGAAGGCCAGCCCGAACCACGCCGGCGCGCGCGTTGCGGTTGCCGAACGGCTGCTCGCCGAGGGCGAGATCGATGCAGGCTACGAGCTGCTCCAGGCTCCTGCGGGCCTTGCCCCGGTCGACGGTTCGGCCCTCGAGGTCGCGCGCTCCGATAGGTCGGCGGCATTGGCGGCGATCGCCACCATCGAGGAGCAGCGGGGTCGCCTCGGAGCGGCCCGAGAGCTCTACGAAAAAGCGATCGAGCTCGACACCGGCAACACGGATGCTGCTCTCGGGGCTGCGCGCCTCGTTCTGCTCGAAGGCGTGTATCAGGACGCGTTCGCTCGTTTCCAGACCGTGCTCGGTTCCGAGGTGCCGCCCGGCGCTCCGCTCGACTCCACCGGCAAGCCGCGCGTCATCGTCGAGGCCAAGCTCGGCGCGGCCGAAGCCTTGCTCGCGATGGACAAGCCGGAGGACGCCAACAAGCTTCTCGCCGATCTTCAGACACCCGAGCCCGTCAACGCAAACGTCGAAATCTGGCAGGGCAAAGTCGCTGCCGCCCTCGGCGAAAGCAGGGACGCGATTCGGCACTTCCGCAACGCGATTGCCCTGGATTCGACCTCGATCTCCGCGTACGTCGCGCTCGCGCAGCACTACGCGGACACTCGACGACCCGCCGAGGCCGTGAGCGTTCTCGTCGAGGCGCAGAGGAACGTCGAGATCACCGCCGAAGTGCGTCGATTGCTAGGCTGGGCCGAGCTCCAGCGCGGCCGTTTGGACGAGGCGATCGAGCAGTTCCGGACGGCGCTCGAGATGGAGCCGCGGGACTCCTCCGCGGAGTTTGGTCTTGCGCAAGCGTATCGCGGAAAGCGAATGTTCGAGGAGGCGGCCGCGTCGCTCGCCAAGGTCGAGGAGCTCGACGCGAGGTTTCCCGGTCTTCAGCTCGAAAAGGGGCGTCTGGCCGAGGCGCAGGGCGACATGGACGCCGCCATTTCGGGCTACCGGGGCGCATTGGCCGCATCGCCGAACGACGCCGCGCTCAAATCCCGCCTCGGGGCGGCGCTCGTGTTGACGGGTGACCTCGGCGAAGCCGAGACACTGCTCCGCGAGGTTCTCAAGGCGCAGCCGTACTCGGCCGAGGCCGAGCACTTCCTCGGCCGCATCGAGCTCGAACGAGGTCAGGCCGAGGCTTCACGGACGCGGTTTCAGCGTGCGGTTCGCCTCGATCCGACGAATGGCAGCTATCGCATGTACGTCGCTTGGGCCGCCCTCGAGTTCAACGAGATGAGCTCGGCGCTTCGCGAGCTGGATGCGGCCCTGAAGCTCGACCCCAACCTGGGCGATGCATACTGGCTGCGCGCTCGCATACGCATTCGTGCCGGGACGGTCCGCGATGCGCTCACCGACCTGCAGCGGGCGCTCGAGCTCAACCCGAACCGGATCGACGCCTGGGCCGCGATGGGTGAGTGTCACTACCAGCTCGGCCAGGTACGGGAGGCGATTGCCGACTTCAAAAAGGCCGTCCAAGGGAACCCCGACAATCCGTACTGGTGGTACCGTCTGGGCCGCCTCCAGCTCGACGAAGGACAACGCGCCGATGCGCTGACGTCACTCGGAAACGCGGCATCCCTCGGCGACGATGCGCCGAGAGAGCACGGCTGGCTGGCAGATGCCCATCGCCTGATCGGCGACATTCACTACACACAGGGCAAGCGGCAGGAAGCCGTCGTCGAGTACGGGCGCTACCTCGAGCTCGCGGATCGTGAAGCCATCGATCGGGCGGACGTCGAGACGAAGCTCCGGCGCATCAGCCAGGGATTCGACTGAGACCGTCAGGTCAGGCTCTTCGCGCCGAACGCGCTTGGAAGTAGCCCCTGCAGCTCGAAGTCGGTTTGCGCGTCGTCCGTGAAGCTTCGAATCGAAAGCTCGGGTGCGAGCTCAGCGAGGGACTGCCTGCAGATCCCGCATGGCGGGATCGGATCGCTCGCGCCGGAGACGATCGCCAGCGCCACGAGCTCGCGCTCGCCTGCCGCAATCGCGGCGGCCAGCGCGGCGCGCTCCGCGCAGATCGTTGCGCCGTAGCTCGCGTTTTCCACGTTGCACCCTACGAATACCGCACCGCTCTTCGCTTTGAGCGCGGCGCCCACGGTGAACCGCGAGTAGGGCGCGTACGCCTGCGATCTCGCCCGGCGGGCAGCCTGCTCGAGCTCCTCCCACGTGGACCGCGCCGTCACATCGACTCCAACAGGCCCGAAAGAAGGGCTTCGAATCGGCTGCGAACGCGGCCGGCCGTCTCTTTCACCTCCGCGTGGCTGAGCGGCCCCTTCGCAATCCCCGCGGCGAGATTCGAGATGCACGAGATCCCCGCGACGCGGAGGCCGAGGTGGCGCGCCGCAAGCACCTCCAAAACCGTGCTCATCCCGACCGCGTCGGCGCCTAGAGACGCAAGCATTCGAACCTCGGCCGGCGTCTCGTAGGCCGGCCCGAGCAGCCCAGCATAGACGCCCCGACGAAGCTCGAACCCGAGCGCCTTTGCGACCTCGCTTGCCGCTTCGACCAATGCCGGGTCGAAAGCCGCGCTCATGTCGACGAATCGCTCGCCCTCGCGCCCGTCGATCGGGCCGATCAAGCTGCTGGTACCGGTGAGGTTGAGCTGGTCCGTGATCGCCATCAGGTCGCCGGGCGCGAGCTCGCTCGAAATGCCACCGGCCGCGTTCGTGACGATGAGCGTTTTCGCACCCAAGGATGCCATGAGGCGGACACCGAAAACGACTTCGTGCGGAGAGCAGCCCTCGTAGAGATGCGCTCGTCCCTGCATCGCGGCGACGCGCTTGTCGGCCCACGTTCCGACCACGAGGTTTCCCGCGTGTCCCGATACGCCGGACACCGGCATGTGCGGGATCTCGGCGTACGGGATGGCGACCGCCTCTTCGAGGCGATTCGCATAGTCGCCGAGACCCGAGCCGAGAACCATTGCGACCTCGACAGCGCCGGCGCGATCGGCGATCGAGCGCTGCGCCTCGTGAACGGCCTCCATCATCGCGTCCGCATTGTACGCTACCTCGGCTATAGTGCCCGCCGGATGAGAAAACGAGTGTCGATGGCCTGCGTGCTGCTGCTCCTCGGCTGCGCTCGGCGGGGGGTCGAGGGACCTCTGACGGAGACGCCGGACGAGGTCGCCGAGCCCGAGCCGCTGCCGGTAATCATCGAGCCGCTCAAAGTCGTCTCGGTCGTTCCGATCGCGACCGCTCGAGAGATTCCACGGGACTGTCGCAACCCGACCGAGGAGCGCTGCAATGCGCTCGACGACGACTGCGACGGCGTCATCGACGATGGCTGTGGCTACGGCACGGGCTTCATTCAGGTCACTGCGTCGTGGGACACCGGTGCGGACATCGATCTCTACGTGACCGGCCCGCTCGGTGACACCCTGAGCTTTCAGCGGCCGTCGACGCCGGCTGGCGCGCGCGTCGATCATTCCGGCCGCGGGGACTGTACGGCGATGCCGAATCCACAGATCGAGAACATTCGCTGGGTGGGACAGCGTCCCACCGGCGGGATCTACGAAGTCGAGCTCCACTACTGGGGCGAGTGCATCACGAGCGGCGGGCCGACCAACGTCACCGTCTCGGTGGCGATCGCTCGCAAGATCGCCGCGCAGTACATCCACAGCCTTCTGCCCGGCGAGCGGGTTCGAATCCTGCGTTTCGTCGTGCAATGAGCCCGTCGCGCGCGCGTTCTCTGTTCGTCGTTTGCGTCTTGCTTCAAGGCGGAGCTTTCTGCGCCTTGGCGATGGGCGCGCGCCGGGGCGACCCTCCTTCGCTCCTCACCGCCTACCTCGCGCTTTCGTTCCTCCCGTACGGAGGCGCGCTGGTGCTTGCTCGGACCGCGCTTCATGCGAATCAGGTGCGCCAAGTCGCGGTTCTCGGCGCGATTGCGTTCGGTGGAGTGCTGCTTTTCGCGCCACCTGTCTTTTCCGACGACCTCTACCGATACCTCTGGGAAGGGCGGCTCTGGCTCGAGGGGCTCAACCCGTATCGACTGCCTCCGAACGATCCATCGCTCGCACCGCTGCGCGACGAGGTTTGGGCGAAGATCAACAACAAGCCTCTGACGAGCATCTACCCTCCTTTTTCGCAAGCGCTCTTCGCGCTCGGAGCTGTGCTCGGCGGGGGGGCGTGGACCCTCAAGCTGCTTGCGCTCCTGTCGCACCTCTTCGCGGTGGTCACGCTCGATCGGCTCTCCGGCAAGCCGCGCGCTGCGCTTGCCCTGAGCCTGAACCCGCTGATGCTGAGCGAAAGCGCTCTCAACGGTCACCTCGACGTGCTCGTGGGCGCAACGCTGTTGATCGCAGCCTGCGCGCTCGCCCGTAGGCGGTTCCACGCGGGGGCGCTCGCCGCGTGCGTTGCCGTGGGGATCAAATGGATTGGCCTCGTCTCGTTGCCGCTCCTCTGGCCGAAGAAGCGAGCCTTCCTCTCGGCTTCGCTGGTCGCGGCTCTTCTCTTGGCGCCGGTCCTGTGGTTTCGCATGCCGTCCGACCCGGCGTCGGGCGCCGGCCAGTTCGCGGCGCGGTGGCGCGGCAACGAGGGCCTCTTCGCCCTGTTCGACTGGTTCGCGCATCGGTTCTTCTCCGAAACGACGGCGGATGTCGCGGCCCGCGCGCTCGTTGCCGCGGCGCTGGCCGCGATTGTCGCCGTGGCAGTCGCGCGTGAGATTTCGCCTCTCCGCGCAAGCCGAGTGGTGGTCTGGAGCGTCCTCTTCTTGTCTCCTCAGGTCCATCCTTGGTACCTCGCCTGGCTTCTCCCGATGGAGCTGGCCAGCGGGGCGCGCGCCGGGCTCGTGTGGAGCGCGGTGGTGCTCGTGGCCTATGTGCCGCTCGACCGCTGGCTTCTCGAGGGCGTTTGGGAAATGCCGCTATGGCTGCAGGTCTTCGAGTATCTTGCCGTCGTGGTCGCCCTGATTGCGGATCCCCGGCGTCCGAGCCTGTCCCCAAGCGGCCGTGACGGGGATTTTCCAATGAATTCCAACGTGTTATCCTAGTCTTCGGCACGCGTCGCGGGACGCCGGCGTTTCGGGTTGCGAGCAGGGCCCCAACCCCTAGACTACGCGCCCTCGAAACGGCGAGGGCTTACGGATTCACCATGTACGCGGTCATTCAAACAGGCGGAAAGCAGTACCGGGTCGCCGAGGGCGACACGATCCGGGTCGAAAAGCTCGAGGGCGACGTCGGGTCGAAGGTGGAGTTCACCGACGTCCTGATGGTCGGCGGCGAAAAGGTCGCGGTTGGAAAGCCCCACGTGGGGGGCGCCAAGGTCACGGCTGAAATCGTGGCCCAAGACCTTGCCAAGAAGATCATCGTCTTCAAGATGAAGCGACGGAAGGGCTATCGGAACCGCCGCGGTCACCGGCAGCCCTACACGGAGCTCCGCATCGAGAGCGTGAAAGGCTGAGGCACCGGCATGGCGCACAAAAAGGGTCAGGGTTCTTCCCGTAACGGTCGCGACTCGAAGCCTCAATACAGAGGGGTGAAGGTGTTCGGCGGCCAGGAAGTCCCCGCAGGCAGCATCTTGGTCCGGCAGGTCGGACAGACTTTCCACCCGGGCACCAACGTCGGGGTCGGTAAGGACTACACGCTCTGGGCCAAAGTCGACGGCGTGGTGAAGTTCGAGCGCCGGGGCCGAAACGGCAAGCGCGTCAGCGTCTATCCCGCCGATAGCTGAGCGACTCCTTGCAGGAGCGTTTTCCGGCGCCGGAGTTCGAGTCCCCCTCGGGGAGTGTATTCCCACCTCCCGCCGGGCGGAGGGTCTACTGCAATCGCAACCTGCGGCTCGACCAGGTCAAGGCCGTGGGCTTCGACATGGACTATACCCTCGCGATCTACCGCCAGGCGGAGATGGATCGGCAGAGCATCGAGGCGACGGTCGGCAAGCTCGTCGACCGCGGATACCCGGAGGAGCTGCGGTCGATGAAGTATCGGACGGACTTCCCGATTCGTGGTCTCTTGATCGACCGCAAGCTCGGGAACGTCCTCAAGATGGACCGCTATCGCTACGTCAAAACGGCCTATCACGGCTTTCGAAAGCTCGCACGGGAGGAGCGCCGGAGCGCGTACCATACCCGGCGTCTACGCCCGGGAACCGGACGCTATCACTGGGTCGATACCCTCTATTCCCTTTCCGAGGTTGCGGTCTACGCCGCCGTGATCGACCACATCGACACTCATGGTGGCGAAGTCGACTACGGACAGCTCTTTTCCGACATCCGAGAGTGCACCGACATTTCCCATCAGGACGGTACGATCTTGGATTCCGTGCTTGCCGACCTGCCCCGATACGTGGAGCGCGACCCCGAGCTCGGGATCCTGCTTCACAAGCTCCGAAGCGCGGGCAAGCGGCTCTTTCTGCTCACGAACTCCGGCCCCGAGTACACCGACGCGATGATGTCGTACCTCCTCGACGAGGCGCTCGAGGAGTATCCGAGCTGGCGAAACTACTTCGACTACATCTGCACCGCGTCCCAAAAGCCAGGGTTTTTCATGGGTAAGGAGGCGTTTGCTGCCGTTGGCAACGGTCGGGAGACGCGCGAGCTCGAACGCGGCCGGGTCTATTCCGGAGGCAACATCACCGACCTTCAGCGTTCTCTCGGCTACTCGGGGGACGAGGTGCTGTACGTCGGCGATCACATCTACGGCGATGTGCTTCGCGCCAAGAAGGAGTCCACCTGGCGGACGGCGATGATCATTCAAGAGATGGATGACGAGCTTCGGGTCCTCAGGGAACACGCGGTCAGCTTCGAGCGCTCCGCTTCGCTCGAGCACATGCACGCGGCCCTTCAGGACCAGCTTCGGGAGCAGCAGGCGCTCCTCAAGCGCGTCGAGCGCAAGCTCGCCGAGCAGGGCGTGGGTGCGGAAAAGGCCTCTTGGGAGGCAAAACGGGTGCTTCATCGACGCTCGATCGACCGGCTTCGCGCCCAGCTCAAGGAGCTCGAGGCGGAGCGTCTCGAGCTCGACGAGGCCTTGGACCAGGCTTTTCATCCGTTCTGGGGATCCCTCTTTAAAGCCGGCAGCGAGGTCTCGAGCTTCGGCAATCAGGTCGAGCAGTACGCGGGCATCTACACTTCTCGCGCGACCAACCTGATTCAGTATTCACCGATGCACTACTTCCAGAGCCCCCGTCACCGCATGCCCCACGAGTCCGGCAACACGCCGGGCGCGTGACGGCGGCCGCCGGCGTCTGCGAAATTTGTTGTCCGGAACCCCCCGGGCTTGTCTATACTGCGCGCTCATTCACAACGGAGTGTGTCATGGCGAAAGCGGCCACGAAGAAAACTACGAAGAAGCGAACCGCAAAGAAGCGGACGGCGAAGAAGTCGCCGGCCAAAAAGCGAACCACCAAGAAGGCAGCGCCCAAGAAGCGAGCCACCAAGAAGCGCGCACCGAAGAAGGCGACCAAAAAGCGCGCTACTGCCAAGAAAAAGCCGGCGAAGAGGAAGCCCGCCAAAAAGAAGAAGCTGAGCGCGCAGCTCGAGGACTGGTTCGAGCACGCCGCCAAGGACGCGACCAAGGAGTACGAGGACCTCAAGAAGTCCGCCGAGAAGGAGCTGAAAGCCCTCGGCAAGAAGGTCGACTCGGCTCTCAAGTCGCTTCAACAAAAGTCGAAGAAGCGTGTGGCGGCACGTAAGAAGAAATAGAGCGCCGTCAGTCGACTCGCTGCAGCACCCAGGCGGCAAGTCTCATCGGTTCGGGTGGAGCCAAGGGGGATCGAACCCCTGACCTTCGCACTGCCAGTGCGACGCTCTCCCAGCTGAGCTATGGCCCCGAAAGGGACAGCGGCTTAGCACCCCTCGCCCACCGCGCAAACGAAGCCGGATTTCTTGACCTTTTGCGGCGCGGCGGCGAAAGGAAGAGAGCGATGCGTGCGGTCGTGCTCTGCTTGTTGTTCGTCGTCGGGTGTAGCGGTTACGACGACCTCGCGCTGCTCGAGATCGATGCGATCGAGCCACCGCAGATCGAGCCCGGCGCAACGGTTCGCGTGCACGGCAGCGGCTTTCCGCTCGGCCGCACGCCCGAGGTCCACCTGCGCGGATCGATTCACCAGCCGGGACGTCCTTCGCGGAGCGTGGAAGCCAGTCTCGCCGGCCGGGTTCGCTCCGACTCCCTCGTCGAGGTCCCGATT
>JAHELW010000059.1 GCA_024643985.1 Myxococcales bacterium | reverse complement strand
AGGGAAGCGTCCGCTGATGGGGCGGGTTGGAGTCGAGCACGCGGACCTTTGCGTGCTGACGAGCGACAATCCACGAAGCGAGGATCCTGGCGACATCCTCGATGAGGTTCTTGCCGGTGCAAAGGACGCCGGCGCGCAGGAGATCGACGTTGCGGAGCTGGCCAGCGCGGAGCGAGGCTACTGTGCGCTCGTCGATCGTCGCGCCGCGATTCGAGCTGCGATCGGTGCAGCCGGGCCGGGAGACACCGTGCTCATCGCCGGTAAGGGACACGAGGACTACCAGATCATCGGCAGCGAGCGCGTTCATTTCGACGATCGCGAAGAGGCGGCGCAGGCGATTGCCGCGGCCCGGGGAGGCGTCTGATGGCCACTCCCATTCCGATCAATCATGCACAGTTTTGCTTCGAGGAAGTCCTGAGTGCCACCGGCGGCACCGCGCGAGGGCCCGCCTGGGAGCAGGTGACCGGTGTCGTTACCGACTCGCGCGCCGTCCAGCCCGGCAACCTGTTCGTAGCCCTCCGGGGGGAGCGTTTCGATGCGCATGCGTTTGCAGCGCAGGCCGCCGACGCCGGAGCGACCGCGGTCCTGGTGGACGCTGGCACCTCGCTTCCCGAGCACGTGAGCGCGGTCGAGGTCGACGACACGCTGGTTGCCCTCGGCAATCTCGCGCGCGCGCATCGGGACGCTTGGGGCGGAGAGGTCATCGGAATCACGGGCTCGGTCGGCAAGACCACGACCCGAGATCTCGCAGCCTCTGCGCTTCGCTACGCGGGCCGCCGCGTGCTCGCGACGACTGGCAACCTCAACAACCGAATCGGCGTGCCGATGACGCTCTTCGGTCTCGACGATTCGGTCGATACCGCCGTCATCGAAATGGGCACGAGCGAGCCGGGTGAGATCGCGCAGCTCGCACGGATCGCGAGACCGGATGTGGCGATCGTGACGGGCGCGAGCCTCGCACACACCGAGGGGCTCGGCTCCGTGGAGGCGGTCGCAGACGAAAAGGTGTCGCTGCTTCACGCGCTGCCGGCGGAGGCGATCGCAATCGCCAACGGGGACGACGGGCCGGTGAAGAAACGGGCCAGCATCGTCCCTGCGCGGCGCAAGCTGTTCTACGGCAAGGCGGCAGGCAACGACGTGCGAGTGCTCGATTGGGAGGTGGACGCCAACGGCACGAAGGCTCGCTACCAGGTCCGAGGGCAGGCCGTCGAGCTCGAGATGGGGCTCGTCGGCGAAGGTGCGGCGCTCAACGTGGGTGGCGTGCTGGCCCTGGCGTTCGGCCTCGGGCTTCCGCTCGAGGAGGCAGCGCGAGGGATCGTGGCCGTCGAACCCGGACCGGGTCGCATGCGACCCATGGCCGGTCTCGGGGGAAGGCTTCTCATCGACGACACCTACAACGCGAACCCCGCCTCGGTCGAGCTCGCGCTGTCGACCGCTCGCGCGATTGCGGAACGGCGTCAGGCGCCTCTCGTCGTGATTCTCGGCGACATGAAAGAGCTCGGCGCGCAAAGCCAGGCAGCTCACCGTCGGGTCGGCGAGCTCGTCGTCGAGTCCGACGCGTTTCTCTTCGTGGGGTGCGGTGAAGCAATGCATGACGCGATCGATACCGCCAACCCGCGGGGAATCGATACGCTCTGGTTCGAGGAAGCCGCCGAGTGCGGGGAGATCGCGGACCGACTGCCGCTCGACGCCGTGGTGCTCGTCAAGGGTTCGCGGTCGATGGAGATGGAGCGCGTGCTCGCGCCGCTTCGGGAGGAGGCGGCGCCGTGATCTACTACCTCCTCTATCCGCTCCATACGCACGAGTCGCTCTCGTTTCTCAACGTGCTTCGATACGTGCCGTTTCGTTTGCTCATGGCAACCATCACGGCGCTCCTGCTCTCGTTTGGGCTCTACCCGTGGTTCATACGGCGTCTCCAGACGAGGCAAATCGGTCAGGTCGTTCGGGACGACGGTCCCGAAACCCACTTGTCGAAGGCGGGCACCCCGACGATGGGCGGCGCGCTCATGCTGCTAGCCCTGGTGCTCTCGACGGTGCTTTGGGCAGACCCGGCGAACTCGATGGTTTGGGTCGTGACGCTCATCACGGTCGCGTACGGCGTCGTCGGATACATCGATGACACCTCGAAAATCCGGACTCGATCGACCGGCGGTCTCTCGGGACGGTACAAGCTCCTGCTCCAGTTCGCGACGGCGCTCCTGGTCTGTGGTTGGCTCTACTACGGGCAAACGGGGCTTCCCGACGATTGGCTCGAGATCCGTCTTCGTCTCTCCGCGCCGTTTTTCGCATTCTCGAAATACCCGATCGAGCTTCCACCGTGGCTCTACGTCATCTTCGCATCGTTCGTGATCGTCGGGACGTCGAATGCGGTCAATCTGACGGACGGTCTCGACGGGCTGGCGATTGGTCCGGTGATGATCTCGGCCGGAACCTACGCCATGCTCGCCTATCTCGCGGGGCTCACGCTGTTCGGGAACGTAGTCGCAGACTATCTCGACATTGCCCACATCGAGAGCGCCGGCGAGCTCAGCATCTTTGCCGCTTCGATCGTCGGCGTGGGCTTCGGCTTCCTTTGGTACAACACCTATCCGGCTCAGGTCTTCATGGGGGATGTCGGTTCGCTGGCCCTCGGCGGCGGGCTCGGCGCGCTCGCCGTGCTGACCAAGAACGAGCTCCTTTCGGTCATTCTCGGGGGCATCTTCGTCGTCGAGGCGGTGAGCGTCATCCTGCAGGTGGGTTACTTCCGCATGACGGGCCGCCGCATCTTCCTGATGGCGCCGATTCACCACCACTTCGAGAAAAAGGGCTGGCCTGAGCCGCGGGTCATCGTCCGGTTTTGGATCATTGCGATCATGTTGGCGGTCTTCAGTCTCGCCACGTTGAAGTTGAGATAGCCGTGGAGCTCGCTGGAAAAAACACACTCGTGGTCGGGCTGGGACGAAGCGGTCTTGCGGTCGCGAGATTTCTCGCGTCCCGAGGGGCGGCGGTCCGCGTCAACGATCGGCGCGACGCACAGGCCCTCGGCGAGGCTGCAGAAGAGGCCGCGAGGCTTGGTTTCGAAATCGTCCTCGGCGGGCATCCGGCCTCTGCTTTCGAGGCGTTGGATTTGATCGTGGTCTCCCCCGGCGTGCCTCCGCTGGCGGACCTCGACCGTGCTTCGGAGGCGGGAATCCCGGTGGTGAGTGAGGTCGAGCTCGCCGCACGCTTCATCGATGCGCCGATCGTCGCGGTCACCGGTACGAACGGCAAGAGCACCGTCACCACCCTAGTCGCCGCGATGTGCCGTCGGCTCGACCGTCCCGTCTTCGTCGGTGGCAACCTCGGTCAACCGATGATCGAGGCGGTGGGGACCGAGGCCGCCGGCGCGGACGGTATCGTCGTCGTCGAGCTTTCGAGCTTTCAGCTCGAGCGTGTTGTGCAGATGAAGGTCCACGTTGCGGTGCTCCTGAACGTCACCCCCGATCATCTCGACCGGTACCCGTCCTTCGAGGCGTACGCGGCGGCGAAGGCCCGGATCTTCGAGCGGCAAACCCCAGACGACTTTGCCATCTTGCCCGCCGACGCCCCGGATCTTCGAAAGCTCGTCGGCAGTGAGGCATCCATTTGCCTCTTCGGAGGGGAGCACGGCGAGGTCCGTGTCGTCGACGACGCCATCGTCGATACGTCGACCGCGCTCCGTCTGCCGGTCGGAGAGCTTCGAATGAGAGGCACCCACAACGCGTTGAACGCGTGTGCCGCATCCCTCGCCGCCAGGGTCGTAGGCGTTCAGGCCGGCGACATTTCGGAGGCTCTTCGAGAATTCGGCGGCCTCTCTCACCGGATGGAGCACGTATGCACCATCGCCGACGTCGACTACATCGACGATTCCAAGGCGACGAACGTCGGGGCAGCGGTGGCCTCGATCGAGGGGCTCCGCGGCTCCGCTGGAAAGATCGTGCTCATCGCGGGCGGGGTCGACAAAGGCGGAAGCTACCGGCCGCTTCGTGAGCGCATGAACGAGGAGGGAAGGGCGGTCGTCGTCGTCGGCGAAGCCGCTCCGCTGCTGGAGCAGGCTTTTGCCGGTTCCTCGATCGAGCTTCGACGAGCAGACTCGATAGACGACGCCGTAGGGCACGCTGCCGCGCTCGCGCGACCAGGAGACACGGTCCTGCTCGCGCCGGCCTGTTCGAGCTTCGACATGTTCCAATCGTATGCGGAGCGGGGCGACGCGTTCCAGCGCGCCGTGCACGTACTGGGAGGGCAAAGATGACTCGTTCCTCGAAACCCGCGCCTCCGATCGAGCCGGGCCCGGTCGACGTGAGCCTGGCCGCCACGCTCGTCGGATTGATCGCGTTCGGCGTCGTGATGGTCTACAGCGCGAGCGCCGTTTACGCGAGCAACATGTTTGGCAACGGTTCCCACTTCTTGGTTCGCCAAACGGTCTTTGGTTTGCTCGCGTTCGCCGCTCTCGCCGTGTTCTCTCACGTGAAGGTCGACTGGATCAGAGCGTCCACGTACCCCGTCCTGCTCCTCGCCGTGCTTCTGATGCTGGCGGTCGCGCTCGGCCTGGGTCGAAGCGCGGGAGGCGCGACCCGATGGCTCGCCATCGGCCCGGTCAACGTGCAGCCGGCGGAGCTAGCCAAGCTCGCAATGATCATGTGGCTGGCCCACTCGCTCGCGAAGAAGGCTCATCGGGTGCGCACGTTCTCCGTCGGCTTTCTGCCGCACGTGATCGTGGCCGTGCTCCTGATGCTGCTGTGTCTCGCCCAGCCCGACTTCGGGAGCGCGGTCATGATCGCACTGCTCACCTTCGTCGTCCTCTTCGCGGCAGGCGCTCGGGCGGGATATCTGCTCGGGGGTGTGCTGCTGGCGCTGCCGATCGGGTACGCCGCCATCGCGTCGTCCCCGTACCGGATGCGCCGGATTCAGGCGTTCCTCGAACCGTTCGAACACCGCCAGGGTGCGGGCTACCAGATCACCGAGTCGCTCATGAGCTTCGGCTCGGGAGGCTGGACCGGCGTGGGGCTCGGGGACGGCCGTCAAAAGCTGCTGTTCCTGCCTGAAGCGCACACCGACTTCATCAGCGCCATCGTGGGCGAGGAGCTCGGCTTCATCGGCATCGCGCTCCTTTGCGGCGCGTTCGCCTGGGTCGTTTTTCGCGGGCTTCGCGCCTCGTGGCGCGTGCAGGACGAGTACGCCGGCTACTTGGCTGCGGGCATGACGCTGTTCATCGGCCTGCAAGCGTTCACGAACCTGGCGGTGGCGATGGGGCTGCTGCCGACCAAGGGGCTGGCGCTCCCGTTCGTGAGCTACGGCGGCTCGTCGCTCGTCGTCAATGCGGCTGCGGCGGGAATGATCTTGAACGTCTCGCGTTTCGGCGTGTCCGCGCGCCGCGAGGCGACGGAGGCTCCACGGCGGCGCGCAGGTCGGCGTGGCCTTCAGCCAGCGAGGGGAGGTGCACGATGATCGAGCGCGTCATGGTGGCCGGAGGAGGAACCGGTGGGCACTTGTTTCCCGGGCTTGCAGTCGTCGAGGAGCTGCGGCGTCGAGTTCCGGCGCTCGAGGTCCGCTTCGTCGGCACCGCGCGCGGAATCGAATCGCGCATCCTGCCTCAGCGAGGGGAGCACCTCGACCTTCTCGAAGTGATGCCGCTCAAAGGGCAGGGCGTCGGGGCTCGCCTGAAGAGCCTTGCGCGCATCCCGAGCGCGATGAAGGAGGCCTCTTCGCTGATGCGAGCTTTCGACCCGGACCTGGTGCTCGGCGTCGGGGGGTACGCGTCGGGCCCCGTGCTGCTGGCGGCCTCGCTTGCCGGGCGCCGGACTGCCGTCCTCGAGCAAAACGCCCAGGTGGGAATGACCAATCGGATTCTCGGGCGTTTCGTGGATCGCGCGTACGTGGCCTTCGAGCAAACGGAAGCGGTCTTCGGAAAGGCGAAGACTCGGTGGACCGGTAACCCCGTTCGCCACGATTTCGTGGAGCACGCGCGGCTCGCTCTGGCCGACCCCGAAGGGTTCGAGTCCCGCGCGCGAACCGTGCTCGTGCTCGGCGGTTCGCAGGGCGCGCGCAAGCTGAACGAGGAAGTGCCTCGCGCCCTTGCGGAGGCCGGGATCTCCAAGCGCGGGCTCCGGGTCGTGCACCAGACGGGCGAAGCGATGCGTGAGGAGGTCGAGACGACCTATCGCGAGCTCGGCATTCCCGCGGAGGTCGTGACCTTCATCGACCACATGGCGCGCGCGTATTCCAACGCAGCGCTCGTCGTGGCGCGAGCGGGCGCGACGACCCTGGCCGAGCTTTGCGCCATCGGCCGGCCCTCGATTCTGATCCCCTTTCCTTTTGCCGCAGATGACCACCAGGCGAAGAACGCGATGGCGCTGCAAGAGCTAGGAGCCTCGATCTGCCTCCGCGAGTCCGACCTGGCCGTGTCGGACCTCGCCGACCGGATTCAGACACTTCTCGACGAGCCGTCCGCCCGCGCAGCCATGGCAAGAGCGGCTCGCGAGCACGGCAAGCCCGACGCTGCAGCCGTCATCGTGGACGACATCCTCGGGTGGATCGGGGGCGGGGCGGGTCTCGAGGACCCGGTCGCGACGCCGCGCGGCGAGCCGCCGCAGGGGTCTTCGTACCGTGCGCTTGCTCCTCGGCCGGTGTTTCAGCTCATGGGTCCGGAGCTCGCGATGCGGCAGCCGAGCCACCGTCCGAGGCGGCCGGTTGTCGTGGACGGAGCCGTGTGGGAGTAACGGCCCATGTTTCGGGGCAGGATTCGTTCAATACACTTCGTCGGCGTCGGGGGCGTCGGAATGAGCGGCATCGCCGAGGTTCTCTTGGACTCGGGCTTCGACGTGACCGGCTCCGATCTTCGCGAGAACGACTACACGCGACGGCTCACCGAAAAGGGGGCCGAGGTCTACGTAGGCCATGACGCGGGCCACGTGGCGAGCGCAGACGTAGTCGTGTTCTCGTCGGCCGTGCCCGCCACGAATCCGGAGCTCGTCGCGGCCCGACGCGCGGGGGTGCCCGTCATTCCGCGGGCGGAGATGCTCGGCGAGCTGATGCGCCTGAAGGACGGGATCGCGATCGCCGGCTCCCACGGTAAGACCACGACGACCTCGCTCGTCGCGACGGTACTCCGCGGCGCAGGCCTCGACCCGACCGTCGTCATCGGGGGAAAGCTGAACGCGCTCGGCTCGGGCGCCGCCACCGGGGCGGGCGACCTGTTGGTCGCCGAGGCGGACGAATCCGACGGCTCCTTCCTTCACCTCATTCCTTCGATCGCGGTGATCACGAACATCGACCCGGAGCACTTGGACCACTACGGGAGCCTCGACGGCGTCAAGGAAGCGTTCGTCGGCTTTGCCAATCGCGTTCCGTTCTATGGCCTCGTGGTGGCCTGCCTCGACCATCCGAACGTTCAAGACATCCTTCCCCGGCTCGACAAGAGAATCGTCACGTACGGGATCTCTGCGCAGGCCGACTACCGCGCGCGCAATCCCGAGTTTTCGGGTCTGTCCGTCGGTTTCGACGTCGAGCATCACGGAGAGAGCCTCGGCAGGTTCGAAGTGAAAATGCCAGGCATCCACAACGTGCTGAACGCGCTCGCGACGATTGCCGTGGCGGACGAGCTTCGCGTCGACCACGACCAGGTGCGCTCCGCGCTACGAAGCTTCGAAGGGGTGCAGCGCCGCTTCTCGATCGTCGGTGAAGCGGACGGAGTGACCGTCATCGACGATTACGGTCACCATCCTGCGGAGGTCGAGGTCACGCTCGAGGCCGCCCAGCGCGCGTTCGGTCAGCGGATCATCGTCGCGTTTCAGCCGCACCGCTACACCCGGACGCGCGACCTCTTCGACGAGCTGACCCGCGCCTTCAATCGGGCCGATGTCCTATTCTTGACCGGGGTCTACGCGGCGGGCGAAAAACCGATCGAGGGGGCAGATGCGCGCCGCTTGGTGGATGCGATTCGCGCGCACGGGCATCGGGACGTGACTTTGGTGGAGGACCGGAAGGATTTGGCGGCCGCGATTGCGGCGCGGGTGCAGCCCGGTGACGCCGTGATCACCCTAGGTGCGGGTGACATCACGAAAACCGGTCCCGAGCTTCTCGAGGCGCTGCAGCGATGAACCGCCGGCGGGCCCCATCGGCAGCCCGGAAGAAGCCGGCGCGCAAAAAGCCGATTCGGAGCAAGCCTGCGAAGCCGAAAAAGTCGGCGAAGCGGCCGGCGCGAAAGAACGCGCCCGTCAAGGGGGGCGCGCACAAGAAGGCGGCTCGGAGAACCGCAGCTCGGAGAACCGCAGCGAAGCGAACCCCCAAAAAGAGGGTCACCCGCTCGACGGAAGCGTCGGGTCGCGCGCAAAACCGTCGCCGGCCGGCGACGAAGACGGCACGGGCGAAGAAGACCGACAAAAGCTGGCGGGAGCGCCTCACCGGCGCGCGTCAGGGCTTCGGTGGATGGGCCGTTCGCTACGGGGCCAACCTCCGACGAGCCGGGCGGGCGACGGTGGGGCTGATGGCGCTGGCCGCGTTGCTCTGGGTCGGGCATCAGACTCTCGGGTATGCCCGCAGCGCCAAGGCGTTTGCGATACGCGAGATCCACATCGAGGGGAACCGGCAGCTCGAGGACATCGACGTGCGCCGCGCTGCCCGGCTCCAGATCGGTTCAAACATTTTCGAGATTTCGGCGGAAGAAGCTCGAAATTACTTGCTTCAGCACCCCTGGATCGACGATGCCAAAGTCGTCCGGCGGCTGCCCGGCCGCGTCCGAATCCAGGTCGTCGAGCGAAAGCCGGTGGCGCTGGTCGCGCTCGATCAGCTGTATCTGGTGAGCGAGGAGGGTGCCGTGTTCAAGCGGTTGGGAGTCGACGATCCGGTCGACCTTCCCATGATCACCGGCATCGCCTCGGAGCGCTTTTACGACGACCTCGACTATCGGACCGAGGTGCTGCTCGGATCGATGGCGCTGCTCCAAGATTACGAAGGCGCCGGCCTCGCCGAAAAGGAGCCCGTTTCTGAAATTCACTTCGACGGAGCAAATGGAATCGAGCTCTTCGTCGGCAGCGATGGGATGAACGTACGGCTCGGGAACGGACAGCACCGACAGAAGCTTCGCCGCCTCCGCCGCGTCTTGGAACGCCTGGTGCGAGAGAAAACGCGACCTTCCTACGTATACCTCGACAACGTTCGAAGTCCTGAGCGCGTCACCGTCCGCCTCCCGTGACGAAAAAGGGGTCAGACCCCTTTTTCGAAGGGTTAATTTTCGGCGCAGAAAAAGCGCATTTCGCCCCTTTTTTTTCTGCACAAAAGTTGTCCCGGCAAATCTCGTTTCGGTATGGGTCAGACAGAGGCGAGGATGGCGGAAAACGAGATCATTGCTGGGTTGGATCTGGGTACGACGAAGGTCTGCGCGATCGTCGCAGAGCAGTCGGAAGAAGGCCTAGACATCATCGGGATAGGCTCCGTTCCTTCAAAGGGTTTGAAGAAAGGCGTCGTCGTCAACATCGAGTCGACGGTGCAGGCCATCCGCGCTGCCGTCGAGCAAGCGGAGACGATGGCCGGCGTCGAGATCAACACCGTCTATGCCGGCATCGCTGGAAGCCACGTCCGCGGCATGAACCAAGATGGCGTCGCCGCGATTGCGAATCGCGAGGTGGCGCCCGAAGACGTCAATCGAGTTCTCGAGCAAGCGAAGGCCGTGCCGCTCCCAGGAGACCGTCAGGTCCTGCACGTGCTTCCGCAGGAGTACATCGTCGACGAGCAGGACGGCATCAAAGAGCCGATCGGCATGGCCGGCGTTCGGCTCGAGGCGCGCGTACACATGGTGACGGCAGCGTCGACCTGCGTTGCAAACGTGACGAAGTGCGCCGAGCGATGCGGTCTGTTCGTCGAGGAAGTCGTGCTTCAGCCGCTCGCGAGCGCGCATGCGGTGCTGAGCAGCGACGAGCGAGAGATCGGCGGCGTCCTGATCGACATAGGCGGAGGGACGTCCGACATCATCATTTACGTCGACGGCGCGGTGGTGCACACGAGCTCGATCCCGATCGGGGGCATCAATCTCACGAGCGACATCGCGACCGGGCTTCGCACCCCCATGGCGGAAGCCGAGCGCATCAAGATCAAGTACGGCTGCGCCGCTTCCCGCATGGTCGACGACGAGGAGACGATCGAGGTGCCGTCCGTCGGGGGACGACCGCCCCGCTCGCTCCCGCGGCGCGTGCTCTGCGACATCATCGAGCCGCGCGTAGAAGAGATATTTGCCGCGTGCCGTCACGTGATCGCCGAGACGGGCTACACGGATATGCTGGCTTCCGGAGCGATCGTCACGGGCGGGACGACGATTCTCGACGGTTTACCCGAGCTTGCAGAAGAAGTGCTCGGGCTGCCGGTGCGCCGCGGCGCGCCGACCGGCATCGGTGGTCTGATCGACGTCGTGAAGAGCCCTGCGTACGCAACGGGCGTTGGCTTGGTGAAACACGGGGCGGACCAGCTCACGGGCACGTCCGCACCCGAACGCACAATGGAGGTTGCCACGAGTCGAGGATTTGGTCGCAGACTCGGCGCGTGGTTTCGAGAGGTCTTTTAGGAGGAATCGATGGGTATCTCGATCGAGTTCGCAGACGACGCCGAGCTTCAAGCACGCATCAAGGTCGTCGGCATAGGTGGGAGCGGCGGAAACGCGCTCAACACGATGATTCAAAACGGGCTCGAAGGCGTCGAGTTCATTGCGGCCAACACGGACGCGCAAGCGCTGGACCGCAGCCTCGCGCCCGTGAAAATCCAGCTCGGGCCGCAGCTGACCCGCGGCCTCGGTGCCGGCGGAAATCCCGACGTCGGCCGAAAAGCCGCGCTCGAGGACGTCGAGCGGCTGAGCGAAGCGCTGGAAGGCGCGGACATGGTGTTCGTCACCGCCGGGATGGGCGGAGGCACCGGCACGGGCGCGGCACCCATCATTTCGCAGGTCGCCCACGACCAAGGCGCGCTGACCGTCGGGGTCGTCACCAAGCCGTTCTTGTTCGAGGGTCGGAAGCGGGCAAAGAACGCCGAGCGTGGCGTGCAGGAGCTGATCGACTGCATCGACAGCATCATCACCATTCCAAACCAGCGGCTCATGGCGCTTGGCGACGACGACATCACGATGCTGGACGCGTTCGCGCGCGCCGATGACGTGCTGCTTCAGGCGGTTCAAGGCATCAGCGACCTCATCATCAATGCGGGCATGATCAACGTCGATTTTGCCGACGTGAAGACCATCATGGCGAGCAACGGACGGGCTCTGATGGGCACGGGGATCGCAAAGGGCGACCGCCGCGCGCTCGAGGCGGCGGAGATGGCGGTCAACTCGCCGCTGCTCGACGAGGTGTCCGTGCAGGGTGCAACGGGGATCCTCATCAACTTCACAGCCGGCGCTGACATCAAGCTTCGCGAGATCAATGAGGCAGCTGGGCTGGTTCAGCAGGCGGCCCACGAGGAGGCGGAAATCATCTTCGGCGTCGTCACCGACCCGAACCTTTCCGACACCGTCAAGGTCACGGTCATCGCCACCGGCTTCGAAAAGATGTCCCACGCGCCGATGCCGCTCGGGCTTCACCACCAGGTTTCCGCCGGGCAGAGCTCGAGTGCGGCATCAGCCAATAGGGCTATGCGCACCGCGCCGGCACGAGCCGAGGATCTTTCCTCGACGCTCGAGGGGGCGCCGGCCGCGGTGCCGCAGACGGCCGGAAGTCGGGCGTTTGGGGCCAGCGCGCTGCACGACGAAGCCGTGCTCGACATCCCGGCGTACCTGCGCCGCGGGACGCGTGGGGCGGAATAAACCTCGATTTATTCCATACACTTAGCTTCAAGCCCGGTCTCGGCCGGGCTTTTTGTTGGGCACGGGTCGGCGCGCCTCTACGCGCCAGCCGCCAAAACGTTTCGTCCAAATGCTGCAATCGGCTTTGCTCCGCGCGGGAAACCCGCTAGCGTGCCTTTTGCGACGAGTGGGTTTGGCGTTTCAAATTCACCCCTCTAGATTAATCGTTTACTTTTTGGCAAGCTGTAGTTGGGTGACGGTGAGGAAGAGTGTTGAAAGAGGGCTAGAGGCCCGCCGAACGTGCCCGCTGTTTGGCGTGGTCTGCTTCGCCTGTGCGTTCTTCGCCAGCCTCTTTGGCGCGGCGAGCGCGTCCGCCGACACTCCGCCCGCGGCGATCAAGACACTGCCGCTTCCCGCCGCTGCGGCCGTGCTCGGCGTCGCCAATCCCTACGTGGTTGCAGCCGCTCTCGAGAAACCAAAGCCGAAGGTGATGGGCTTTACGTTCTCGCGTGACTTGGTCGACTTTGCCCACCGGCTGGAGACCCTCGCGCGCTTCGGCGTCGAGCTCAACCAACGCAAGACACAGGCGCCAGAGAAGCTCAACCTCCGCGTGCAGTCGCGGCTGGGCGGAGGCGTTCTTCAGATCTGTTATCGGCGCTAGGCGCCATGTGAACGGGTGCGAGGCCCTAGGCCCTGGGCCCGAGGTCCGCGGTCCACGCGCCGAAACCGCGTGGTAGGGTTTTCGGGTGAGCAAGCATCACATCGTGCTCGTGCCGGGGCTCTTCGGCTTCGCCAAGCTCGGGGGAATCGACTACTTCATGCACGTCGAAGAAGCGCTTGCGCAGCGCTTTCTCGAGCGCGGCGAGCGGTGCGAATTCGTGTTGGTCGCTTCGCCGCCGACGGGCTCGATCGTCTATCGAACGCAGGTCTTGATGGATACGATCCAGCAGAGCTGCTCGGATGACGCTGGCGCGATTCACCTCGTGGGCCACTCCACCGGCGGCCTCGACATTCGGCTGCTCGCCTCGCCTTCCACCTGGCCGGATCTCCCCGATTGGTTCGATCGGGTCCGCACGGTGACGAGCATTGCGACGCCCCATTACGGCACGCCGCTCGCTTACTTTCTCACCACGATGGCTGGCACGAGGCTGCTCGAAGCGCTCTCGCTCATGACTTTCGCGACCCTGCGCGCCGGCGGGCCACCGCTCACCATTCTTGCGCCGCTGATCGCCGCGCTTGGTCGCGCAGACCATCTGCTCGGCCTCGAGATCAGGCCGCTCGAGCGGACGACGGAGCTGCTCGTGCGCTTCCTAGAGCAGGAGGGGCAGACCGAGATTCGAGAATGGTTCGAAGGAATCCACGGCGATCAGGGTGCGATCATTCAGCTCACGCCCGAGTCGATGGACATCTTCAACGTGGGAGTCGAGGACAACCCCGATCTTCGCTACGGATGTGTCGCAACGCGCATGCCACCGCCCGCGCCCTGGCGATTGGCGGGTGGCCTTCGTTCCCCGATCAGCGCGCTTTCCGCCACTATCTTCTCGACGCTTTACCTGGGGGCAGGGCGGACGTCGAAGATTTACCCGCCCCCGAATCCTGCTCCGGAAGTTCGAGAGCATCTCGAAGAGCAGCTCGGTGTGGGATTCAGCAACGGTCTCAACGACGGCTTGGTTCCGACTGCGAGCATGATTTGGGGCGACCTTCTTTGGGCGGGCACGGCCGATCACCTCGACGTCCTAGGACACTTTCGCGGCGACGCGGACTCCGGCCACACCGACTGGCTCGTCAGCGGCGCCGGATTTCGCGAAGAGGACTTCGACGAGGTGATGGACGCGATCGCGGAATTTCAACTCGATGGGAAGTGAATCTGGGTCGGTGTCGCGGTTGGTTGGCCAGCTGGTCAGCCGCCCATATCCGCCAGGTCGAAGGTTTCCACTGCCTCGTTCTTGGCGCGCTCGATGTCGAACACGAGCTCGATCGGCGTTCGTGAGAGCCAGAGCTCGAGGAGGTCGTCGTAGTTGTCCGACGTCGGGTGCGAAGACTGGCCGCCGGGAAGCTGCACCGTGCACTGGACTGGCGCGGTTCCCTCGCACTGGAAGCGCGTCGACGCGCCGGAGCTGTGAATGCCGGAGCGGCCGGAGTTGGCCACGTCGACCGTGAGGCGTCCGCCTCGGTTCGCGAAGAAGTCTTCGTCGCCAGGAGGGTTGTTGTAGACGTCGAAGAAGCTGCTGAGACTCGAAAGAAGAGCCTCGAGCCGGAACCCGTGCTTTCGGCCCCAGGGCCACACCTCTTCGTTCTCGCCGAACTCTGCGACGAGCGTGTCGCCCGACTTGTTGAAGGCCGCGCCAATGATGTCGAACTTCGTTTCGACCTGGGGTTGGGGTGTTCGAACGTCGTCCCAGTAGACGTCGCCTGCCTTCAATCGCGAGGGGTCCATGATCGAGAAATAGGTCACGAAGCTCGGGAACGACTTCGTCGATTCGTCTCGCGCGAGCGCGTCGTCGATGTCGCGCAGGACCTCGTGCCAAGCCGTGCACCCGGACGACTCCTTGACGGTCGCCGCATCGGCCAAGGGGGAGCTCACCGGATCGTTGCCGGTCAGCCCTGTTTCGCACTCGAAGGTCCAGTCGGTGAGCGCGTTGACGACCTTTTGCCCGTTGGGGCTGAGCGTCGTCTGCGCGTCATTGGCAATCGCGAGGATCGGCGGGACCATGTCGCGGCCAATCATCGCGAGCACGTCGCTGATCGCCGCTTCGTTGGTTGCGCGCGTGTGGGCGTCGGTCGCTTCGATCAGCTCGACGATTCTCGCCGTACGATATCCCGCCGCGATGTTGTCGGTCTGCTGTGGGGCAAACCCATCGTTGGTCGGATTCCCGTCGAACGCCGCTCCGGTGTGGTCGCTGTTGGCGGTGATCAAAAAGCCGTTTTCGCGGTTGAAGGTCTGTGGGAGCTCCGCGTAGTCGAAGTACTCCTCCCATTCGTAGGCGCCGGTGCCCGGCAGCGGAAGCCACGGAAAGGGCTCGCTCGGATTATCCATGTCGAGGTTCTGCGCCCACGTGCGCTTCGGGATCCGGTTGTAGGGGAACCAGCCGAAGCTCCCCTGATTGTCGATCACGACCCAGTTCTGGCCGAGCGAGGTGACGCTTTCGAGCGCGGACCTCGCCTCCTCGACGGTGGTCGCGGTCGCCATTCCGAGTAGATAGTTGGCATCGGTGTCGAGGTCGTGGCCCGTCCAGCGGAGCGTGATCGCTACGTCATTGTCCGCGTCGATCTCGCGCACAGGTCCATGGTGCGGCACGAACAAAAGCTCGCGGGTCTCCGTCGACCCGTCACCGAAGCTCAGCGTGAAGTCGACGCGGGTAAACTCGACCGTCTCGCCGTTGAACAACACGCCGATCGGCTCGCCCTGCTCGTTCTTGACGAGCTCTTCGATGTAGACGTCGGTGAAGTCGAGCCCCGTGTTGGTCGCACCCCAGGCGATGTTTTCGTTTTGCCCGATGACCGGCGTGGGGATGCCCGCGAGAGTCACACCGGCCGTCTTGAGCGTTCCGCTCCCATTGGTTTTCGAATCCAGGTGCGCGAGGTACCAAACGGACGGCTGAGAGTGTCCGAGGTGAGGGTCGTTCGAGAGGAAGGTGTTGCCGTTGGCAGTTTTCGACGGTCCGAGCACCCAGTTGTTCGACCCGACGTCGGCGCCCACGGGCTCCGCGTTGGGGAACAGCCTGCCGATTCGCCGGTCGGTTTCGAGCTGAGCCCGATAGCGGGCCAGGGCCCTTCGTGCCCGCGCATGGAGCTTGCTTGGCGCCGGCTTGCCCTTCTTCTTCTTCGCTTCGGCCGCGGCCATCTGCGGCGGATAGGTGCCCTCTTCGAGCACAGGCGACTTCTTGATCGGCTCGAGGCTCCAGAGGTCGAGGTACCGGTCGTTGTCGTTGATCGCCTGGCGCGCCTCCTCGGCATTGAGCTGGGTGCTCTCATCGATCGTCAGGCTCCCCACGAGCGTGAAGACCGTTGCAAGGCTGTCGGCCGGCGTCCACTCTGGCGCGTCCTCCGGGCCGTAGTCGAGCAGAATGCTGTCGAACTCGGTCGGCCAAACGGCTCCGTTTCGACCGTTTCTCACGTCGTCGAGCCACTGGTTGACGCCGACAGCGTAGGCGTCGAAAGCGCGCCGCGTTCGCTCGTCGGTCGCTGCGACGACCGCCTCCTCGGCCGGCTCTCCGTCGCGCGTGGAGTACAGCGCTCGGTTGCGGCTCGCGGTGTTGATCAGCGGCTCGAGGAGCTCCGCGCTCTCGACCACCGGCTTGTTGACGACGCTCGCGAGGCGTCCGGTCGACAGCCTTCGCTGAAGGTCCATCTGAACGAAACGGTCGCGCGCATGGAAATAGCCGAGCGCCATCACGCAGTCGTCGTCGGTCTCGCAGTCGGCGTGAAAGATGCCGTACTGATCGAGATAGACGGTCGCGTTTGGCGGCCAGGTTGCCGGCGCGCCTCCAGCGCCACCGCTCCCGCCGGAGCCAGCGCTCCCGCCCGTTCCGGTCGAGCTGCTGCTCTCACAACCCCACATCGCCAAGCTACCCACCAAAAGACAGATCCATCCGATTCGCATGTCCACACCTCGTTCCGAGCGGAGGACGATACGGGTATTGCTGCACTATCTCAAGGGTAAGGTGAAGGGCCCTGCGTGTAGTTGAGCGTGGTCGCTCGAAAAGGAAACCGGGTTGGTTTAGTTACACCACCCGCCGGGACGCCTTCGGCGGTCAGTTGGTCCCGCCCCACCGCCCCCACACTATCGCCTACCCCCACCCGTAATCCTCCCTCCGCGCCCTGCGCTACGCT
>JAHELW010000235.1 GCA_024643985.1 Myxococcales bacterium | reverse complement strand
GACCCCTTTTTCAGTCGAGGATTTCGTAGTGGAAGTCTTCTATGACGGGGTTGGCGAGGAGCTTTTCGCACATCGACTGGATGTGGGACTCGGCGTTGGCGCGGTCGCTGCCGTCGAGCTCGAGCTCGATCAGCTTGCCGACGCGCGCGGACTTCACCTCCTCGAATCCGAGGGAGGTCAGGGAGCGTCGAACCGCGTCGCCCTGGGGGTCCAGCACCTCGCGTTTCAGCGTCACGAAGATGTTGGCTTTCACGCCCCCTCCAAGCCGAGGTTTTTTGCGATTCTCGGCAGCGGATCGCTCTCGTCCGGAGCAAACGCCGTCCCTCGGATTTCGTCGCACGCTTGAATGTAGCGGCGGGACGCTTCCACCCGAACGTCGTCGGGAATCGTGGGGATGGGACCGTCGCCGCGATACCCCTGCCCGGCGAGCCAGCGCCGCACGTACTCTTTGTCAAAGCTCTCCGGATCTTCACCGGCCTCGAATCGGTCCTGGTACGTGCTCGAGTACCAAAATCGGGAAGAGTCCGGCGTGTGGATCTCGTCGATGATCACGATGTTGCCATCCGGCGTCTTGCCGAACTCGTACTTCGTATCCACCAGAATCAGCCCACGCTCCGCGCAGACCTTCTGCCCATGGGCAAACAGTGCCATGGCATAGCCCGCCGCCTCGTCGAACTCGTCCGCGCTAATGCGGCCCATGGCGAGGATCTCCTCACGCGAGACGGACACGTCGTGGTCGCCCTTCTCCGCCTTCGTGCTTGGCGTCAGAATCGGATCCGGGAGCCTCTGATGCTTTTTCAGGCCGTCAGGGAGCTCGTGCCCACAGAAAACGCGCGTCCCCTTGCTGTAATGCGTCCAGATGCTCGTCGAGGTCACCCCGGTGATGTACGCCCGCACGACCATCTCGACGGGCAGCGGCTCGCACTCGACGCCGACCATCACGTTCGGGTCGGGAACGTCGAGCACGTGGTTCGGAACGATGCTTCGCGTCTCGTCGAACCACCAAGCGGCGAGGCCGTTCAGCACCTGCCCCTTGTACGGGAGCGTCCCGAGGACGCGGTCGAAGGCGCTGATGCGATCGGTCACGACGATATACCGCTTGCCATCCGCGATGTAGCAGTCGCGCACCTTGCCCTCGTACTTGCGTCCGAGAGACTCGAAGTTGGTTCCGTCCAGGGTTTTGGAGAGTCCCACGTGCAGGGTCTCTTGCGACACCGTCATCTCATGCTCCTTCCAAGACTCGGTCGATAATCGTGTCTACATGAGCGAGCGCGTGCTTCAAGTCGAACTCGCGATCGATTTCTTCTTCGGACAAATGCTTGCGGATGTCCGGATCCTGTCGGAGGAGCTCGCGGAACTCGCCTTGCCCCTCGAAAGCCTTCATCGCGTTCCTTTGAACCAAGACGTACGCCTCCTGCCGGCCGAGACCCTGCCCGACGAGCGCAAGGAGCACGCCCTCGCTCGCCCAAAGCCCGCCCGTCTGGTCGAGGTTTTGCCGCAAGCGTTCCGGATACACCACCAGATCGGCAATCACACCGCGAACGCGGTCCAGCATGAAGGCCAGGGTCGCCGTCGCGTCCGGCATCATCATGCGCTCGACCGACGAATGACTGATGTCCCGCTCGTGCCACAGCGCGACGTTCTCGAGGCCGGGCACGACGGCCGCACGCACTACCCGCCCGAGCCCACTGAGGTTCTCCGTCAAAACGGGATTTCGCTTGTGCGGCATCGCGCTGGAGCCCTTCTGCCCCTTCTTGAAGTGCTCCTCGGCCTCGCCGACCTCGGTCCGCTGCCAGTGGCGCGCGTTGGTGGCGAACCGCTCGATCCCCGCGGCGATCACGCCGAGCACCGCGAGGTACGCCGCGTGCCGGTCGCGCGCGACCACCTGTGTCGACGCGGACTCGGGTCGAAGGCCGAGCGTCTCGAGCGCTTCCGCTTCGATTGCCGGCGTGAGGTGCGCGTAGGTTCCCACCGCGCCCGCGATCTTTCCAACCGCGATCTCTTCGCGCGCCGCGAGCAGTCGTCGGCGATCCCTCGCGAGCTCGGCGTAGTGGCCCGCGAGGATCAAACCAAACGTGAGCGGCTCGGCGTGAATCCCGTGCGAGCGCCCGATGGCAGGCGTCGCGCGGTGCTCTTCGACGCGACCTCGCATGGCCTCGAGCACGGCATCCAATCGCGCGAGCAACATGTCGGTCGCCTGGACCAGCAGCAGCGCAAGCGCCGAGTCGAGCACATCCGACGATGTCATGCCGCGGTGGAGCCACCGAGCGGGCTCGCCCGCCAGTCCCTCGACGTGCGTCAAAAAGGCGATCACGTCGTGGCGGGTCACCTTCTCGATGTCGTCGATCGCATCGGGGTCGAGTCGCTCTCGATACGGCGCCACCGCGTCCGCCGTGCCGGTGGGCACGAATCCCGCCGTTTCCATCGCACGGCAGGCGGCCACTTCCACGTCGAACCAGGCCTCGTACTTGCGTTTTTGCGACCAGAGATCGCGAAATTCGGCTGGGGTATAGCGGGGAATCATGCTCGCGCGGCGAAGCTAGCAGACGCGCTCCCGATGGGCGAACGCAACCGGCACTCGGCTAGATCTCGAAGTTCCAGGCCTTGCGAACCTCGACCCGGGGCATCGCGTACCCGTCGACATAGGCCCGGTGCGCCGGGTCGGGAATGTAGGCCTTCACGTCCTCCATCGAATCGAAGTGAACCGTGATCGCGATGTCCCAACTCGCCTCGGAGGCCTCGTCGGCCGGAGCTCCCACCGTCACGCTCCGCACGCGATCGAGCGAACCGAGGTCTTTGCGAGTGCGCTCGACGAACTCGGCGCGCGCAGCGTCGTTGCAATATTCGTCCTTGAGCTTGAAGAGCACGATGCGCTGAATCATGGATTCACCCTATCCCGACGAGACCGCAGGCAATGCCGGCGAGGTGCGGCACCGCCGCGCCGAACATCGACGCCTCCGCAGAGCTCGCGTTTCCGTCGATGCTTCGTTTGTAGACGCCTTGCGCAATCGCTGCGAGGCGGAAGAGGGAAAACGCCTTGTAGTAATGGAGGTCGGGCACGCCATCGCGCCCCACCAGCTCGCAGTATCGCGCAACGAGCTTCTCCTCGCTCGGAATCCCGCTGGTTTCGAAGTCCACACCTGCCAGGCCGCCGATCTTCGGGAGCGCAACGTCATACAGCATGCACGTGTACGCCAAATCGGAGAGTGGATGGCCTAGCGTCGATAGCTCCCAGTCGATGACCGCCAGCGCTCGCGGCTCGGAAGGGTGAAAGATCACGTTGTCGAGGCGGTAGTCGCCGTGCACGAGGGACGTTGCCTCGTCATCGGGAAGATTCGCGGGCAACCATTCGATGAGCTGGTTCATCCGATCGATTTCACTCGTCTGAGAAGCGAGATACTGCTTCGTCCATCGCTTGATCTGCCGAGCCACGTAGGCATTCGGCCGGCCGAAGTCGGAGAGGCCGGTCGCATCGAGGTCGACGGTGTGAATCGCAGCAAGCACCCTGGCAAGCTCGTCCCAGATCGCGGCGCGTTCCGCAGGCTCGAGCTCGGGAAGCTGAACGTTCCAAAACAGCCGGCCCTGGACGAACTCCATGACGAAGAAAGGAGTACCGATGACCGACTCGTCCTCGCAGAGCGCATACATTTTCGCCGTCGGAACGTCCGTGTCGCGAAGCGCGTGCATGACCCGGTACTCGCGGTCGACCATGTGCGCAGACTGCAAGAGCTTTCCGGGTGGCTTTTTCCGAAGCGCGTACTGTCGTTCACGATCCGCGAGCCAATAGGTCGGATTCGATTGGCCTCCTTTGAATTGGCACACCTGAAGGGAACCGGTGTAGCCGTCGACGTGGTCTGCCATCCAGGCATCGAGGCGAGCCTCGTCGAAGCGGTGAGCTTCTCGAACCGGTCCAGCGTTCTTTGGGGGCACGGGCGGCATGGGTCCTCGCACTTCGAAAGGCCGGGAGCTTACCACGCGGGCGGATACGAACGACCCACCATGGTCGATTCTACCGACGTCGGCATTGAGCTAGGGTCCCAACGGAGCTAGGTTTGCTTCCGTGAAGTGGGCCACCTACCCGCGGTTGACCTTTCGGGGCCTGTTTGCAGCC
>JAHELW010000004.1 GCA_024643985.1 Myxococcales bacterium | reverse complement strand
GCTCGATGAGGCACAACCCGTAGATGTTGCGCGCCTCCGCGAGAATCGTGCCCTGGCGGTCCTGTTTCTGGAGGAGCCGGATCGACGTGCTCAGGTGCTGCTCCGCCTTTGGGTAGTCACGGCGCTCCATTTGGATGAAGCCGAGCAGCAGGTGAGCCTCTGCGTTCTCCGGGTCGAGATCGAGCGCCTTGCGAAGATGCTCGATCGCGCTGGCCGTTTGCCCCTCGTCGCGAAGGCTTGCCGCCAGTTGGAACTCCCGGTACGAACGCTCGCCGTCCGGCGTCACGGCCTGCGACCCGGTCGCACAACCGACCGCGAAAAGCGCAAGCCCAACCCATCCCCACATCCGAGCCACCTGAAGGGTCTACTTAGCCCTTGGACTCGGGTCAAGAACGGGGGTGTCGGTTTACCGACAGCTGAGCCCGTGCCGAACGTCCTCCTTCAGCGCCAACAGCTCGTGCAGCTCGCGAAGCGCGCCCGGATCGTCGATGGTGATCGTTTGATCACCCACGTCGAGATACCCGCGCTCACGCAGCTGGCCGACGACCGCCTGGACGCCGTCGAGATCGAGTCCAGTTCGGGTGGATAATTCGAGCGGCGAAAGCGAAATGACGTTGTGCTCGTCGTCTTCGAGCGCGTGAAGCAGTGTGTTGACGACGCGAATCGTGGGATCTGGGAGCGACGCGTTCTCGATCTGCTCCTCTGCGCGACGAAGCCGGCGGACGAGCTGCTGCATGGCGCCCTCTCCCACGTCGGGACGTTTCCGGGTCAGTGCCCGGAAGGTGTCGCTCTCGATAACCAGTGCCGTGACGGGCTCGATCGCCTCCGCGGTGGCCCAGCGGTGCGCGCCTGGCAGGAGCGCTTCCTCACCGACCAGGTCGCCTGCCCCGAACAGCCCGGTGGTTCGCTCGATGCCGCGTGCCCGCTTCAGCAGCCGAACGCGGCCGTCGCGAATCAAGAACAGGTCACGCGCAGGCGAGCCCGCGTAGTAGAGGATGCTGCCCGCAGAAAAGCTCCGATAGTAGCTCTCGATCGTTAGCTCGGCCCGAGGCTCGACCATCTGACGTAGGTACCCCAGGGCCCCCGAGACCGGCAACCGCTATCACGCGAGGTGGCAGGCCACTTCATGCCCCGATTCGACCCTCCGGAGCGCGGGAACCTCCCGATCGCACAGACCTTTTTCGGCGATCGGGCACCTCGGATGGAAGAAGCAGCCCGGAGGCGGGTCGAGCGGGCTCGGGACGTCGCCCTCGAGGATGAGGCGCCGCTTTTCGGCGTGAGGATCCGGCTCCGGCGCCGCGCTCAAAAGCGCCTGCGTGTAGGGATGTCGGGGATTTTCGTAAATCTGCTCCGACGTGGCGAGCTCGACGACGCGACCGAGATACATGACGGCCACTCGGCGGCTGACGTGCTCCACCACGTGAAGATCGTGCGCGATGAACAGAAAGCTCAAGCCGAGCTCCTGCTGGAGATCGCTCAGCAGATTGACGATTTGCGCTTGAATCGACACGTCGAGCGCGCTCACCGGCTCGTCCGCGACGATGAAGCTCGGCGACACCGCGAGCGCACGCGCGATGCCGATGCGCTGACGCTGCCCACCGGAAAACTCGTGCGGGTAGCGCCGCATGTGCTCCGGACGAAGGCCGACGCGTCGAAGTAACGCCGCGATCCGCTCCTCCTCTTCCGAGCTCGAACCGACGAGACTGTGCGCTCGCAGTGCCTCGGCAAGAGTCGCACGCACGGTCATCCGCGGGTTCAGCGAGCTGTAGGGGTCCTGAAAGATGATCTGCATCTTTCTGCGAAAGGGTCGGAGCGCAGACTGAGACAACGTCGTGATCTCGGTGCCATCGAAATAGACGCGCCCGCTGGTCGGCTCGTAGAGGCGAAGAAGGAGCCGGCCCAGCGTGCTCTTGCCGCAGCCGGATTCCCCGACGAGGCCGAGCGTTTCACCGGGCATCACGTCGAGCGTGACCCCGTCGACCGCGCGCAGCTCCGCGTGGCCGCGTCGAAAACCTTTCGACGGTCCGCGAAACGACTTGCGGAGGGATTCCGCACGCACGATGGGCCGCGGTTCGATCATGCCTGCCCCTCCTCTGGGTGAAAGCACGCCACCTCGGACTCCGCGACGAGGCGGAGCGCCGGCTCCTCGCCGCGACACACGTCGGTCGCCCGATCGCATCGGTCTTGGAAGCGGCACCCGGGCGGCAGCGCTCTCAGATCGGGGACGATTCCGGGAATCGTTGCTAGGCGCTCTCCGCGGTTGCGTTGGCTCGGCAGGCTCTGCAGAAGCCCTAGCGTGTAGGGATGGCGCGGGGTCGCAAACAACGCTGCCGTCGGCGCGTGCTCGACGATCTTTCCCGCGTACATCACCGCGATCTCGTGGGTGAACTCGGCCATCACGCCCAGATCGTGGCTGATGAAGACTATGCTCATCCCGAGCTCCGCTTGGAGGTTGCGAAGCAGATCGAGGATCTGCGCCTGTATCGTGACGTCGAGCGCGGTCGTGGGCTCGTCTGCGATCAGCAGGCGGGGCTCGCACGCAAGGGCCATTGCGATCATGGCGCGCTGACGCATGCCGCCGGAAAGCGTGTGTGGATACGAATCGATCCGCTCGGACGGCGCGGGGATTCCCACCAGGTCGAGCAACTCGACCGCGCGCGCCTTGGCGGCACGCCGGCTCTCCTTCCGGTGCAGCCGGATCGCCTCGACGATCTGCGAGCCGACGGTGTAGACGGGGTTGAGGGAGGTCATCGGCTCCTGGAAGATCATCGAGATGTCGTTTCCTCGAATGCTTCGCATCTGCGATTCGGGAAGCTGGAACAGGTCCCTACCGCCGAAGATCGCCTCCCCTTGCTCGATGACACCGGGCGGGCTCGGGATGAGCCGCAAAATGGAGAGTGCGGTGACGCTCTTGCCGCAGCCACTCTCGCCGACGATGCCGAGCGTCTTGCCAGGCATGACGTCGAACGAAACGTCGTCGACGGCCCTCAGGTAGCCCTCGTCGGTGTCGAAGGCGGTGACCAAATGGCGCAGGCTCAACAGCGGTTCGGTCATGCGCCGCCTACCTTAGCACCAGTCGCGAAATGCCCTGCTTTTCATGAGCATGACGCGAGCTCGATCGACATGCCTGGCGCGGGCGTCTGATGAAAGGTGCCGTCGGGAATGTCCGGGTCGAGCGTTATCGACTTCACGCGAACCGTCGTCTCTGCGCCGTTCACCGCATCGACGAAACGGATTTGGGTCGGAAAGGACTGCCCGTCGACGTCGACGTAGTCGTCGTAGCTCGCCTCCCAACGGCGTACGCCGTCCGGACCTCGCTCGGTCGAGCGGCGGAGCTGAAGAATCTGCTCCTCGGGGGGCTTCTGTCGATCGGCCTCGCGAACCGAAAAAGCGACTTCCTGAGTCGAACGATCGGCAGCGACGAGCGTGACGACGTAGAGACCGTCCCGGCATTCCATCGACTCCGCGATCGCATCGAGCGTCGGCGTGTTGCCGGTCAGGATTCCGATGATTTCTTCGGCCCCGATCGAGACACCGAGCAACCGCGCGATGTTCTGCGGACAGGTGGGCCCCTGCAGAAACGTCTTTTCGCGCAGATCGCTGAGCTGAAAGCTCTGGCCGTCGCTGGTCAACACCGCCGCGGGCCCGAACTGCGTCATGACGTCGAAGCGGACTCGGTTTGGCTGCTCGAGGAACATCAACACGTTTCCACGAATGCGTCCTCGGTCCGCCCATTGCGTGACGCGCGCTTCTGCTTTGAGGGAGCGCCAGCTCGCGCGCTGGCTCTCGTGATCCGAGAGCGCCCGGCCGGGATCGGTCCGCACCTGCGTGGGGCAGGAAGGCGCGCTTCTGCATGCGCCGAGGGTGAGCGCGAAACCGGCGACGGCGATGAGACCCGCGCGCGCCACTAGTCGTTGGCCGCGCCGAGGTCGATCCACTCCGCGACGATGTCGACCAGCGGCTGAGCAATGAGGCCGGTCAAGGGCATCGGTCCGCCGCAGGACTGCACACCGCGCATCTTCTCGATCATCAGGGAGCCCTCGGAATCCGATGGGATCACGAGAATGCCCTGACCGGCGCAGGGCCCGGCGGTGGATGCGGACACGTTGATTAGCGCGGACCACGACTCGGCCGCCCAGGCGCTCGTGTCGTTGACGTCAGCCCCCGTCAAATCCAGCACCGCCAGGCCGTCCGCGCTGGCGCCTCCCGGGATGTCACCGCCGAGAGGATTGTTGGGATTCTGGTCGACGTTGTCGTTGCTCGGGCCGTGGCACAGGACGCACTGGGTGAACGCGATGCTCCAGTAGATGTCACTCCACGTGGGATCGGGCAGATCGCCGAGCGGACCGCTATACACGCAGGTCTCGTCGTCTACGCTGGTGCAGGGCTCGAGCTGAAGGTCTTCGGACGGCGCCGTTTCGGTACGCGCCACGACGGGCGACCCGCAGGCCAGCCAGTTGCGGACGATCTCCTGCCCGTCTCCAGAGTCGATCGAAGGTAGCTCCGATGCGTCCGATTTGCGGAGCCAGGGAGTCCGGTTGCGCACGTTTCGCCCCGCGTCCCCCGGTGGCATCGTGCCCGAGCGAATCTCTTGGATGGCGACTTCTGCCCATCCTCGAATGTTGCCGCGGTTGCCGTGCTGACGACGGAGCCGCACACAGTACGGCGTGTCGGCCTGGCCCCCCTCGCAGCTCTGTAACGGTTGCGCACACGTGGCATCGTTCGTCTCGTCCGTGCACGCGAGCGAGAGGTCGAAGTCGAGCTGGGCAGGTGCGCCAATACGATCCGAACCCCGCGCTCCGGGTGCATGGCAAAAGGCCCCATCTCCGCAAGTGGACTGCACCAAGGCTTGTCCTTCGTACATCGGCAACCCGTCGGTGATCCGATAGGCGATGTCGAAAGCCGCAGGCCCGGGAATCTCGCGCCCGTCCGGTGTCGTGCCGTCGAGGTTGCACTCGCCGAGGTCGCGTTTGCAACCGAGGGCACTGCTGGCGAAGAGCAATAGACAGCAAGCAAAGAGGCCAGACCGCATCTAGGCGCTCACCTTGCTGCTGTTACCCTGCAGAGTCAAGCAAGGCGCAGGACAGCTCAGGCCGCGGGACGCAGATGCTCGAGTTGATCGCGGAGCTTCTGGCGCGCACGCACCTCGAGCTGACGCACGCGTTCCTTGCTGACGCCCATCTCTTGACCGAGCGACTCGAGAGTGCGCGGCTCGTCGGCGAGGATGCGTGCTTCCACGATGCGTTGCTCGCGGTCGGTCAAGCTCTCCAAGGCGGACTCCAGCGCGGCTCGCACGCTGTGAATCGCTTCGGAACGCGCGACGCTTTCCTCCGGGGTCGCCTGCTTGTAGCTCATGCGCTCCATCGCCGCGGGTGCGTCCGACACGGTCGCGTCGAGCGACAGATCGCCGCGGGTGAGAAGGGGCCACAGCTGCTTCGCGCGCGTGAGCGGCATGCCGCTTTCTTCGGCAAGCGCCTCTGGCGACTCGACGGCTTTGCGCCTGAATGCACGCATCGCACGTCGCTCCGTGCGCGTGGTGCCGAGCCGCACGATTCGGTAAGAGCGGACCACGTAGTCGCGAATCTCGGCGCGAATCCAATATGCGGCGTACGTGATCAGCCTGCATTTCTTTTCGGGATCGAATTTGGAAGCTGCTTTCAGAAGCCCCAAGTTGCCCTGCTGAACGAGGTCTTCGAGCGGTACGCCCCAGCGGCGGTACTCGCGAGCGATGGCGATGACGAAAGGTAGACTCGACTCGATCAGCTGGGCGCCGGCGTGCTCGTCGCCGTCTGCCCAGCGCTTCGCAAGATCGCGTTCAGCTTCGGCATCGAGGATCTCGACTCGCTTCAAAGATGCGCGGTATCGGTCCAGTGCCGTCGCGGGGTGAAGGGATGCCATGCCGGGGCCGCAATGCAGTAACCGTGCCGGAAGCGGCGCACGGAAAACGTGGCGAAAATCGCGTACGGGTTTCGGCGGCCGCGGCGTTTTGCCGCATAGGACAGCGGATTCGCCGCGGCAACGCGTGCGTCGCCGCGCAAGTTTGGCGGAAGCACAAGAACGCTGGATTTTTCCGCGCCCGCTTTGCCGGTGAGGCGAGGTGTGCTATTTTCGAAACGTGGAAGTCGTCCTTCGCAAGGTTGGCCGCAAGTCGGGTCGAGCCGTCGTGGGGCGCCTTTTGCGCCCGCCACGAAAAGGCTCGGTGGTGGTCATCGAGTTCGCGGACGGGCTTCACGAATACGTGACCACGCCGGTGAAGCGCGTGCTTCAACTTTGCGGCCAAGACACATACTACCTGCAGACCGCAAACAGCCGCTACCGGCTCGAGGTACGCTCGGACGAATCGGGCGTGGTCGATCAGCCGGTCGCGAACTGAGCTTCCGCCTTCATCAGTTGCCCGAGCTTGACGACGAGCTCGTCGAGCACGCGCTGTAGTGCGACGAACTCATCACGTTTGACCTCGCTGGTCTGCTCGTCGACGTAGAGCGCGCGGTTGAGCTCGATCTGTACCGCATGCTGCCCACGCTTCGGGGCTCCATAGCTGGCTGTCGTCCAACCACCGCGGTAGGGATCGTCGTGCTTCACGGTGAGGCCTGCATCCCGGAAGTGTCGATCGATCAAATCGATGATGCGCCCGTCGGCGGTGGAACGGCCCCTGGTGCCAGGCACGACGTCCGCTCGTCGCACCTGCCGTCCGCTGAAGGTTCGCCGGCCGGCGGAGGGCATCGAATGCGCAGCCAAGATGACGACGTGGCCGTGCTCCTCACGCATCCGCGCTGCAGCGTCGCGTAGACGTTGATGGTAGGGCTCGTAGTAGAGCTCGAGGCGACGCGCGAACTGCGCGGTCGTGAGGGGCGCGCGTAGGAGCGGAGTCCCGTCGGTGCGCGCTCGCCACACCACTCCGCGCGCGGGGATGCGTCGCGCTTTCGGGTGCCTCGGAACCGCTGCAGAGTCGACTTCGTCCGGACCGCGATTGAGATCGACGACGTACCGGGAGACGCGGGAGACGAGCAAGGTGGCTCCCCCCTCGGGCGCCCGCTCATAGAGCTGGTCGACGTAGATGTCCGAGTCGCGCAGAACCGCGAGCGGGCTCGCGTCGATTTCCGATTCGACTTCCGTAGGCACCTGAAGGCCCGAGTGAGGCACCTCCACCAGCACGGGAGTCGGAGCGGCTTTGGGTGCGATTAGCTCGACGAAGGACACTGGGAAGCTCAGGCGCTGAACGTTTCTCGGAACGGCATCTCCGAAGGAGTCACCTTGGTCCGAACCAGCCCACACGCAAGTCCAAGGTAGAGCGCGCGATACACGGGCTCGAGATCGGCCCCGGAAGCGCTTTCCCGCGCCAACAGCCCGCCGAGCGTCGTGTCTCCGGAAACCGCGTCCAACGCGCTCGCCCAGCTCGAGTCGAGCCGGAAGGCGGCTAGGGGCGGACCATCGTCGCATCGTTCGACGACTCGCTCGCGGAGCGGCTCGAGCACCGATTCGATTTCTTCGAGGTGAGCCTCTTGGGCAGCGTCTCTCAATAGCTCGTACGGATCCTGACCCATCGGAAACGTTTCCTCGTGGCTTCGCGCGCCACGAACGAAAGCCCACTCTCCTTTGCGCCACCTGAACGCCTCCATCAGCCGGCCGCGCACCTGCTCGCCAATGGCACGAAATAACTCCACCGGACGAAGGATGCCCAACCCGACGAGGGCGTCTCCGAGCCGTCCCCCGTACTTCGGCAGAAGCGCCAGCGCCATTTCCACTTCCATGCGGAGACACTGGCCGGTCGCAACGAGGTATTCGCCGAGCAGCTCGGACTTGTCGGTGGACGCCACGAACTCGGGCTTGCCGTCGACGAAGTAGATCTTCTTTCGTCGGTTCCGCTGCCACAGATGGAGGACCCCCGTCTGCCGCTTCGCGACGATGTCATAGAAAACCGGAAGCAGAGTCGCGGCCCGAAGCTGTCCTTGCTTCTCCGCTTGCGCGAGCTCTTCGAGCTTCCACTGAAGGCCCGGGGAGGTCACGAACCGGGTGAGCTCGGGGAGCTGAGACGGATCGACATAGGTCCCGTCGGCTTTCGAGATCCGGCTGCTTCTGCTGTCGATGACGCCCGTCGTGAGAAGCTGAATCAAGCGTGGATAGCTCATCGGCCCCATCACGCTCCCGTCGGGGAGCTGCACGCGGTAGATCGTCGGTGACGTGACCGCCTGTGGAATGAGGTCGCGGCCGGCCGCAGCTTGATTCATGAGATCGCTGTCGACGAGCGAAGGCACGTCGGCGTCCGGGAAATGGACCTCTGGCGCCTCGCCCTCTACGAGCTTCAACTGCGCGAGCAGCCGTGCGAGGCGATCGGGACCATGGCCCATTCCGCGGCGTCGCATCACCTCCGCGCAGGCCTCGGCAAAGGCATGTGCGGTCGGACGTTCCTGAGGGTCGCGCTGAAGCCCTCTGAGCACGACCGCGCGGATGTCTTGGGGAATGCGTCGCTCACACCGGGCTAGGACGCGAAGATCGGCGTCTCGAATTTGAAGGAGCACGTTGAGCTCGCTTTCGCCCTGAAAGAGAGGCTCGCCGATCAGCATCTCCGCCAGCACGGTGGACAGCGTGAAGACGTCGCTCTTTCCGCTGAGGTCCTTGCCGAGCACCTGCTCGGGCGACATGTAGCCGAGCTTTCCGCGCACCTGGCCGTCCTCGGTCGTGGGGGCCCGGCTGCGTACGGTCGCGATCCCGAAGTCCGTGAGCTTCACGTGACCGGTGCGGGTGAGCAGGATGTTGGCCGGGCTGACGTCGCGGTGAACGAACTCGAGCGATTCGCCCTGGTCGTCGACCGCGTGGTGCGCATAGTCGAGCGCCTGGGCGGTCTGATAGGCGATGTGAAGCGCCACGTCCCAGGGAATCGGCGAGTCGGGCGGCGCGGTTCGGAGGAGTCGGCTGACGTTGGAGCCGTCGACGAGCTCCATCACGAGCACGAGGTCTTCACCCATCGTGCCGAAGTCGAACACCTGAACAATGTTGGGGTGCTCTAGCATCGCCGCGAGACGCGCCTCGTCGATGAACATCCACACGAAGTCGGGATCGCTCGCGTATTGCGGGAGAATTCGTTTGAGCGCGACGCGCTTCGAAAAGCCATGCAGCCCTTCGCGGCGCGCGACGAATACCTCGGCCATCCCCCCGGCCGCCAAGCGGCGCTCAATGCGGTACGGCCCGAGCAGCGGCCGTTCTTCGCTCACACATCCCTCCGTCCGTGACCGACTCCCTCATCATACGCGGCTCGGGCGCTTGCTGTCAGGTTAGTCCCCGTTTCAGCGAGAGCGGAACACTTGGGACTCCCGCTCGTTCCTGTCTATCATTCAAATGTCCTTTAGGTACGGGGGAACCATGGGGATTGTCCGGAAGGCTTCGCGTTCAAAAAAATCGAAAGACCCGCTACTCGGGAAGGTCATCGCCGGTCGGTATCGACTCGAATCGCAGCTCGGCGAAGGGGGCATGGGCGTCGTCTACCGGGCGCGCCACGTCCTCATCGACCGCGTGGTGGCTCTCAAGCTGATTCGCCCGGACCTCAGGGGCGAGACGCATCTTCGTGCGTGGATGGTGCGCGAGGCGCGCGCTGCGAACCGCGTGGACCACGCGCACATCGTGGACATCCACGACGTCGGTGAGACGGAGGACGGTGAGCTCTATCTGGTGATGGAGTACCTGATTGGAGACTCGCTTTCGTCGCAGATCTCGAAGGGCCCCATGCCGATCCCACGCGCGGTCGACATCTTGGAGCAGATGACGGCAGCTCTCGCGCGTGCGCACGATCTCGGCGTCGTTCACCGCGACCTGAAGAGTGACAACATCATGATCACGGGGCGAGGGGGTCGAAAGGACTTCGTGAAGATCCTCGACTTCGGGCTCGCAGCGCTCACGCGCGACCCGCGGCTCGCGCCCAAAGGAGCGGTGTTTGGAACGCCCGAGTACATGTCGCCCGAGCAGGCGCGAGGCGAGGATGCGATTGCAGGAAGCGATCTCTACGCGCTCGGTGTTTTGTTCTTCGAGATGCTGACGGGCCGGCTTCCGTTCCGTTCGGGAGATCGCGACGAGCTCCTCGAGATGCAGCGCAAGGCCGCCCCGCCGAGTCCGCGCAAGTATCGGCCGGATATCCCGGATCAGGCGGAGAAGATCATTCTCAAGCTGCTCGAAAAGGATCCAGAGGATCGCTTCCGAGATGGACACCATCTCAAAGAGGAGCTCAAGGAAATGCAGCGCGCCCTTCCCTCGCGGGAGTGGGACGCGCCGACGGAGACCGCGCCGGTGGCGCCGCCCCCTCCACCGCCGGCTCAGACGCCGGGCGTCGTCGAGTGGAGTCGCACCGCAGCCAACTTCTTGCGTGCAGTGGCGCGAGCCTATCCAGACGGCAACGCGCCAGACGACGTTCAGGGAGCATCGGACCAGATTTGGCAGCTCGCGTCGCGCGCCTCGAGGCTCGAGGGCGAGCTCGAGAGCCACTCGAAGAAGCTCGAGGCAATCGAAAAGCGAGGCCGTGCCCTTCGCGCGGAGATCGGTCGAAAGGTCGAAGACCTGGCGGGCGAGGAGTCCCGGGCGCTGCGGGACGCTTCATCCGAGCGGGACATGCTCAGCCAGCTGATCCTGAAGCGGAAGCGTGCACAGCGCGAGTACCGCACGGCGCAGGCCGAGGTCCAGGCCGCTGGCGAGCACGTCGAGCGCATCCGGCGAGGCTACGAAGCATTGGGCGCCGCGCGCGCAGAGGTCGAAACGCTCGAAGGCGTGGCCCGGGACTACGAGCGCCGAGCCCGCGCAAAGGAAGACGTAGCGGGCGAACGGCGAAAGCAAATCGAAGAGCTTCGGGCCCAGCTCAAGCGCTACAGCGAGGCGCTCGAAAACGATCTTCAGACCGGTCGTGAGCGCATCGCCAACCGTGTCCGAGAGGCGCTGACCTACGAGAAAGCGTTCGGGGAGGCTTCCAACCTCTTGCTCGACCATCTGCGCGACAAACCGGAGTGCCGCGAGCTGCTCGAAGACATCGATCGAGCCCGCGCCGGCCAAGACCCCGACGAAAAGCCATCGGAGCTCCAGGAGCTGATGGAAAAGCACGTCGCCGCTCGGTAGATCTAGCCCTTCAGACACGCGGCCGACATCGCGGGCCTCGGGCCTCGGGTCTCGGGTCAAACGTATCAACCCCGGACCTCGGGCCGTGGGCCTCGGGTCGCGAGTCCATTCGTGACGTGCGCATTTGGCCCGGGGCCCGAGAGCCGCGGCCCGAGGCCCGCGATCCGCACGTATGACCCGAGGCCCGAGCTCGAGACCCGAGGCCCGAGACCCGGGGCCCGAGCTGGGCCTTGAAGTCAGTATCGGCGTTCGCGCCGCGCGCGACCGCTTCGGTAGCCGAGGTCGGACTCGAACCGACACGCCCTTGCGGGCACCGGATTTTGAATCCGGCGCGTCTGCCAATTCCGCCACTCGGCCGAGGGCGCCGCTCATATAGCAGGCTCGGGCAGTTGTGCAGCAGCTGGGTGCGCTCGGTCGAGCGGAAGCCATGCCACATTGTCAACGGCTTGTGGCGGATCGTGGACTTGGCTAGGCTCGCCGCAATCAGAAGGGGTTCGATCCATGACCAGGACCGCATTTTTGGGGATGGGGCATTACGTCCCGCCAAAGGTCGTCACCAACGACGACCTCGCCAAGATGTTCGACACCAGCGACGAATGGATTCAGCAGCGCACTGGAATCAAGGAGCGCCACTACATCGAAAAGGACGGCATTGGGGCGAGCGACCTCGCGGTTCCCGCGGTACAGATGGCGTGCAAGAACGCGGGGGTCGATGTCGCGGAAATCGACGCGATCATCTTCGCGACGCTGTCTCCCGATTACAATTTCCCCGGAAGCGGTGTGTTGTTGGGCGACAAGCTAGGGCTTCCAGGGGTGCCAGCGCTCGACGTACGGAACCAGTGCAGCGGCTTTCTCTACGGGCTGCAGGTCGCCGATGCTTGGATCAAGTGCGGCATGTACAAACGGGTCGCGCTCGTTGGGGCGGAGGTGCACTCCACGGGCATCGACTTCACGGATGAGGGTCGGGACGTAACGGTGCTGTTCGGCGACGGCGCGGCTTGCGCGCTGCTCGGACCCACCGACGATGAGACGGTAGGTGTCGTCGACGTGGAGATTCACGCCGACGGAAGCGGCGCTCAAGAGCTGTGGCTCGAGGCGCCGGCAAGCAAGTACATGCCTCGACTCACCCACGAGATGATCGACGACCGGAGGGTCTGGCCCGCCATGAACGGGCGACAGGTTTTCCGTTGGGCAACCGCGAAGATGCCGGAGGTGAGCCGGTCGGTGCTCGAACGAAACGGAGTCGCTACTGCGGACTTGGATCTCGTCGTTCCGCATCAGGCGAACAAGCGCATCAACGAGTTCGTGGGAGAGAAGCTCGAGATCCCAGCGGACAAGGTCGTCCACAACATCCAGAGATATGGCAACACGACCGCCGCCTCGATTCCCCTCGCCCTGAGCGAGGCCATTCAGGAGGGCCGCGCGAAGAAGGGCGACCTCATCCTCATGCCTGCGTTTGGCTCCGGGTTTACCTGGGGAGCAGCGCTCGTGCGGCTCTAGCCTCGTGCCTGACAAGGCGGGGCGGGTCGCCGTCGTTCTCAACGGCAACGCGAGGCAGGTCACCGAGCAACTAGCCGAAAGCTTCGACCAAGTCGTTGGAAGCGGCGACTTGTTTCTATCTCGGAGCCTCGACGACGCGCAACGGATTGCCGAAGCAATCGTGGAAGCTCGCTACCCGACCGTCCTCACCGGCGGGGGCGACGGGACCTTCGTGCATATGGTCACCTCGATTACGCGGGAAGCAAAGGCGAGGGGTGGAGAGGCGCCACGCTTCGGGCTGCTGAAGCTCGGCACTGGCAACTCGCTTGCTCGGTCTCTCGGCGCAGGCACGACCCGCGGCGGCGTCTTCGCGGATCTAGCGCGACTTCGCGAGAACAGCTCGCATCGCGACTTCCGGTTGATTGAAGCTCAGAACCTGCTCACTCCTTTCGCAGGTGCTGGATTCGATGCCTTGGGGCTCAAGCACTTCCACGAGGTCCGCGCCGTCGTGAGACACCTGCCGTTCGTGGGAAAGCGCGCGACCGGAGCGGTGTCCTACGCGATCTCGATCCCGGCGCTCACGATTCCGGAGCTCGCGCTTCGTCCGCGGATCCATGTCCGAGTCATCAATCGCGGAAACGCCGCCGAAAGGCTCGACGACGCTGGCCGGCCCACCGGCCGCCCCATCGCACGGGGCGACCTCCTCTTCGAAGGCAGCTGCATTGCTGCGTTGGTGTCGACCGTTCCCTATTGGGGTTTCGGCGCGAAGGTGTTTCCATTTGCCGAGAGCCGCCCCCCCGACCGCTTTTGCGTGCGTATCGTCGCCAGCCATCCGCTGCACATCGCTGCACACATGCTCAGCGCATGGAGGGGTACGTACCGGCATGAAAACCTCCTCGATTTCTTCGCCGAGGACGTAGAGCTCGAGTTCGATGAGCCGACCGCCATCGAAATCGGGGGTGATCCCGAGGGGATGACCCGATCGATGCGAGCACACCTGCACCCCGATCCGATCCGGCTCATCGACTACAACGCCCTCTAGCCCGCGTGCCGCCGCCCATCTGGACTAGATCGGCAGGAATCGGGAATTTTGTACCCTTTCTCTCAATGGAGCTGTAATAATACATAAATACCAATGGGAACACTGAGGAATTGGATCACGGTAGGAGCCGGGTGTGTGGTCGCAGTGCTCGTGGCAATCGGGGGAGTGAGGGCCGAGTCGATCGAGGGATCGATCAAGGCCAGCCCTAGCACGGACGCGCCTTCGGAGGCCGATCGGAAAGACCACTATTGGCGGGTTTGGAACGGAGCGCTTCCCGAACAACGACTCAAGGCGGATCACGACGACGTGCTTGCGGTTCTAACGGGCAAGTTCACGGGGCCGCCCATCGGATGCACGTTTCGTTTTCGGGGAGGTGCACTCGACCCTTCGACCCTTGCAGCACGCACCGGGACGAAGCTCAAGGTCGAAAACCGCGACGGGTTCACGCACGAGCTCGCGGTAGAAGGCTTGCCGGGCTTCACGCCGCTCGAAGCGGGTCCCGGTAAAGCGCGCGTCTTCTCGGTGCCCGCGGGGGGTCCGTGGAAGCTGAGTGACCGGCTCTACGGGCACGTCGACGGTCACCTACACTCGCTTCGTGAGCTCGTCGCATGCGCCAGCGTCACTACAGCCGGAAGGTTTCGTTTCGACGATGTTCCGCCCGGCCCCTATTCGCTCCGAATTCTTCGAGGCGGGGAACAGGTAGCGGTGCGCAGGGTCACGGTGGCCCCCGGCAAGAGCCTACAGGTCGATCCGCTCAGCTTGAGCAAGAGTCGGAGGAAGTAGCCGATGCTGTCTCGCCTTTGGTATTCAGTTCTTGCTCTGGCCGTCGGCGCTGCTCTGGCGGGAGCGTTCCTGAACAAGTCCGCTGCAAGCCGCGAGGCAGAGTTCCAGCTCGAAGAACAGCTCCGTCGCGACCGCGTCGAAGCAGAGCTCTGGATGCGCCTCGATGCACGCCTGCGCCTCGACGCATTGGCGTCGATCGCCGTCGAATCCGAGGTTCGGCAAACGCTGCGAAGCTCGAGCGGCCGAACGGGAACGCCCGGGGCCAACGCGAGGCGTCGATTGAGCATCAAGCTCGACGCCCTGAACGCGAAGCTCGAGGAAGGTCGGGGAGACCTGATATTCGCCGTCGATAACGAAGGCGAGGTCGTAGCGACACTCGACCGGGACGCGACCGGATCGGAGGAGCTGAGCCGAATGCCGCTCGTGCGAGATGCGCTTCGGGGCTTCATGCGCGACGACGTCTGGGTCTACAACGGCGAGGTCTATCGCATGGCGGCGCGCCCAGTGTTCGACGGCGGCCGGTACGTCGGAGTTATCGTTCACGGCATGAAGATCGGAGACGACCTCGCGAGACGTCTGGGCGCGAAGCTGCCGAATGCCTCGATCGTGTTCTTCCATCGAGACCGGCTGATCGCGGCGCATTCCGGCGGGGCCACCGCTCCGACCAGCACGGAGCTCAAGAGCATCCTACCGCGCGTCGTCGACGAAATGGCCACCGACGCCGACTCGATCGAGGTGGGTGAGCGCACTCGAGCCGTTGCAGCGCCGATTCGCGGCGGCGCGGCGCATTCGAAGGTCGGATATCTGATCGGTCGCAAGGGTAGCAGCGTGGGGCTCGGCGGACTTTTCGCGAACACCTTCAAGGAAGATGTCGCATCCCTGCCGTGGCTAGTGGTGATCGGTGTGCCGCTCTTGCTGCTGCTTCTCGGCCTGGGGCTTCTGTATCTCGAGCACGACAGAGGCGTGAAAATCCTTCGTCGGAGCGCCGCGGCGCTTTCCCGCAAAGAGCTCACGAGCCTGCCGGAGGGGGCGCTTCGCCGGCACTACCGAAAGATCGCCGAACACGTGAACGAGGCACTTCGCACCGGCGTCGGCTACCAAGAGGATGCCGAGCAGCGCTCGTCGGTAGACCTCGACCACATCCTCAACTCCACGCGCGAAACCGCCGACACGGGCTACTTCGGCTATCCCGCCGCGGAGGCCCCCACTGCGAAGCGCACGGCCGTTGCCGAAGCGCCGAAGAAGCCGAAGAAGCCGAAGAACCACATGGCGCCGATCGAGGGCGATTCGCCAGAGGGGCCAGGATCAACGACGGCGACACCCGTAGACACGCCGACCGTGCAGCCGGAGCAGCCAGTCACCTCGCGAACCAAGCGCGTCTCGTCTTGGCCGAGCCGGTCTCCGTCCAAGCGCCAGCCGGCGGCCGCGACGGTGCGACACGGTGAGGAAGGCATGACTCCAGCGCCGGACGACCCGCCAACTCGGCCGAACGCGTCGCTCGAGGACTACGACGGATTCGACGAGCCAGAGGAGAGCACGCAGGTGAAGCACGTGCCACAGTCCCTTCTCGATGCGTCGGCACCCGCGGCGGACGGCGAGGAAGACCACTTCCGCAAGGTCTTCGAACAGTTCGTCGCGATGCAGAGAGAGTGTGGAGCGTCGGTGAGCGGGCTCACGTTCGACAAATTCGTACGCAAGCTTCATGCCGCGCGCGACCAAGTCATGAAACGACACAATGCGGAGGAGGTTCGCTTCACCGTGTACGTCAAGGAAGGGCGTGCAGCGCTCAAAGCGAGCCCCGTAAAGCCATGAGTTGACCGCCCGTGACCCGGGCTTTACCTTGGATGTCAGTCCCTCTGTCGCTGCAGGTGAGGAAGGAGTGAGAATCCCTGACTAGGTCGAATTGGGAGCCAACAACGGACGTGGTGTGCGGACCCGGCTAGCGTCATCGGGGGGCCTGAAGCGGACGGCATCGGTTCCCACCTACTAGAAAAAGTAGGGGTTCGACTCAACTGATATCCCACGGCAACGATGGTCAGGACTGCTTGGGGGGCCGGCTCGAAAGAGTCGGCTTCTCTGTTTAACGGGGACATTCTCCCCCCTCTAGACCCCGCTGATTCCAACCACTTACGACCCACACCGCGAAAACCCGAATTCGCCCTGCATACGGGGCTCGGAAAAAACACGACGCGGGCGCTCCGCGGAGCGGGAGGGCCTGCAAAGGTGGCCCGTAAGACTGGAGGTGTAGGCCACGCACGCCCTCCCTCGGGCTGCGCGCCAATCGCCGGTGGTTGCTGTTGTGGCGATTGGCACTTGGCACGTCCGCTCCGACCCACGTCGCGTTTTTTCCGAGCCCCTAGGCAGACCGTTTTGCCCCTACTCAGGCGGGCGTGATGCAGGCGGAAGCGCGAGCCGGAACGGCGAAGCCCGGCGCGCATGCGCCGCCAAGCCGGAGCGCAGCGCAGGCGCGGAGGGAGGATTACGGGTGGGGGTGGGTGGGTCGGATATAACTAAACCAAACCACGCCCCCAATCCGGCAACCACCCAGCACCGCATCCCGGGTTTTCGCGGTGTGGGTCGTAAGTGGTTGGAATCAGGGGGGTCTAGAGGGGGGAGAATGTCCCCGTGGTATTACCGGGTCTTATGAAGATTGGGATCGTTCCCATTAACGTGGGTGGGCCGGAGACGGCCGAGCGGATGATCGAGATTGCGCAGCACGCGGAGGCGGCCGGGATCGAGTCGGTGTGGACCTTCGAGCACGTCGTGGTGCCGCTCGAATACGAGTCGAAGTATCCCTATGCGCGTTCTGGCAAGATGCCGATCGCGCCCGAGGCTTGGTTCATCGATCCGCTCATCGCGCTTTCACACGTGGCCGCGGCGACGAACACGATTCGGCTGGGGACCGGCGTCAACATCTTTGCCCAAACCAACCCCCTGCTGTTTGCCAAGCAGGCCGCATCGCTCGACGTCCTCAGCGGAGGCCGGCTGACCCTCGGGCTCGGCATCGGATGGCTCGCCGAAGAGTACGAGGCGATGGGCACGCCGTTCGCAAGGCGCGGCGCGCGGTTCGACGACTACCTCGACGCGGTCAAGAAGGTGTGGACGGGCGACGTCGTGGAGCACGACGGCGAGTTCCTCTCGTGGCACGGCTTCAAGAGTCACCCCACCCCGGTGCAGAAGCCTCATCCCCCGATCCTGATCGGGGGCACCAGCACGAGGACGCTGAAGCGCGTCGTCGATGTCGCCGACGGCTGGTACGCACCGAGCGACTCTCAGGAACTGCTCGAGAAAAAGCTCACCGCGCTTCGGCGGCTCGCCGACGAGGCGGGGCGCCCGTTCGACTCGCTCGACATCACCACGAGCTGGCGGATTAAGGCCCGACCGAACGCGCTCCGCGAATTCGAGGAGCTCGGGCTGAGTCGTGTCGTCGTGCTGCTTGGCGCAACGGGAGAGCCAGACCCGAAGAAGGCGATCGACCTGATCGCCTCCCGGGCCAAGCTCTGACCGCGCGACCGGCTACTGAAAGGCGCCTGCGATGCAGGTGCCCCAAGCGACCGCCTCGGAATCACACTCGTTCGCCTCGGGTTCGCAGTTCACGCCTTCGATGCAGCGCAGGTAAGCGTCGGCCTGCGAGCCGCAGTTGTCATCGAACTGCGGGACGCCCACCTGGCACTGCGTCAGGCACTGATTGCCCTCGGGATCGACACCCTGGAGGACGCAGGTGCTGCTGCAAATCGCCTCGCAGGTGCTGCTCGACGCGCCCCCTGACCCCGACGAGCCGCCAGAGCCCGACGAACCTCCGGAGCCTGCGCTGGCGCCCGAGCCCCCCGAGCCGCCACCGCCGTCGCCACCGTCGTCGCCACAGCCCGTCACCGCCAGCATCGCGCCAAACGCGATCGCATAAATCATTTGCCTCTTCTTCATCGCCCAGCCTCCTGCACCGTCCCGAACAACGGTGTCCGCGAACGGGGTATCAGAATACTGGTGGGATGTTCAAGCATTCAGCGAGGCGGGCAGTCGGAAGCGGGGTGTCACGGGCCCTGGGCCCGCGGCCCGAGTTCGCCGGCTTCACTGCCTGCTTGACGGCTTCGAGGGGCCGGCGCATATTCCGGCCCCTTCAACGACAGAAATACGTATTTTTCAGAGATTTAGCGCGAGAAAGCATGGCACTGACCGCCGATAGAAAGTCCGAGCTGATCGGTCAATTCCGCACCCACGAGAAGGACACGGGATCCCCCGAGGTTCAAATCGCGATCTTGAGTGAGCGGATCGGCTATCTGACCGAGCACTTCAAGACCCACAAAAAGGACCATCACTCCCGCCGAGGCCTGCTGAAGCTGGTCAGCCAGCGACGCCGGCTCCTCGACTACGTCCGCTCGCAGGACGTGGAGCGATACCGCAAGATCATTTCAGAGCTCGGCATTCGGAAGTAAGCTGGGCCCCGGGGCGTTGTCCCGGTACAACTTGGTGTACGTGACGTCGAGTCCGGCGTTCGCTCTTCGCTTCGATGATTTGAGGACCGCCTCGAATCCTGGAATCGGGGACCGAGACCGCTCTCGACGTGAACGCGGACCGCAGGCGCGGTCGAACCGCGCGGAAAGCAGTTAGAGAGCAATGATAATTCGAGAATCCGTCAAAGTTGGTGACAAGGAGATCACCATCGAAACGGGCCGGATTGCCAAGCAGGCAGCCGGTTCGGTATTCGTCAGCTGTGGCGAAACGATGGTCCTGGTCACCGTGTGCGGCGCCAAGGAGGCGAGACCGGGCCAACCGTTCTTCCCCTTGACCGTCGACTACGTCGAAAAGACGTACGCGGCCGGCAAGATCCCCGGTGGCTTTTTCAAGCGAGAAGGCAAGCTCCGGGACAACGAGGTGCTCACCTCGCGCTTGATCGACCGGCCTTGCCGCCCGCTTTTCCCGGACGGCTACATGGCCGAGACGCAGGTGATCGCCACGGTGATGAGCGCCGACGCGATCAATCCCTCCGACGTGCTCGCCATGATCGGCGCCTCGGCGGCCATTCACATCAGCCCACTTCCCTGGGCTGGGCCGATCGCCGGTGTGCGTGTGGCGCGCATCGACGGGCAGCTCGTCGCCAACCCGACCTACGAAGAGCAGGAGAAGAGCGACTGCGAGCTCCTGATCGCGGCCTCGAAAGACGCCATCGTGATGGTGGAGGGCGAAGCCGAGGAGATGACCGAGGCCGACATGGTCGAGGCAATCCAGTTTGGCCACAAGTCGGTACAGGGGGTCCTCGAGCTGATCGAGAAGATCCGCGAGGCCGTTGGTAAAGAGAAGTGGGCTTTCGCGCCGCCTGCGCGCGACGAGAAGATCGACGCTCGCGTCAAAGAGGTCGGCCTTTCGAAGGTCATCGAGGCGTGCAACATCGGCGAAAAGCACTCGCGCTACGATCGCTTCAGTGAGATCAAGAAGGAAGTCGTGGCTGAGCTCGCCGAGCAGTTCCCGGAGCAGGAAAGCGACATCAAGGCCGCCTACGAAGATCTTCGCTACAACACGATGCGCGCGCAGGTGCTCGACGAAAAGCGCCGCGTGGACGGCCGCGACTACGCGACCGTGCGCCCGATTGCAATCGAGGTGAGCCTCCTTCCGCGCGTCCACGGCTCGTCGCTCTTCACGCGCGGCGAAACGCAGGGCATCGTCACGACGACGCTCGGTACGCGTCAAGACGAGCAGAAGATCGACGGTCTCACCGAGGAGTACTACAAGCCGTTCATCCTTCACTACAACTTCCCGCCCTACTCGGTCGGTGAAACGAAGTTTCTTCGCGGACCGGGCCGACGTGAGGTCGGTCACGGAAATCTCGCCGAGCGGGCGCTGACCAAGGTGCTGCCCCCGCACGAAGACTTCCCCTACACGATGCGCATCGTGTCGGAAATCACCGAGTCGAACGGCTCGTCCTCGATGGCGACCGTTTGCGGCGGAAGCCTCGCGATGATGGACGCGGGCGTGCCGATCAGAGCGCCGGTCGCCGGCGTCGCGATGGGCTTGATCATGGAGGGCGAGAAGTACGCCGTCCTAACCGACATTCTCGGCGACGAGGACCATCTCGGCGACATGGACTTCAAAGTCTGCGGCACCGACAAAGGCATCACCGCCATTCAGATGGACATCAAGATCGAAGGCTTGAAGCAAGAGATCATGAGCGAGGCGCTCGAGCAGGCGCGTGAGGGCCGGCTCCACATTCTCGGCAAGATGAACGAGGTCATGCCGACGGCTCGCCCGGAGCTCTCGAAGTACGCACCGCGAATCGAAACGCTCAAGGTCAAGCCCGATCAGATTCGGGTCGTCATCGGCCCCGGCGGCAAGATGATCAAGGCGATCACCGAGCAGACCGGCGCGACGATCGACATCGCCGACGACGGCACGGTGAGCATTGCGTCGCCCGACGGCGAGGCGCTCAAGAAGGCGATCGAGATCATCGAAAGCCTCACGGTCGAGCCGGAAATCGGAAGCAAGTACAAGGGCATCGTTCGCCGCGTCGAAAACTACGGGGCCTTCCTCGAAATCGCGCCAGGCAAGGACGGCTTGCTTCACATCACCGACATGGACTGGGGCTTCGTCGAGAAAGTCGCTGACGTGATGGATCTCGGCGACGAGGTCGAGGTGATGATCAGCGACATCGACCGCGACGGCCGCATCCGGCTTTCGCGCAAACAGCTCCTCGAGAAGCCCGAAGGCTACGTCGAGCCGGAGCGCAAGGAACGGCGCGAGGGCGGACGTGGAGGCCGAGACGGAGGTCGAGGACGTGGAGGCCGCGACCGGGATCGAGGCCGCGGCGGCCGGGATCGAGATCGAGGCCGCGCCCGCGCCGGCGACCGAGACCGAGACCGAGATCGCGGCCGCGACCGCGACCGCGACCGAGACCGAGACCGAGACCGAGACCGCGGCGGCCGTGACCGCGACCGAGATCGCGACCGAGACCGAGATCAGCCCCGCGCCCGGGATCGGGACCAGGACCGGGACCGGGACCGGGATCGGGATCGGGACCGGGACCGGGACCGGGACCGGGATCGGGATCGGGATCGAGATCGAGATCGAGATCGAGATCGAGATCGAGATCGCCCCCGCGCCCAAGAGCAGAACGACTGATGTCGAGGCTGCGCGTCTACAAGATGCGCGCCGACGCGATCATTCCGCGCTACGAGACGAGCGGTGCGGCGGGGCTCGACCTCGCCGCCTGCTTGGACACCATGCTCACCATCGAGCCGGGCGCGACCGCGCGTATTCCCACGGGTTTGCGAGTGGCTCTCCCGTCCGGGCACGAGGGCCAGGTCCGCCCGCGGTCCGGGCTGGCGGCGCGCCACGGCGTCACAGTGCTCAACGCGCCGGGCACGATCGACGAGGACTACCGGGGCGAGCTCCAGGTCCTCTTGATCAACCACGGCCCCGAATCGTTTACGGTCACGCACGGTGAGCGCATTGCACAGCTCGTGGTGACCCCGGTCGTACAAGTGGACGTCGAAACGGTCGAAGACGAGGCCGATCTCGGCCGCACCGATCGCGCCGACCGGGGCTTCGGAAGCACGGGGCGTTGACGCCCGTTACAGCGCGCGATCCATCAACTGCGCGATGGTCGTTTTCGGAGCTGCGCCGACGTGTTGGGCAACCAGCTCGCCGCCGTTGAATACCATCAGCGTCGGGACGCCGCGGATGCCGTACTTCGAAGCCGTGCCCGGGCTCTCGTCGATGTCGAGGTGGGTCACCTTGACCTTCCCCACGTACTCGTCCGCGAGCTGATCGATCAGCGGCGCGATCTGCTTGCACGGTCCGCACCACACCGCCGAGAAATCGACGAGGACGGGAGAGTCCGCTTGCAGGACTTCCGTGTCGAAGTTCAGGTCGTTGACCGCGTGTACGTTGGGACCAGCCATCTGTGCTCCTGTTCGGGGTTGTTTCGAGTGGACTAAGTAAGGACGGTCGGTCGGGTTGTCAACGCAACCCCGCCGCGACTACCGCGCAAAACCGCGGCATGGTAGGCTTTTTCGTGGCCTGCCCCACAGTCGCGGAGGCCTCCAACAGACGATGAAAGCTGGCCTCTTTATCGCTACCGCGGCCCTGTACGCAATCGCCTGCGTCCTCTACTTGTTTCTGCTCACGCGAGGCTCCGATAAGGCGCAGCGAATGCCCGGCACGGTGTTCGTAGCTGCGCTCGGCGCCCACCTCGCCTTTCTGCTGCTCGACGCGCCTCAGGCCGGCGAGCCGCCGCTCGCCGACATCTCGCAGATCCTGAGCGTGTCCTCTTTCGGACTCGGCATTGCCTTCTTGCTCGCTTCGTACCGTTTCGACGTGACGGTTCTCGGCGCATTCGTGGCCCCGCTTTCGCTCATGCTGTTCCTCGCTGCCGGGCTCGGCAGCAGCTACGCGCCGGTGTCGCCGCGCGTCCAGTCTGCGATGCTGACCCTGCACATCGGTGCGAACGTGCTCGGGCTGGTCGCCTTTGCGCTCGCTTTCGTCGCGGGCGTAGCCTACATGCTGCAGGAGCACCTGCTCCGGCAGCGGCAGCTCACGGGCGCGTTTCAGCGTCTGCCGTCTCTCGGCGTGCTCGACACGATCGGCCTCCGGTCGGTCCTCACGGGCTTTCCGCTCCTGACGTTCGGAATGGTCACGGGGACGTTCTGGTTGCTTCGCTCGGACGGCTCTCAGTTCTACGTCAGCCAGGCGCTCGGCTTGGTCGCTTGGGCCATCTTTGCCGGCGTGATCGTGCTCCGAGTGGCCGCGGGCTGGCGGGGGCGTAAAGCCGCGCTCGGCACGATGATGGGCTTCGTATTCACACTCCTCGTGCTTGTCGGATACGCATGGCGCGCTGTCGGAGGCAACGCCTGATGCGCGATTTCGTGGTGGTCGGCCTTTCACACCGCACCGCGCCGGTCGAAGTGCGCGAGCGCCTTGCAGTTGCGCCCGTGGATCTCGAACGCGAGCTCCGGGGACTTGCAAACGAGGCGGGCTTCGAGGAGGCGCTTCTGATTTCGACCTGCAACCGGGTCGAGCTCTACGCCACCAGCATCAACCCCCTCCAGGCAGCGCAAAGCGCCAAGCAGACCCTCTCGAAACGGCTTGCCGGCGCAGCGCCCGACGACGTTCTCTACCAGGAGCGGGGAATCGACGTGGTCCGCCACGTCTTTCGCGTAGCCTCGAGCCTCGATTCACTGGTCGTTGGGGAGCCTCAGATCCTCGGGCAGGTCAAAGAGGCTTTCGACGCCGCCAACGACGCCGGCACGATGGGAACGCTGCTCGGTCGATGCTTCACGCAAGCGTTTGCAGCGGCGAAGCGCGTGCGAAACGAGACCGGCATCGCCGAAGGCACCGTAAGCGTGAGCTCGATTGCGTGCGAGCTCGCAAAGAAGATCTTCGGCGACCTACAGGGCCGCCAAACGCTCTTGCTCGGAGCCGGCGAAATGGGTGAAGTAGCAGCGAAAAGCCTTCGGCAGACTGGAACCCAGCTCCACGTGATCAACCGGAGTGACGAGCGTGCACACGCGCTCGCGCAAAGCTGCGACGGCCGGGCGGTTCCCTACGAGAGGCTCACTACGGAGCTTGCGGAGGCGGATGTCGTGATCGCCTCGACCGCCAGCCCCAACTTCATTCTCACACCCAAGCTCATGAAGAGCGTCGGGCGAACCCGCCGTCACCGCCCACTGTTCATCATCGACATCGCGGTTCCGCGCGACGTCGATCCCCGGGTGGGCAACATGGACAACGTCTTCGTGTACGACGTCGACGATCTGCAGCAGGTGGCCGAAGAAAACCTAGCGGTCCGCGCGCGCGAGGCCGCGCACGCCGAAAGCATCATCGAGGAAGAGGTCGAATCGTTTCTCACGTGGCGCCGCTCGCTGGAGCTCGCCCCGACGATCGTCGCCCTTCGCAAGCGCTTCGGTGAGGTCGCTGACGAGGAGCTGCGCCGGGCGCTTTCGCGGCTCGACGGGGTGAGCGAAGGCGACCGCGTCGTTCTCGAAGCCATGTCGCGCTCGCTCGTCAACAAGCTGCTCCACCAGCCGATGACCGAGCTCAAGGCCGGCGCCCGCAAGCCCGACGGCGCGCTCCTGATCGACGCGGTACGGCGCCTGTTCGCGCTTGCCGCGGACGAAGAACCGGAGCGCGTGGAGGCCTCCGCGCAGGGGCAGACGGATGCCGCCGTGGCGCAGCTGGCCGCGGCCGGGCCGGGACAGACGGGCGAGACCAAGTGAAGCTGCGCGTCGCAACTCGAGGCAGCAATCTCGCGCTCGTACAGACTCGGTGGGTGGCTACCCAGCTCGCTGCGAAGCTTCCTGGACTCGAAGTCGAAGAGGTGCACGTGCGCACGAAGGGCGACCGCATCCAGGACCGGCCGCTCGCTCACGTCGGTGGCAAGGGTCTGTTCGTGAGCGAGGTCGAGGCCGTCGTGGTCCGAGGGGAAGCCGATTTCGCCGTACATTCGCTCAAAGACGTGCCTGGGGACGTACCGCTGGCCGAGGGCATGGGGATTGTCAGCGTTCCCGTACGGCAGGATCCCCGCGACGTGCTCGTGACGGTCGACGGGTGCGATCTTCAGTCGCTCGCACGCGGCGCAAAGGTCGGAACGACGTCGCGGCGGCGCGTGGTTCAGCTTCAAAGACAGCGCCCCGACCTCACGTTCGTTCCACTTCGAGGCAACATCGAAACACGCATTCGCAAGCTTCACGAGGGCCAATGCGACGCGATAGTGCTGGCGGCGGCAGGTCTCGCGCGGACGGGGGTGCTCGAAGAAACGCCTCACGTCGTTCTTTCACCCGAGATCTGCCTTCCGGCAGTGGGTCAAGGGGCGCTGGCGATCGAGGGCGCGTTGGCCGACGACACCCTGCGCAGTCAGCTCGCCAGCATCGAGGATTCTACCGCGCGAATCCAAATCACGGCGGAGCGCGCGATGCTGCAAAAGCTCGAAGGTAACTGCCACTCGTCGATCGCCGGCCATGCGACCGCAGCCGAGGGCAGGCTCCGGCTGGAAGCAATGGTGGCCTCTTACGACGGCGACCAGATGCTTTCTGCAACCTCGGACGCGTACGTCGACCTCCGGGGCGACGATGCGCTGAGACGCGCGCACGAGCTTGGAGAAGAGGTCGCGGAGCACCTTTTTTCGCAGGGAGCGCGCGAGCTGATTCGGGAGGCGGAGGTCTCTGCGATGCGGGATCAGTTGACCAGCAACTGACTTGCGGACAAGGGCGCGTACCCGAGGATTCGCCGCACGCCCCCGATCGATCGTTTCATCCACTCGTCGTTCGTCGATCGGCCAACGCTCGCCACGTAGACCGTCTCGCCCTCGAGGGAGATCGAGCGCACGTCGACGCGTTGACCCACTAGCGCGCCGGGCACCCGCCCGTTGAACGAGGGTGAGCCGATCAGCGGGGCAACCGCACTGAGCGCCTCGCACACGGACCTTTCGCCTGCCCCGGCGACGAGCAGGCCGTTGTCGATCGCGACGACCATCGCGTCGAGCTCGCCGTCCTCGCGAATGCGCTCGAGCTGCAGGCAGAGGGCACGGTACGGATCCTGGCTTCGGGTGCGGCGGCGATCTTTCATGCGGTCTCCAAGATGTAGGATGATGTAGACTATTATCCTACGCGCGGCGGATCAAAATTCTGGAGAACTCAGCGATTCCGGGGAGATCGACACCCCGACACGGGCTGCTAAGGTGGCCGTCCCATGAGTCTGCGGGATGTGCTCGGAAGCCATCGCGTGGTGGTCACCGTAGGCAGCGGCGGGGTCGGTAAGACGACCACGGCCGCCGCGATGGCGGTGCATGCTGCGATGCAGGGCCGCAAGGTGCTTTGCCTGACGATCGACCCTGCGAGGCGCCTCGCCAACAGCTTGGGGCTCGACGAGATGACGACGAGCGAGCAGGACGTTCCCGAGTCGCTCTTCGCAAAGCATGGGCTGGAGTGCAAAGGCGCGCTTTCCGCGATGATGTTGGACACGAAGCGGACGTTCGACGCCCTGGTCGACAAGTACGCTTCCGACGAAGAGGCGCGTGACCGGATCCTCGGCAATCAGATCTATCAATACGTCGCAAGCTCACTGGCCGGAACCCAGGAGTACATGGCCATGGAGAAGCTTCACGAGGTGCGCCAAGACCCGAAGTGGGATCTAGTCGTGCTCGATACGCCGCCGACGGCTAGTGCGATCGATTTCCTGACGGCTCCGGAGCGATTGATCGATGCGATCGATTCGCCTGCGATGCGATGGTTCCTTCAGGTCTTCGAGGGCGCCGGGAAGGAGGCCTTCGGTCTCGTAGGGCGCGGTGCGACCGTGCTGCTGAAAGGCATTGGACGGATCACCGGCCTCGCCTTCCTCGAACAGGTCGCCGAGTTCGTCAGCGGCATCAACGATCTGTTCGGTGGCTTCAAGGAGCGCGCCGAGCAGGTCTCGGATGCGCTACGGAGCCCCGAAGTCGCGTTCGTGCTCGTCACGAGCCCCGATCCGCTCGCCATCGGGGAGGCGCGCTTTTTCAGCGACAAGCTCGAGGAAGCCCGGATGAATCGCCGCGGCGTGATCGTCAACCAGGTCCATCCGCTCATCGAAGAGCCGAGCGTGCCGGTCGATCAGCAGGTGGATGCGCTCCGCGCGGCGCTACCGAGCTCGATCGACGCGGCGGACATTCATCCGAGGCTGACCGAGGCGCTTCATGCCGAGCGCACGTGGGCGGTCGCGGACGCGGCGCAGGTGAAGCTACTCACCGAGCAGCTCGAAAACGACGCGGGAATCGTCGAGGTGCCCGCGTTCGACGAAGACGTTCACGACTTGGCTGCTCTCGCCAAAGTGGCTGCTCACCTCACGGACGCGGCATAATCCATCATGGCCTCCGAGTCCCCACACCGGTGGAACGCCATCATCCTCGCCGCGGGCGAGGGCGCGCGAATGAAGAGCAACCGCCCGAAGGTGCTGCACGAAATCGCCGGACGCGCCTTGGTGACCTGGGTCGTCCAGGCGGCGCTCGACGCAGGTGCCGATCGTTGTCTCGTCGTCGTCGGGCACGGGCGCGATGACGTGGAGCGCGAGCTCGAGGCCAGCTTCGCAGAGAAGGTCGAAACCGTCCTGCAACCAGAACAGCGTGGCACGGGGGACGCCGTGCGGTGCGCGATGGAAGCCCACCCCGACCTCGCGGGGAGGCTCGCGGTTCTCTACGGCGACTGTCCGCTCATTCCGGCATCGCTTCTCACGCGCCTCCTCGAACGTTCGGCCGATGCCGATTGCGGGCTCGTCACGGCGATGCTCGCCGACCCGCACGGGTACGGAAGAATCATCCGCAAGGCGTCGGGCGAGGTTCAGCGGATCGTCGAGGAACGGGACTGCTCGAATGCGGAGCGGGCAATCGAAGAGGTCAATCCGGGTCTCTATGCGTTCCGGGCGGCTTTCCTCCGAGACTCGATTCGCAGATTGAGCCCCGACAACGCCCAGGGGCAGCTTTACCTCACCGACGTCGTGGAGCTGGCGGCAGCTGCCGGCGCGGTGGTAGACATCGAGGGAGACATGAGCGAGCTCACTGGCGTCAATACTCAACGGGATCTCTCGCTCGCGGCGGCGGCACGCCGCCGCGCAGTTGCAGAGGAGCTTGCGCGGAAGGGGGTGGCGATCGTCGACCTCGACAGCGTGTATGTCGACGCTGCCTGCGAGGTCGAACCCGGGGCGAGCCTCGGCGCGAACGTTCACCTGCGTGGCCGCTGCGTCGTTCGTGCAGGCGCTGCGATCGACGTCGGGTGCGTCTTGACCGACGTCGTCGTCGAAAAGGACGCAAAGGTTCTTCCCTACACGGTAGCCACCGACTCCACGATCGGAGAAGGGGCCCAGGTCGGCCCCTTCAGTCACCTGCGGCCGAGCACGACGCTCGGACCGCGCAGCAAGGTCGGCAATTTCTCGGAGACCAAAAAGACCTCGCTCGGCGAAGGCTCCAAGGTCAACCACCTCTCGTACGTGGGGGACGGCGTGATCGGCAGGCGCGTGAACATCGGCGCAGGCACGATCTTCTGCAACTACGACGGAGAGAAGAAGCATACGACGACGCTCGAAGACGACGTGTTCGTCGGAAGCGACAGCCAGTTCGTGGCTCCGGTCACCGTCAAAAAGGGCGCCTACGTCGCGAGCGGCACGACGGTCACGCGCGACGTACCCGAAGACGCGCTCGCGCTCTCTCGGACGAAGCAGGAAAACAAAGAAGGCTACGCGGCCCGACTCCGGGCGCGCCTTCGAAAGAGAAAAAAGCCGTAGCCGCGGCCGTCAGAACCTGACGCGGAAGCTGCCGCCGCCCGGGTTGACGCTGAAGTCGAACTCGGGACCTTCCTCGTGCCGGTCGTAGTACTTGCTCGAGCAGGCGATGCCACGATAGGCCTCGTAGGCCATCACGCCTTCCCGCGGCGCCGTCGCGGCCTGCAAACCGAGAAGAATCGGAGGGGCAACGTACATCCCCGCGGTGAGGCCACGGCTTTGACCCGGCCACTGGGTCGCTTTGATCGTGCCGCCAACGACTCCGTAGATGAGACCACCCACCGGGGCGAGGGCGCCCGCGTTGAGGCTCTGGACACCGGACGCCTTTTTCAAGGTGTTCGTCGCGTACTCGAGCTTGGCCCGCCGCGCGGCCTCCGAGCTGTCGTCCTGCTTGCGGATGCGCTTGGCGCCCCAAACCCCCGGGGCGGGCAGGATCGCGTGCGAGAGCCCGACGAAATATGCGCCCGCCGCGAGATAGGCCCAGCCAAACCTGTTCGCCCCGTTGTTGTCGCGGCAGAACTGGCCTTCCGTGCCGGGCGGGCAGTCGTTCTGGCCCTGCGCCGCGCGCACCGCCGCGTAGGTCATCCCGGCGCCTCCGGCGAGCCAAAGGCCCATCCAGGTGTACCGCCATCGAGTCGCGTGCTTCTTCCCGTCCTGGAGCTTGTCTTCGATGTAGCGGATCCGGTAACGGACCTCGTCGTCGCTCAGCTCCTCGATGCAGCTAAAGGCGTCCTGGGCAGCGGCCGTCGGGGGGGCCCAAAGAGCGAGGGCCAGCGTGCATGCGAGAACCGTCGCAATGCGACGGAGAATGGAATTGAATCGTTGATGATGTTTCGGCACAACCTACCCCTGTTCGCCAGGTGGCCGGGATAGTACGCAAAACCTCCCCGGACTGCGATAGTGTTTCGCAAAAACAGCCACTTTTTTCGGATGTGCCAAGACCCCGCGAAATGTAGGGATCCAGTCTGACTAGACGGTTTTCGGGGCGGATCCGGGGCTCGAGCTGCCTCGACGGGTCGGATCGGAGCGTTATGCTGGGGGCGTGGAGAGCACGCTTTTCAAGGTCCTTATCACCGTCGCTGCCCTATCGATTCTGATCATCATCCACGAGGGGGGTCACTATCTCGCAGCCCGTGCGTTTGGAATGCGCGTGCTGCGCTACAGCATCGGCTTCGGGCCGACCCTCTTTCGATATCAGCCGAAGGGCAGCCCGACCGTTTTTCAAGTCGCAGCGATTCCCTTTCTCGCCTACGTGCAGATCGCAGGGATGAATCCCAACGAGGAAGTCGACCCAGACGACCCTGAGCTGTATCCGAACAAGAGCCTTTTTGCACGGGTCACGACCATCGCGGCAGGTCCGATCGCCAACTACCTGACCGCCTCGGCCATCGTGTTTGGCCTCGGAGTCACCGATAACCTGCCCCCGATGCAGCCGGCTGAGCCCATGCAGGTCGGACACGTCGTGCCGGACTCGCCGGCAGCGGGAGCTGGCCTCGAAGAAGGTGACGTGATCGTCATGGCGAACGGGCAGCCGATCGCCAACGTCTCGGAGCTGATCGACGCGACCGCGCCCCGGGCCGGAGAACCGACCGAATACGTGATCGAGCGAAACGGCGAGGCCCTGCCGCCAATCGTCATCGTTCCGCTCGACCGGGGCGGCCGGGGACAGATCGGGGTCGGTGCAAAGATGATCCGGCTCTACGAGGAGCTCGGCGTGTGGGATTCCGCGAAGCTTTCCGTGGTGCTTCCCTATCAAATGACCATGGCGCAGCTGAACGGCCTCGCCGAAATGGTCAAACGTCGGAGCACCGAGGGGATCGGTGGGCCCGTCATGATGGGCAAGATGGTCGCGGAGGCGGCGCAGGCGGGGCTGCCTGCGTTTCTCTGGATTCTCATGTTCATTTCGGTGGCGCTCGGCATGTTCAACCTGCTTCCCTTTCCCGCACTCGATGGGGGCCGACTGATCTTCCTCGGGTACGAGGCGGTCACTCGTCGGCGTGCAAACGAGCAGTTCGAGATGGCGGTTCACGCGTTTGGAATCGTGTTTCTGCTCGGCGTGATGATCTTGGTGACGTACCGAGACATCTTCGGTTGAGGGCTTGCTCCGCGACCGAGACCGGGTAGCTTCCCGCGATGCATCGCGATGTGATCGTCGTCGGCGGAGGTCTCATGGGCTGCAGTGTGGCCTACCGGCTCGCCAAGGACGGCGCACGCGTCACGGTCCTCGAGCGCAGCATCCCCGGCGCCGAGGCCTCGTCGGCGGCCGCAGGCATTCTCGGACCAGCGGTCGAATCGTTCGACGATGCGCTCGCGCTTCAGTTGGGCCGTCGGAGCCGGGAGCTCCACGCCACGCTCGCCGAGGAGCTCGACGAGCAGTTCGGCATCGACGTCGGTTTTCGGCGGTGCGGCGTCCTCAAGGTGGCGTTCGGCGAGGCCGAGCTAGCGGAGCTCGACGAGCAGGCGGAGCGCTTGCGGGTTCAAGGGGTGCGCGCCGATCGGTGGAGCGCCGAGACGCTGGTCCGCGAAGAGCCGGCCTGTAATCGCGAGGCCCTCGGTGCGCTCAGCATTCCCGAGGACGGACAGGTCGAGCCGAAGAAGCTCCTTTCGGCCGTCGCACTCGGCGCCGAGCGGGAGGGCGTGACGTTTCGTACCGGCTCGACCGTGCGTGCGGTCAACGCGACTGGAAGACGCGTGCGCGGCGTTCAGCTCACGGACGAGGCCCTCGACGGCGACCGCGTGGTCGTGGCGGCGGGGAGCTGGACGACGCTGATTCCGGGCCTCCCATACGATACGGAGACGATTTTTCCCGTGCGCGGCCAGATGGTGACGACCCAAACGCGCCCGCCTCTTTTCCGCCGCGTCGTGTTCGGCGCGGGCGGCTACGTGGTGACTCGCCCGGACGGCCGCGTGCTCTGCGGCTCGACGATGGAGCGAGTGGGCTTCCAGCGTGGTACGACGTTCGGGGGGATGGCCGACGTCATCGGCAAAGCGACGCGCATCGCGCCGAGCCTTTCGACCGCGTCGATCGAGTCGCACTGGTCGAGCTTTCGCCCCGGGACTCCGGATGGGCTCCCGCTCGTCGGAGAGACGCACATCGAGGGACTTTTCGTCGCGAGTGGCCACTACCGAAACGGCATTCTGCTCGCACCGCTCACCGCCGAGCTCGTCGCTGCGGCGATGTCGGGCGAGGTCGCGTCGCGGGAGGCCCAGGCGCTCTCGCCGCGGAGGTTCGAGGAGCAGGGTGCATGACGGGCGCGTCTGAGCAGACGCTGACCGCCAACGGGCTTGCGCACCACGTGATTCGATGGGGGAGCCGGCCGGTCGACGTCGTGCTCTGTCATGGTTTCTTGGACATCGCGTGGAGCTTCGACGCCGTGGCGACAAAGCTCGTCGAAGCCGGACACGGCGTCGCGTCTTTCGACTGGCGCGGTCACGGGCAGACCGAGTGGATCGGGCGCGGCGGCTACTATCACTTCCCGGACTACGTCCTCGACCTCGACGAGCTCCTGCCGCAGCTGAGCGATGCTCCGGTCCACCTCGTCGGCCATTCGATGGGCGGATCGGCAAGCGTGATGTTCGCTGCGGCCCGGCCCGAAAAGCTTCGAACGCTAACCCTCGTTGAAGGCATCGGGCCACCGGAGATGGAGCCGCGCGACCCCGCCAAGCGCCTGCGCGCATGGCTCGACGGCGTCGAGAAGGCTCGGCGCAAGCACGTGAGGCCCATCCCGGATGCGCGAGCGGCGTTGACGCGAATGCGTGTCCAGAACCCCGAGCTGCCCGAAGAGCTGGGCCTTCGTCTAGTCGGCAAGAGCACGAAGAAAGTCGATGGGGGCATTCAGTGGACCTTCGACCCGCTTCACAAGACCTGGGCGCCCCGGCCCTTTCGCGCGGCCGCGTTTTGCGAGCTGCTCGACGCGATCGTCACTCCGACGCTGGTCGTGGCGGGCGAGCGGGGCTTTCGCCTGAAGGACGAGCAGGAGCGGGTCGCCCACATCCGCAATCGTCGCTTCGTCGAAATCGCAGGCGTCGGCCACATGATCCACTGGTTCGAGCCCGATCGGCTGGCCGCGGAGCTCACCGCGTTTTTCGCCGAGCACGCCGCTTGACCACCCGATAGCGCCGTGAAACGCTGCCGGCCCATGCGACGAACGCTGGTGCTTTCCCTCGTGTTTGCGAGCGCCTTTGTGATGCATGCGCTCGCCGAAAAGAACCCACCCGGCGCGGACGAAGCGCGCCGCGCGAAGGTCTTTGCCACCATAGGCAGCGCCACGATCACCGTCGGGGAGCTCGAGGACCTGGTCACGAGACGCTCGCCGTACGCGCGCAAGCGCTTCGAGGAGCTCAGCGCCCTTCGCCAGCTCGCTGACGCGCAGGTGAAGAACGAGCTGTTTTACCAAGGCGCTGACAAGCTCGGCTACGGGGACGACCCGGCGGTTCAGCGCTTCGTCAATCAGACCTTGGTCAAGGTTTTCGTTCGCAAGGACTTCGAGGAGACGGTCACGCCCGACGACGTGCCGGACGAAGAGGTCGCCGAATACTATCGCGAGAACGCCGAAGAGTTCCGGCGTCCGGAGATGCGCCGCGCGCGGCACATTCTGGTTGGGAGCGAAGCGGACGCGCAGGAGATCCTGGAGCTACTCGGAAGCGAAGGAGGCAAGAGCTTTCGAGCGCTCGCGAAAGAGCGCAGTCTCGACAGCGAGACGAAAGTCCGAGGGGGAGACCTGCTCTACTTCACGGCCGACGGCTCGGTCGTCGGGCGCGAGGCGAGCGGGACCGTCGACGCCACGCTCGCGAAAGCGGCCTTCTCCATGAAAAAGACCGGAGACGTGAGCGAGCCGCTCGACCTCGGAGACGGCAAGTGGAGCGTCTTGGAGCTGACTGGCATTCGCCCGGAGCGGATTCAAACCTTGGACAAGGCAAGTGGTCTGATTCGGCGAAAGCTCTGGCGGACGGAACGCGAAGGCGCTCTCGAAGAGCTGATCGTGAAGTTGCGCCAAGAGGTGAAGCCCGAGGTCCATCCGGAGCGAATCGAGGCGATCGTCCTCGAGCAGCCGGCGGACCCCGCCGGGCAGGCCAACCGCTAGGCTTTTTCGCGGTGTCGGGCGCTGTGGGCTTGCGTTTTCCGCGCCTTCCGACTAAATGAACGTTCATTCATTTCTAAAGCGAGGCTGCTCATGACGTCCACTTTTCAGCCCTTCAAGGAAGAACATCAGATCTTTCGTCAGCAGGTCCGAACCTTCGCCGAAAGCGAGCTCGCTCCCAAGGTCGACCAGTGGGAAGAAGAGAAGCTCTTCCCGAGCTCGGTGTTCAAGCGAGCCGGCGAGCTTGGGATCCTCGGTGCGCACTACCCCGAAGACGTCGGCGGCGGCGGCGGCGACTTCTGGATGAGCGTGGTGAAGTCGGAAGAGCTGACGCGCTGCGGCTCCGCGGGAGTGACGATGGGTCTGCTCGTCCAGGCCGACATGGCGACCCCGGTGCTCAACGACCTCGGCTCCAAGGAGGTCAAGGACGAGTTCCTCGCTCCGGCAATTCGCGGCGACAAGGTTGCCGCGCTCGGGGTGAGCGAGCCCGGGGCCGGCTCCGACGTCGCAGGGCTTCGTACCACTGCACGGAAGGTAGGGGACGACTACGTCATCAACGGATCGAAGACCTACATCACGAACGGCACGCGCGCGGACTTCGTCACGCTGATGGTCAAGACCGACCCCGAGGCGGGCCACAGCGGAATCTCGATCATCGTTTGCCCGACCGACGTCAAGGGCTTCAGCGTCTCGAAGAAGCTCGAAAAAGCTGGGAACTGGGCGAGCGACACGGCCGAGCTCTTTTTCGAGGACGTGCGCGTTCCCCGTCGATACCTGGTCGGGCAAGAGGGGATGGGCTTCGTGTACTTGATGCAGAACTTCCAGTCCGAGCGCCTGGTCGGCTGCGTCAGCGGGCTCGAAGGAGCAAAGCTGGCGCTAGACCGGTCGGTACAGTACGGGCGCGAGCGCGTTGCGTTTGGCAAGCCTCTCATCAAGCGCGAGTACTGGCAGCAGAAGTTCGTCGACCTCTACACGAAATACGAGGCTGCCAAGGCGCTCACCTACAACGCGTGCGCGGCGTACAACGAAGATAAGTACGTGAGCCACGGCATGCTATCGATGGAAACGACCCGGATCGTATCGATGGCCAAAGCGTATGTCGGCGACGTGACCGCCGAGATCATGGACCAGTGCATGCAGTTCCATGGAGGCATGGGATATCTCGAAGACCTCTGGGTCGCGCGCGCCTGGCGCGACGCCCGCCTGTTCCGCATCGGAGGCGGCGCCACCGAGGTCATGCGCTACGCGGTGGCCAAGATCATGGGCTTTTAGGCCTCCGTCATTGCCCGTTGCACCTTGTCCCACGGGTCGGTCGTGCCGATCACGTCTACGATCATCACGGCCTCGGCGGCGGCGATGTTGTCCCGTTTCGGGGTGCTGACGTCGAGCCAGCCGGCGATGCGGCGCGCGACGGCAAGCCGCGTCGCCCACTCGGCTCGAGCACGAGCGAGGCTTCCATAGTGAGTCCACCTCATCGACCATAGCTCGTCAGCCAACCAGTCTCCGAACACACGGTTGGGAGACACGGGCTCGACGATGCGTGCGCCCGCATGCTCGAAGGCGTCGGCCCATGGGCGACCCTGCTCGGTTCGCTCGCGCCTTTCGACCAAGAAGCCGAGGGCTTCGCCGAACCATCGCGAGGCCGTCGCGGCGCGGGAGGGTCCCCGAAAGTCGAGAAGCTCTTCGACCACCGCATCCCATGTCGTGCCCTCGAGCGCGGGAAACGGCTCCGCGTCGAGCGCATTCTTGAGCCCGCGGCCCGCGATCAAGGCATCGAGGAGTGGAGCCTCACGCGCCTGGTACTCCGCGAATGGAATCTTTTCCGTCGCGGTCCATGGGACTTCGTCGAGCACGACGTGCTCCATCTTGAGCTCGCCGTTCGCATCGAGCAGGCACGGACGCGCCGAATCCTCCGTGATCGGAGGCAGCGGACCCAGGGTCCGGCACGTGCACCGGTGCTGCGTCGAGACGCGCCCGCCGGCCGGCGTTGCGGTCAACGCGTAGGGGAACTGAATGCACGGCGTGGGCTTCATGTTCGCGCCGAGCCTCGCATGAATCGCGCACCCCGCCTCGCTCCAAAAGACGCAGCGGCCGGTGTCGCTACGCATCATCATGACCGCGGCCTCTTCTTCCTCGTGCCGATCGATCGCGTCTTCCGAAATCATCGCGAGCATTTCGCAGTCGTCGTCGGTCAGCGCGCCGACCGCGTGGATGTCGCTGCAACAAAGACCGTCGCCGACACACTCGAAGCGCGCGCCCGGACGAATCAACAACGGCTCTCTTCGTGCGCGGCCTTTCACGGGCCCTTCAGACTTGGCTCGGAAGAGAGGTACAAGACCTCCATGTCCGGCGTGACGACGGCATCGCCCCGCGGGTTGACCTGCTCCTTTCCGGTTTCGGGGTCCCGATATCCAATGACGAGACAGCCGGTCGCGGCGCGGAGGTGTTGACTGAGCTTTTCGAACGTGAGCGGCGTGTCGATGGTCTCGGGGAGGTAGCCTACGTAGAGGTTCTGGTGTCCATCGAACACCATTCGGCTCGTGGCGTCGGCAACGCCCGGATAGACGACCGCGTGCGCGAGAAGCGAGTAGCCGACGCGCCTGGTCTCGATGACCTCGTCGCTACCGGCGGTCCGCGCGTGCTGCACGTTCTCGGAGTCGAGCACCTCGGCGATGATGCGAATCGGTCGTTTTCTCTTCGCGGCCGCAGGGCTCTTCTTGAGCGCCGACCGAATGGTGAAGACGGTGAGAATGGTCGTCGCGTCGGCCTGTTGAGGCACGACGCGACGCGACCCCGTGACGATGACGGTCGACGCGTGGGTGATACGCGCCTTGTCGAGCTCGCTTTCTTTGGTGGGGTCGCCCTGCACCCACATGAACTGGGGCCGTAGGCCTCGGGGCCTTTCGTAGGGACCGAACAGGACCACGCGCTGCTCCTGGACGTCGATCTCGCTGCCGAGCACGTCGAGCAACATGCCGCTCCCCATCTCGTACCCGCACACGACGATGTGATTGACGTAACCGCTCATTCGGAATTGCTCCTCTCGAATGCTCAAGACTGCGTTGAGCAGGCTATGACCGACGATGCCCGCAAACAACGCCAACGTGAATAGACCGCCAATCATCATGGCCCCGCCGATGAAACGGCCGACATTGGTGATCGGGGTGATGTCGCCAAACCCGACCGTCGTAATCGTCACGAGCGCCCACCAGAGGCCGTCGCCGAGACTGCTGATCTCCGGATTGTAGTTGCGCTCGACGAGGTAGAGGCTCAGCCCGCCGAGGATCGTTTCGCTTCCAAGCACCGAGAACGCAAAGGTGAACAGCAGCCGGTCTTCTTCGAACGCGTGCGTGAGCCCCTGGAAGGGATTGGCATAGCGAAACAGCTTGGCCGTTCGAAGGAGGCGCAAGAGACGCAACGCGCGAAGGCCGCGAAGGGCGGGCACCAACGCCAAGACCGTCAAGATGTCGACGAGCATCATCGGAGTCAGTGCAAAACGAATTCGCGAGAAAATCTCGCTTCGAAGACGGCCGAGTGGGGGCTTGTTGAAGACCTCGAGCTCGGGTGGACGGAAGGTCAGGATTCGCGTGCTCACCTCGATGGCAAAGAGCCAGAGGATTACGCGATCGATCTTTTGAAGCATCAGGTCGCCGCGAGAGCCCTCTTCGAAGAAGGGCTCGGCGACGAGAAGCGCAATCGACGAGAGGATCAAAGCCCAAACGGTCGATTCGACGACTCGATACGCATGGGTGCGCGGGTCGTGGAACGCAGCGTGCAGAAAGTCGCGCCCTGACATGCGCGGCGAGCATCATTCGATGCACGCCGCGTGTCAACCGCCCCGGAGCCGAGGCCCGAGGCTACTCTGCCGCGACGGGAGTCTCTTCGACCTCGTCGAGCTCGATGGCGTCGGCGAGGATCTCCGCAATGTCGCGCTGGCCGATCTCTTCTTCCTTTTCCTGGGCCTTGAGACCGTCCGTGAGCATCGTCATGCAAAACGGGCAGCCGCTCGCGATGGTAGTAGCTCCCGTATCGACGAGCTGGAGCGTGCGTTTGTTGTTGACGCGCTCTTCGCCGTGCTCTTCCATCCACATCTGTGCGCCGCCAGCACCGCAGCAGAGCCCCTTGTCGCGATTCCAGTACGGAACCTCGGTGAGCTCGAGGCCTTCGATCGACTCGAGAATCTTTCGCGGCGAGTCATACACCTTGTTGTAGCGGCCTAGATAGCAGCTGTCGTGGTACACGACCTTGCCTCTGACGGGCTTCGAGGGAATGAGCTTGCCGGCCACGAGTAGCCCGTTGAGGAAATCCGAGTGGTGGACGACGTCGTATTTGCCGCCGAAGTCGGCGTACTCGTTGGCCAACGTGTTGAAGCAGTGCGGACAGGCCGTGATGATCGTCTTCTTCGAGGCTTCGTAGCCGTTGAGGGTCTCGATGTTCTGCTCGGCCAGCATCTGAAATAGGTATTCGTTGCCTGCTCTGCGTGCGGGATCGCCGGTACACGTCTCTTCGGTGCCGAGAATCGCGAAGTCGATGCGTGCCTTTTGCAGAAGCTTGGACACCGCGCGGGCGACCTTCTTGGCACGGTCGTCGTAGCTCGCTGCACAGCCCACCCAGTAGAGAACCTCCGCATCGGGCTTGTCGCTCAAGGTGGGGATGCCCATTCCGTCGGCCCAGTCCCCGCGGTCCATCGCGGAGATGTTCCAAGGGTTGCCGTTGGTCTCGATGCCATTGAAGGCACCCTGGAGCTCGCCTGGGAACTCGTTCTTCATCATGACCTCTTCGCGCCGCATGCCGATGATCTTGTCGACGTACGAGATCATGACGGGGCACTGCTCTTCGCAGGCGCGGCACGACGTGCAGCTCCAAATGACGTCCGGATGGAGGATGTTCGGCACGAGATCGACGACCGTCTCTCCGACGAAGTAGCCGCCCTCGGGCGCCTCGGGGAACGTATGGATCGGTTCGACCGCGTCGCTCGGCTTGGGCGGAGCCGCGGGCGCATCGCCGGGTGTCTCGACCAGCGCGTCCTTGCCGAACATGTCCTTCTCGGTGGCGTAGAGGTGATCGCGAATCGCCAGAGTCAGGTGCTTCGGCGAAAGCTTCTTGCCGGTGATGTACGCGGGGCAGTTGTCGCTGCAGCGTCCGCACTCCGTGCACGTGTAGAGGTCCATGATGTGCTTGTAGGTCAAGTCGCTGAGACGATTGATGCCGAGCGACTCCTCCCTTTCGACCTTGCCCTCCAGGTCTTCGACCTTGGGAAGCGCATTGGGCCTGCGGTCGTATGCAAACACGTTCGGGATGACCGTGAGCACGTGGAAGTGCTTCGTGTATGGCAGGATGTTCAGGAAGATCAGAACGAAGGCGGCGTGCCACCAGAAACCGGCGTGCTGAAGCGCCGTGACGGCCTTGGTGCTTTCAACGCCGGAAATCAGCTGAGCGAAGATGCCTCCGAATGGCTCCCACCAGCCAGCGTGAATGGGCTCGCCCGACGCGTTCGACTCGAGCACCAGCGACGAGCCGACGTAGAGGTAGTCGGCGAGCATCATCGTGATGATGATGAACAGAATTAGAATCGGCTCCGTGAAGACGTAGCGATTCGGGTAGTGGCCGATCGTCATCCGCGGCTTGTTCTTCACCTCTTTCGGGTCGCCGCTGTCCTGGCCTCGCTTGCCCCATCGAAGATAGAGGAACGCGACGGACCCTGCGATGGCCGCGAACGCGGCAAGCTCCTTCGCAAAGGAATACGCCTTTCCGACGATATGGTTCGTGCTCAAGATGCCCCAGAAGTCGAAGGTCGGATCGAAGCCTCGTCCCCAGAGCATGATGCTGTTCAGAAGCAGAACCTGAAATGCGATGAAGATGCCGACGTGCGCGAAACCGGCGAGCGAGTAGTTCGGCATTCTCTTCTGCCCGAAGGCGTAGACGAGCAGCGTCTTGGTCCGGTCGGCGATCTGCTCGCCCGTCCAGGAAAAGCGGGTGTCGGGAACCCCGACCTTCACTTGCCGAAGTCGCCGATACGCCGACCACGAGAAGAACCCGAGCATGGTCACCAACAGCAGCGTCATCCAAATCGGACCCATCGTTCACTCCCTGAGCACGAGCGCCGAATCACGTGCAAATGCCGCGTTGCGCTCGCGAGTGTTTAGGGGTGCCCAGCATCGAAGTCAAATCCAGTGTCCCGACCGACCGAGCCCCCTGCAGAGGCTTCGACTATGATGGCGGCGTGGGCCGCTGGGCTTCGATATTGGCGCTGGGCCTCTCGGCATGCGCCTCCTCCGTTCCGCGCACCGTACCGCGCATCGTAGACGGCGAGATCGAGCGAGGGCCCCCCGTCGCCCCGTACGCGTACGAGTGGTTCATCGAGGGTGAAAGACTTGCCGTCCAAGGACGACACGACGACGCAGCGATTGCATTTGAAACCGCGACCGCGGCGCCCACGGGGGACGTTCTGCTCGTCACGCGGCTCGCAGAGGAATACGAGCTCAGCGGCGCCACGCGCCGGGCCGACCGTGCGCTCTCCTCCGCGCGGCGTTCCTATCCGAGCTCGGCGCGGGTGGCCTTGGCCGAGGGCCGCATCCGACGGAGCCGGGGGCAAGCGGACGAGGCGCTGGCGGCCTTCATTCGGGCAACCCGCCGCGCACCGACGTGGAGCGAGCCGCTCGTCGCGATGGCCCATGCCCTCGCCGCCCGCGGCCACTTCGAACGTGCGAGCACGATCCTGCTGGAGTACCTCGAGATCGCGCCGAAGGAAGGCGCGCAAGCCGCGCGCCGGGCGCTGGTCGACCTCGCGCGGCGCACGGACGATCCGGTGACCCTCGCGCGGGCCTTGGCATTCGAGCCCGGCGCCACGCCGGCGGCCGCCTCTCGGGAAGGGGCTCGACTCGCACTGGCGGGAGGCCGGCCGGCGCTCGCAGCGCGTCTCGTCGAGGGAGCGCTCGACACGGAAGACAACATCGCGCTCTGGCTGGATGCGCTTGCGCAGAGCGGCGCTCACCAAGAGGCCACCCGGTTTCTCGTCTCGCCCAGGGCCGCCCGCTGGGCGACGGTGGAGGATCGCGCGCACGCGCTCCTCGACCTTCACGAGGAGGAGCGAACGCTCGAGCTCTTGGCCGCAGCCGCGCGATCGCCCCGCGTGCAGCACGCGCGAGGACGGGCCTTCCTCGAAGCTGGGAAGTACCTGGAGGCAGCGGCGACGCTAGCGGGAGTGCCGCTCGGAACCTCACCGTACGAAACGTCTCGAGTCGCGTTGGCAGAGTGCGCCGCATCGCAGGGTCGGCGCGGAGCTGCCGCGGAGACCCTCAGCGCCACGCCTCACGCATCACTCCCAGTACGTCGCGCGCTCGCCGCGCTCTACGTGGATGCCGGCGATCTTCGAGCCGGACTTCGCCTTTTCGATCCGAAAGACCAGCGCGAGCGGGCGGCCCTCGCGTCGATCTTCGAGCGCGCGGGCCGTTACGAAGAAGCGGCTGCGTATTACGCGAGCGTCCGGATCACTGCATCTGGCGAGCCGCGGCTGCGCGCTCGCGCATCGGCGGAACAGCTTGCGTCACGCGGCCTCTATCCTGGCGCAATCGAGGTGCTCGAGCGCTGGACCGCGCACGCACCCAGCGACCTCCATTCGAGGGTTCGGCTCGTCGAGCTGCTGCAGAAGGCTGGGCGCGAGGAGGAGGCTTCGAGCCATGGGAAGAGCCTCGTCGAAATCATCGACGACCCCAGGCTTCGCGCGCACCTGCGCGGCCTGCTCCGCACTTCGGAGACCGGAGCTAGGTGACGCTCAGTACTCGCCGAAGAGATCTTGGATGCGCACGTCGAGCGCCGTTGCGATCTTGTAGAGCGAGCTGATCGAGGCGCTCGACTCCGCGCGCTCGATTTGCGAAAGAAGCGATACGCTCAAACCGGTTCGGCGAGCCATTTGCTTGAGGGTCAGCCCGCGATCCTTGCGGAGCCCGCGAATGGTTTCTCCGATCACGCGATGCAGGTTTTCCTCGGGGGTTCGAAGAAGACCCTTCTTTCGCATGACTCGGTCGAGAACCTCGCGAAACTCGTCCGGGTTGAACGGCTTCTTGAGGTAGTCCACGGCATCGAGCTTCATCGACTGCACCGCCGTCTCGAGCGATGGGTATCCGGTGAAGATCACGACGGCGACGTCGCTGTCGACCTTGCGAATCGCCTCGAGGACCTCGACGCCGCCCATGCCGGGCATCATCAAGTCGAGGACGACGAGGTGATAGCCGCCGTCTTTCACCTCTTCAGGCGCGTCCTTCGGGTCGGCAAGCGTGGTCACTTGGAAACCGTCCTTGGTGAGGAACGTCTCCATGAACTCCAGGATCGCCTGATCGTCATCGACGACGAGAACTCGTACCGGTGGTAGCGCCTTTGCCATCTTGCCTCCGCTGCAGTTGTAACTGCAGTGTTGAATTCTAGTCGGGGCGAGAGGATTTGAACCTCCGACCTCACGGTCCCGAACCGTGCGCGCTACCAAGCTGCGCTACGCCCCGTATTTCAAGCTCAGCGGAAGCTAGCGTTATGGTCGAGCGCTGTCAACGAACTATCCTACATGTACCCACATGTAGATCTGATAGGCATCTGCCCAGGGTCCGGCCCCTTCGACCCATGGACCGAGGTCGAGGCGGCCGTCGCGATCAAACCGCAGTGATTTCAGACCGGACGCACGATCGGCCAAGAGCTCGAAGCCGGGCAGCGCGAGCTTCCGAACGACCTCCTCACCCTCCTCCGACAGCGGCGAGCAGACCGCGTAGAGGAGCGTGCCGCCCGGTCGGACGACCCGGGACGCGTTGCCCAGGATACGGCGCTGAATCTCACCCATGCGGGCCGCATCGCCCGGCTTCGCGCGCAGTAAAATTTCAGGCCTACGGCGAAGCGTGCCGAGCCCCGTACAGGGCGCATCGACGAGGACGCGATCGACCGGCTCGCGGACGGGTCCCGAGCCGATCGTCCAATCGACGCACGCGGTTTGCAGCGTGGTCGTATCGAGCTTCAGCCGAGCCATCTCGCCGGAAATCCGATCGAGGCGATGCTCGTGGATGTCGGTGGCGATCGCGGCGCCGCGTCCCTCGAGCGCTTCGACGAGGATCGCGGTCTTGCCGCCGCGGCCGGCGCACGCGTCGAGCAGCCGCTCGCCCGGCTTTGCACCGAGCAGGAGACCGATGAGCTGTGCGCCTTCTTCCTGAACGGCAAAGACACCTTGGTCGTAGCCCGGAAGCACGCGCGGATCGCCAGCACCGGACACACGAAGCCCAAGGGGCGAAAGAGCGGTAGGCTCCACGTTCGCGGCGGTGTGACGCTTCGAGATCGCGTCAGCCAAGGAAAGCCGATTCTCACGGGCGCCGACCCGGAGATCGATCGAAGGAGGCGCGGCCCCGATTTCCAAGAGCTGCTCCGTACGCTCGCGCCCGAGGGATGCAACGAGCGCTTCTCTCAGCCAAGTGGGAACGGATAGGGAGGTCGGCGGCTCCGGCGTATCGGGCCGTTCGATCGCGACCTTTCTGAGAAGCGCATTGACGAACCCGGCAACTCGCTTTCCGCGCTTGAGCCGAACGAGCTCGACCGTATCGTGTACGGCGGCGTGAGGCGGTACCCTGCCGAGGTGGAGCAGCTGGTAGGCTCCACCGAGGAGCGCGGCGCGAGACCAATCGTCCAGCTCGACTGGTCGCCGCGCGTGCGTCGCGACACGCTGCTCGAGCGCGGCGAACGCGCGGAGCGTTCCGTATACGATTTGAGTGCCCAACGCGGCGTCGGCACGATCGACCGCAGCGCGGCGAAGCTCGGCATCCAGAGTGGGCGCTGCCCACGCGTCGTCATGGAGGACGCGCTGAAGAACCCGCGTCGCTACTTCTCGTGCGGCAGCTACCACTCGACAAGCTTAGCCGGCTCGTCGAACCGGGCACGGAGATTGGAGGCGGCCGACCGTGCGTGATACGGTACCTCGGTGGCGCGGCAGGGGAAGAAGGGCGGGATGACGCCATGAGTGCTTTGGTGCTCGTCGCGGACCCGGACCCGTTCAACCTTCGCCTGCTCCACGAGGCCTGCGAGGCGGCTGGATACGACGTGATCACGGCTGCCGACGGCCCGGACGTGCTCGCGATGGTTGCAAGACAGCCGCCCGACCTCTTGGTGCTCGACGCGAAGATGTCCGAAATCGATGCATTCGAGATCCTACGCATCCTCAAAGCGGACGCGAACCTGGGGAGCATTCCCGTCTTGCTGGTGAGCAACGAAGGCGACCACGACGAGCGACGGCGCGGGATCGAGCTCGGCGCAGAGGACACGCTGACTCGCCCTTACCGCGTGTTCGAGATTCAGCAGCGAATCCGCAACGTGCTTCGCGCAACCCGGCGCGAGCGTCTCGGAATTCCGGAGAGCGTGCCGCCGGCCGACCAGCGCGATCCGGTCACCGGTGCTGGAACTCCGTCGCAGCTGCTGATCAGCTTGGACTACGAGCACACTCGCGCGACGCGGTACGGCCACCCGCTGACCTGCATGGTGGTGCGGCTCTGCAACGCGGCCGACATCGCGACCGCGAGCCAAGATGGTACCGCCGACCGCGCGATGGGCCTGATCGGAGCCGGGCTCAAAGGCTGCATCCGCGCGGTCGACCATCTCTTCCGCCTTCGCCGCGACGAGTTCTGCATCCTGCTGCCGGAAACCGACGGAACCGGCGCAGGCTACGTGCTTCGTCGTTTGCAAGGCCAAGTCGAGACCGGCGAGCTCTGGAGCGGCGGCGTCGCGCCGCGGCCGGACGTCGAGATCGCCATGGTCAGCACGCCCGAGGTGACGTCGAAGAGCGGCGACGACCTCTTGAAACACGCTCGACTCCGTCTCGCGCAGGGCGACTAGAGCGGAGTGACGAGCCGGAAGGCCCAAACCGCGATCGCGCATACGGCGACGCCAAGGGCCCAGCGGTGAGCTCCCGCCCGCTCGATCAGCGCGTCGACGGACCAGTCGCGAACCGCGGCGGTGATGCCGAGTGGAATGGAGGCGCAGACGATCAGAAACAACACGAGACCGAGCGGGTTGGCGTTTGCAGCCATCAACCACTCGCCGCGCACCGCATGCGCAAAGGCCGTCGTGAGGCCGCACCCAGGGCAGAGCGCGCCGGTGAGAGCCCGAAGTCCGCAAGGCGGTAGGCCGAGCTGCGTATGCGTGCCGTAGCCGCGGGCGTCCGGCTCGAGGAGCGCCGCGAGCGCGAGGATGACCAAGCTGCCGACCGCCACCATCGACCAAATCACGCGCTGGCTCGTTGCGCTATGGGGCTTCGTCGACATCGACAGGCTCCCGCCAGTCTGGATTACGTCGGAGCTCGCCGTCAACGAATCGGACGCATGGAACTTCGCAGCGCGGCTCCCCGATCTCATCGTGGACTTCACGGCCAAGTGGGTTCTCGTTGCCCGCCGCGAAGTCGGCGTAGTGGGCGTGGAGGCATTTCACGCCCCCGGACGACCCGCCCACGCCGCCGCCCGGGCGGTGGATGGCATCTCGGGGAAGCCTCGCGTCACGCTCGCGAGCGTATCTCGCGTGGGCCGCGGCGACGGCCTCACAAAGCGCGCGGTCCGTCTCGATCCGGGTCTGCGCCTCTCGCACACCACCACGGGCTTCGATGCGGGCAATGCGAAGGCGAGCAAGCGGGCACGTGAGCCAGTATCGGGTCGGGAAAGGCTCGCCCGTATCGAGAAGCGGGGGCACCTCCGCCACGATCGGCAAGCCCAGGTGACACCGCCGGAGGACCGCCGAGGTCGCGCGCAGCGGCCGCCCGATCTGAAGCGCGAGGACTTCGTCGTCGTGAGCCGCGCTCATGACACACGCATGCGGTCCTTCACCTCGGTCCAGTAGTCGGACTCCCCGACGACCTCGACCATCATGACCGCTTCGGCGGCGGCGCGATCCGCGCGCAGCCCCGAGCTCCGCAAACGCCTGCAGATGTCCTCGGCGACGGCCAACCGCGTCGCGAGCTCCGCACGCGCGAGCGCGAAGTGATGGTCCTCCGCCCACTTGAGCGCCCAGATCTCGTCGGCAAGCCAGTCGCCGAAGACCTCGCGCTTCGTCGCCGGCTCGGGAGAACGTGCCTCTGCGCGGTCGAAGGCGGCTGCCCATGGTCTCCCTGGTGGGCGGGGGCTCCGGCCGTTGCGCATCGCGACGATCGTGTCGCCGACCCACGCCATCGCAACGCCGAACTGGGTGCCATCGCGCGCTCCGATGAACTCGTCTGCCTGCTTGTTCCAGCTGCTACCACGAAGCGCCGGAAACGGCTCCACATCCAGAATCCGAATCAGCGGCTCGCGACCGCCAAGGCGGGCCAAGTACTCGGCCTCGATCGGCTCCCAATCGGAGAACTTGATGTCCCGCTTGGACGTCATGGGCACACGCTTGATGCGGCGGTCCGCGATCAACCGCCCTCCCTCGGACACCGAGGGCTCGACGTCGGGCGGCTCGATGTCCGGTCGGTCCCCCATCGTTCTGCACGGACATCGGTGCTCCGTCGTGATGCGGCCACCCACGGGCGTCGCGACCAGTCCAAGCGGGAACCGCCGGCAGCCATCGGGCTTGGCTTCCGCGCCGAGCTCGGCGTGAACGGCGCAGCGTAGATCGGCCATGAGAAACACGCAGCCACCGTCTGCCGCCGTGTTGAGCATGTAGTCGTCGTGGTCGTCGTTCCAGCCCGCCGAGCTCCGATCGATGCGGCGCATCTGCGCGCACTCCTTCTTGGTCAACGGTCCGATGCCGTGGATGTCGGTGCAGCACAAGCCGTCGCCGAAGCAGGTGTACCGGGCCCCGGGCCGAGCCAACAGCGGTCGTACTTTGGTTTTTTTCTTCTTGTTTCCAGCCATGGCGGAGCGCGGTTTCCTCAATCCTTGGAAAAAGGGGTCAACCCCCGTTTTCTGGGATATCCTTTTCAGATGGCAGCGAGTCCTTCACCGCTCGTGGGTTACAACACGAACGTGCGCCATAAGGGAAAGCTGTATCACATTCAAACCGAGGATTCGGGTGTGAAGCGGCCGCACGTCATCACCCAGCTTTTTGCGGACGGTGGTCGCATACTCGCATCGGAGAAGACGTCCTACGAAGAGCATCTACAGGCAGAGAACCTCGCCGCGATCGTAAAGCAGCTCATGCAGGAGCAGCACAAGCGGGTGTTCATCTCGCTGCGCGACGGCGAGTACGACGACGATGCCGCAGCCGAGTCTGAAGAGGGCACGGAGGATGCACCGCCCCCCGACCAGATCACGACCGAAGTGCTCGAGCACGCTGCGGCTCGTCTCATCGAAGGCTCGCCGACCTACGAGCAGATTCGACCCGGAAGCGGCTCACACAAGCGCATCTCGCAGATCCCACCAGCGCCATTCGGCCACGAGGTTCTCACCGAGAAGACGCTCGACGAGGTCATCCTCGCGTACCTGGCGCAGGACCTCGAGACGGGTACGTGAGCTGCGCGGCTTGACACCGCTTCGGCCGCGTTGTTAGCTCCGATTCTTCACATGCCCGACGCGCAGACTTCATTCACGCACGACATCCCCGCGTCCATTGCAAGCGACGTCGAGAAGGCCAAAGCAGTCGACGCGGTATTCCTCTTCAAAGTGAACGGCGACGGCGGCGGAGTCTGGACGGTCGACATGAAAGATGAGCCCGGCGTCCGCGAAGGGGACTCCGGCAACGCGGAATGCACGATCGAGCTTTCGAGCGAAGACTGGAAGGCGATGACCGACAAGCCGGGCTCGGCGATGCAGTTCTTCATGCAAGGCAAGATCAGAGTCACCGGGAACGCGCTGCTTGCGACCAAGCTGCAGTCGGTCATCGGGTGAGCTTCGAAGGCGATGCGTAGGCTGAGAGAGCGCCTCCTGTCACTCATGCAGGATCCGCGATTTGCGGCCCTGATCGGCGACCCACGCGCTCAACGGCTCGCCGTGCGGGTGATTCGCGCGCGGGGGCGCCTCGAGGGGGCTTGGGATCGGCGGATTCAGCGTTTGGCGGGCCGGCTGCGTCTGGCGACGCAAAAGGACCTTCGGGCTTTGAATCGGCGCATCCGCGACCTCGAGCGCGAGCTCCATGAGGCCGAAGCGCGCCTCACGGAGCGCGAAGACGCTCGAGAAGCTCGGGTCCGTAGTTGAAGCCAAAGTAGAACACCGCGACCAGCGGGGCGACGATGCTCACGATCGCGAGGCTCACGCCGAGCGCCACGACGACGTAGTCCCACGGTGCCGCCTTGGAGTCGGGGCTCTCATGCGCGCGGATGAGCTCGAGATTTCGGCGATTGGCCTTGAACGCCACGTCGAAGATGTCGCCGACGACGGGGAGCGAGCCGAAGATCGTGTCGATGAAGACGTTGAGGACCATGCGCCACAAGACGATTCGCGGCACGCCGCGTCGAACCGCGAGGGTCAGCAGTCCGATCGCGCCCGTGCCGGTCACCGCATCGCCGATCCCGGGAAACAGGATTCCAATGATCGGGTCGAGGCCGAACCGGACATCCGTTCCCGGGATTCGAAACCGATCGTCGAGTAGCGTGACGAGGCGCTCAGCCCAACGTCGAAGCCTCGACGTGGAGTCGGTCGAGCCGTCCATGCGTCGACTGTAGGCGCGGTCTCACTCTGCCGCTAGGGTCCGATCGCCGCACACCTCACCGAAGACCGTGCGAAGCCGCTCACGTAGGTTCGACCCCTTTTCGAGGAAATGGTGAATGCCAAGCTGGTGTAGAAGCTGCACGTCGTGCTCCTGCGCACCCGCGCTGACCGAGATGATCGAGCAATTCTGCGCGAGCCCCTCCCCTTTCAACTGCATGCAGACCTCGACGCCATTCATACGAGGCATGTGCAGGTCGAGCAGCATGACGTCGGGCTCTTCTTTTTGGACGGCCTTCACGGCCTCTTCTCCATCGTGGGCGACGCGGATCTCCACGCGGCCGACGATCTGGCGAACGTAAAAGCTCAAAATCTTGGCGAGATCGACGTCGTCGTCCACGACGAGAACCGAAAGCGGTTTCGCATGGCGCAGAGCCCGTTGTTCGCTCTGGGCCCGGTCGCTTTGCGCGGCCCGCATCTGCCAAGCGGCCGCCTCCGCGCTTTGAATTCGGAGCTGCGGGTTCGGGCTCAGCATTTCGTGGACCGCCTGGCAAAGCGGGAGCGGACAGTCGGGTCGGAGCTCCGCGAGCGGCTCGGGCTGCCCTCGCTCGTGCGCAGCGATCACCTCCCGAATCGTCATGCCCGCGTACGGACGCGCTCCGGTGAGAAGCTCGTAAGCCACGACGCCGAGTCCGAAGATGTCGACCAGGTGTCCGCTTCCGGGCTCGGCGGTATTCATCAACGCTTCGGGAGCCATGTAGGGGGGCGAGCCGGCCACGCGCTGCTGCCCGTTGACGTCGAACTGAGGTAGGACGAGGCCGAAGTCCATCAAGATCACGCGATGAGCCGGCGTGAGCATGATGTTGTCGGGCTTGATGTCTCGATGGACCAGCCCGGCACGGTGAACGACGCTCAGCCCTTCGGCGGCAGGCAGCACGATCTGAACGACCTCCTCTGGGCTGAACTCCTGGCCGGTTCCCCAACGCGTCGACGCGTGCTGGGTCAGCGACACCCCGTAGACCCGCTCCATCACCAAGTAGTCGATCCCGCGGTGCTCTCCGAGCGTGTGCACGGCAACTAGGCTCGGATGTTGGAAGGCCGCGAGCGCACGCGCCTCGTTTCGAAGCGGCGGGCTCAACGGGTTCGGCCAGGCAGCCTTGATGGCGACTCGCCGGTTGAGCAGGTGATCGTGCGCCTCGAACACCTGGCCCATCCCGCCGCGCCCGAGAAGCTGCATGATCTCGTAGACCCCATCCAACAGCTCCCCGGTCGCGAAGATCCGGTTGTCTTCGCCGACGGGCGGCTCGCTAGCCGCAATCGCATGTCCAACCATGTCCCCCCTTATCAGTATTTATATACTAAAGCGGTGACACTGTAAATTCAAGGTCAGAGGTCGACGGCGCGGATGTCGAGCCCGTCGAGCGGCCGCCCCAGGAATCTCGAGGCGGAGGCGGCAAATTGGCCGGGAAGATCGGTGACGAGGATTTGGAGCTCGCCCTCCGACCCAGCCTCCAAATCGAGCTCTAGGTCCCCGAGCGCCCCGGCGGTCGCCTCGGCGCTATCGACGACGACGACCTCGTGGCCCAGCAGCTCCGCTGCGACGTCGTGGATCGTCTCGTGAAGGAGCGGATAATGGGTGCATCCGAGGACGATCGTATCGACGTCGGCCTCGACGAGCGGCCGGAGATAGCGGTCGGCGGCCAGCCGCGGGACCTCACCGGTCACCCAGCCTTCCTCCGCGAGGGGCACGAAGAGCGGCGCCGGCTGAGCAAACACCTGCGCGGCGGGGTTTTCAGCGTGAATTGCGCGCTCGTACGCGCCTGAAGAAACCGTGCCGGGCGTTGCGAGGACGCCGATTCGGCCGCTGCGCGAGGCTCTGACCCCGACTTGGGCGCCGGGCTCGATCACGCCGACGACGGGGATGTCGAGCCGGCTCCGAAGTTCCTCGAGCGCGACGCCGCTCGCCGTATTGCATGCGACGACGAGCAGCTTGATGTCGTGGCTCAGCAAGCGCTCCGCGCACCCGATGGCGTAGCGCACGACGGTTTCGGCGCTCCGCGTGCCGTAGGGGACGCGCGCAGTGTCGCCGAGGTAGACGAGATGCTCCGCGGGCAGCGCGCCGCGGATGGCGCGGGCGACGGTCAAGCCGCCGAGCCCCGAGTCGAAGATGCCAATCGGCTTTCCCACGTGCCCCGTGCGCGCCAAGGTTGCACACCCGCCCTGAAAGAGCCACTTGGGGGTGGTCTCTGGTAGGCTGGGCGCAGATGCCTGCTCTGGCGCTGATCTCGACCGATCGAACTCTCTACCAGCAGCTCACCGCGGCGCTGGAGGGCGCTGACTGGTCCGTCGAGTGGCTCGCACCCGAGTCCGCCGAGGAGGGCGTGCTCGCGCAGGAGGTCGTGGTGCTCGACGGATCCGACCCGGCCGCCGCCGGCTGGAGCCCGCCGCGCGGCAAGCCGGTGCTGCTGATCGTCGAGGAGCCGCCACCCGAAGGCGCCGACCAGGTCGCCGACGACATCTGCTTCCGGCCCATGCAGGGCTCCGAGCTGGTCACGCGGCTGGAGCGCCTTCTCGCGCGTTCCCCGCTCGAGAACCTGCGCAGGCGCTATGCGAAGACGTTCGCCTCGATGGCGCTCGGCATCATGGTGGTCGACTCGGACCTCGAGATGGTGTTTGCCAATCCGCGCTCCTTCGAAATCGTCGGGCATCGCGAGGAGACGATTGCTGCGGGCGACATCGGTGAGCTCGTCTCTCGGGAAGACCTGGCTCGGATTCGGGAGGTTCTCTCCCACGGGCAGTATCCGCGCGGCATGGACGTCCGCCTCGTCCGCCGGGATGGGACCCAGATCGTTTGCAGCGCCTCCTTTGCGCCGCTGATCGGCGCAGAGGACCACACCGTGATTTCGTTCGAGGACGTCACCGATCAGCGCGAGACGGAGCGGGAGCTCCTGAAGACCATGGAGTTTCTAGAGTCCCTGATCAATGCCAGCGTCGACGCGATCGTCGCCACCGACATCGATCGGCGGGTCGTCTTGTTCAACCCGAGCGCAGAAACGATCTCCGGGCGGCACGTCGCCGACACGCTCGGAAACGTCAAGCTCGAAGATCTGTTGGGCCGCTCTGCCGCGGAGCTGGTCATGAAACGGCTCTTCGCGCCGGAGCACGGGGGAGAGGGGCGGCTCGAGCCCACGATGCTGGATCTGCTGAACGTCCACGGCGAGCGGATCCCCGTTCAGCTCTCCGCCTCGCTGATCTACGAGGGAGGCGAGCCCTCGGCAATCGTGCTGATTTTCGCCGATCTTCGCGACCGCATCCGGGTCGAGGAACGGCTCGCGGACGCCCAGAAGAAGCTCGCTTTCACCGAGAAGCAGGGCGTCTTGGCGGAGCTCGCAGGGACGGCCGCACACGAGCTGAACCAGCCGCTGACCAGCATGATGGCCTACGCGGAGCTCCTGCAGCGCCAGTCCGAGCCCGGCTCGACGGCCGCCAAGGCCGCGGAGGTGCTCATCAAGGAAGCGGAGCGCATGGCCGACATCGTTCGCAAGATCGGCAAGATCACGCGCTACGAAACGACGGCCTACGTGGGTCATCAAAAGATCTTCGACTTGGACCGGGCAGCCGATGCGCCCAACGATTCAGGAGCCAAGGGCTGAGCGATGGACGACTCCGCGCGAAAGAAGTCCTCTAGCCGTCCAAGCGCGGAGCCGCGAGTCTCCGCGGTGAAGTCCATCATCTCACCGAGGCGTCGCGGGAAAGCGGCGACCACGCTACCCCAAATCCTCGAGTCGCTCCGCCAGGCAGAACGCGAGACCGAAGGGTTCGCGAGCGACGAGAGGATCTTGCGCTCGTTCGTGCACGCGCTCGAGCGCCTCTATCCGACGACCCGTTTCGCGATGAGACTCGCCCCGCGTGGCGTCGAGCCGGCCGCGATCGTCCAGGCGACCACGCACCACGTCAGGCCCGACGAGGCGAGCGAAGTCTCGATCACCGAGGCCGCGCTGTCGCGAGCGGGATTGCCGCTGCCGTACTCGGAGCCCACCGGAATGACTCTGCGCCGCACGTACCGGCCGATTCTCGCGGCGGGGCCCACCGACCCCGAGCAGCCGAGCGACGGGCTCGATGCGCCTCTCTGTATCGCAGGAGAGGTCGTCGGGGTCGTCGCGGCCGAGCTAGACCGCGGGGCCGAGGTGCCAACCAAGCTCGAGGACGCGCTGCTAATCGCGGCTGCCCAGGTGAGCTCGGCGCTCACAGGCGGGCGTTTACGTCGAGAGGCGCTCCACCTTCGCGACTATCTCGAAAAGCTCCTCGAGCACGCGAACATTCCCGTGCTGGTCGTCGGCCGCGACCGCGGCATTCGAGTGGTGAGTAGCTCGTTCGTTCGAATCACGGGCCTCGATCGAGGCACACTGGAGACGAGGGACGTGCTTCAACTCGCGGGCCCGAGAGAGAGGGCGCGTGTCCTTTCCGCATTCGTCGACGCGCTTCGCGGCCGTGACGTCGCTCCATTCGAGCTCAGGCTGCCTAAAGCCGGGGGCGGACAAGCCCGGCTTCGTTTCAGCCTCGCGCCCATCCTCGACTCGGAGGGACGCGTCGCCGGCGTGATCGCGATCGGCCAGGACCGCACGGAGGTCCGAGAGCTCGAAGGACAGGTCATCCACGCAGAGAAGCTCGCGACGCTAGGGCAGCTCGCCGCGGGGATCGTGCACGAGATCAACAACCCACTGACGAGCATCTCCGTCTACGGCGAGTACCTGCTCAGCAAGCTCCGACGCACCGGCGCGGAGGAGTCCGACCTCAAGCGCATCGAACGAATCCTGAGAAGCTCGGACCGAATCATGTCCTTCACTCGAAACCTGCTGACGTACGCCCGTCCCTCGAGGGAGGAGGCGCGACCGCTCGGAGTCCACGAAGTGCTCGACGAAGCCGTCGGTTTCTGCGAGCACCTGATCCGCGAGGCCCAAGTGACCGTCGTCCGCGAGTACGCTACGAGCCTGCCCAAGGTCAGCGCCGTCCCGGGCCAGCTTCACCAGGTCTTCGTCAATCTGATTACGAACGCGTGCAACGCCGCACACGATGAAGGCGGCACCATCCGGCTGACGACCCGCCTCCACGGCCAGGACCGCATTCACATCCTCGTCGAGGACGACGGCGTGGGCATCGCGGCGGACGATCTCGAGCGCGTCTTCGAGCCGTTCTTCTCGACGCGGCGCCGCGGCAAGGGGACCGGTCTCGGGCTCTCGATCGTGAAGAGCATCGTCGAGCGGCACCGCGGCGCGATCGAGATCGACAGCCGCATCGGCGGCGGTACGCGCGTCCTGGTCACGCTGCCCTGCCTGCCCGCGTAAACGCTCGAAATCGCGCCATTTCCGTCCGCCGAACGCGGGAGCCTGGCGCATGGGTGGAATCAAACCGTTGCTCTGCGCGTTGTCGGCGCAATAGGGAGGTCATGTTGATGTTCGCATCCAAGCTTACGACGAGGGCGGCCCTCGCTCTCTCGGCGATGCTGGCGCTCGTCGCGCTCGGCACCGCTTCCGCGTCACCGCGTCAGGGGACGGTCGACGAAGACGCGCTCGCACGCGCCCGGGCGTTCGAAGGCGCGCTCACCTCGGTGGCCGAATCGGTTTCGCCGTCCGTGGTCAGCATCCAAGTCGAGGTGAATCGACCTCAA